>NZ_CBBQHX010000007.1:0-164906 GCF_964946895.1 Stagnihabitans sp. | reverse complement strand
ACCGCCCGCCCCTCCAGCCCGCCCACAAAGGCAATCCGGCGCGCCCCCGCCGCCACCAGATGCTCCGCCGCCAACTCCCCGCCGCGCCGATAATCCGGCGCGGCAAACGGGAAGGGCTGGCCCATGGCCTCCACCTTGCGCAGCACCTGCAGCACCGGCACCCCCGCCGCCTTCAACGGCCCGAACGTCGCCTCCTCCTGCCCATAGGCCGGAGAGATCACCACCGCCGTCACCCCATGCTCGATCATCGAGGCGACAACCTGCGCCTGCAACGCCGGGTCCTCATCCGTGTTGGAAATCACCGTGGCATAGCCCCGCGCCGCCAAAGCCATCTGCAAAGACGTGGCAAACTCCGCAAAGAACGGGTTGCGCAGGTCATTGATCACCAACCCGATCAGCCCGATCTTGGAAGACCGCAGGTTCGCCGCGTTCCGGTTGTACACATAGCCCAGCCGGGCCATCACCGCCCGCACCGCCTCACGCGTTTGCGGCCGGACCGAGGGGCTTTCCTGCAAGACCAGACTGACGGTGGACTTGGAAACCCCCGCCTCCCGGGCCACGTCGATGATGGTCGGCCTGCGCATCGCTCAGCCCATATCCAGATCAAACACCAGAATGCCCTCGATCCCGCCCTGCGCATGCGCAACCAGTTGCCCGCCGAAGGCCTTGTGCTCGGGGTCGTCGGCATAGGCCTGCAACGCCGCCCATGACGCGAAGTCGATGGTGAACCCGTGCAGATAGCCCCGCTCGATCTTCTCCGGGCTCTCGCTTCGCCCTGCGGCAAACGAAAACCCCAGCCGCGCCGCCAGCTTCGGCAGCGCGCCGAAGATCCCGGCAATCGCCGCCTCGCTCACCTCCGCCCGAAACCGCACCAAAACAATATGCCGGATCATGCCGCCCCCTTGATCATATCCGCCGCCTTCTCCGCAATCATGATGGTCGCCGCATTGGTATTGGAACTGACCACTGTCGGCATGACCGAGGCATCCACCACCCGCAGCCCGTCAATCCCATTAAACCGCAGTTGCGTATCCACCACCGCCTCCGCATCACTTCCCATCCGACAGGTCCCCGCCGGGTGATGATCCGTCTTGGCATGGGCGCAGGCGTAGTTGAAGTAATCCTCTTCCGTCCGCACCTCCGGCCCCGGCAGTCGTTCCGCCAGCACATAGGGCTTCAAAGCGTCCTGAGACATGATCTCCCGCGCCAGCTTCAACCCGCGAATAGACATCTCCCGGTCATAAGGGTCCGCCCAGTAATTCGGATCAATCAACGGCGCGACGGAGGGGTCCGCACTGGCAAGCCTAACCGTCCCCCGCGACCGTGGCCGCAGATAGGCCGAGTTCAACGTCACCCCGCCCTGCGGCATCGCCGCAACCCCAGACTCTATCCCCGACCCTAACCCCAGATGCAGCTGAATATCCGGGCTGCGGGCATTCGGGTCCGCATACCAAAACCCCCCCGTCTCAAACAAGCTCGACGCCACCGGCCCCCGCCGTGTCAGCAAATACTGCAACCCCGCGAGCGCCGACAAATGCGGCTTCGAAAATCGGTCATAGGTATGCGGCCCCGTACACTCCGCAATCACAAACAAATCCACGTGGTCCTGCAAATTCGACCCAACCCCCGGCGCATCAAACACCACCGGAATCCCCAAACTCCGCAAATGATCCGCCGGCCCAATCCCCGACAGCTGCAACAGCCGAGGCGACCCGATCGCCCCCGAGGACAGAATAACCTCCCCCCCGCGCACAACCCCCTCACCGGCCAGTTCCACCCCAACCGCCCGACCACCCTCCACCACAATCCGCCGAACCTGACACCCCGTCCGCACCGTCAGGTTCGCCCGCTTCTCAGCCTCCCGCAGATACGCCACCGCCGTCGAGGACCGCCGGTAATTCTTCTGCGTCAGTTGGTAATACCCAACCCCATCCTGCACCTCCCCCGTCATATCCATATTCCGGGGAATCCCCATCTGCCCGGCGGCGGCAAAATAGGCCTCACAAATGGGCAGCGGCGCCCGCGGCTGGCTCACCCCCAACGGCCCGCCCTTGCCATGATAGCGGTTGTCATAGGTGTCATTATCCTCGGCCTTGCGGAAATACGGCAGCACATCCTCGTACCCCCAGCCGCCACAGCCCATCTGCCGCCACTCGTCATAATCCAGCGCATTCCCCCGCGTATAAATCTGCGCGTTGATCGAAGACCCGCCGCCAATCACCTTCGCCTGCGTATAGCGGATCACCATATCCTTCATGTGCCGCTGGGGGACACTGTACCACCCCCACGACCCAATCCCCTTGGTCATCTTCGCAAAGCCCGCCGGCACATGGTAAAACGGATGCCGATCCCGCCCCCCCGCCTCCAGCAGCAACACCCGCGCAGCGCCCTCGGTCAACCGAGCCGCCAGCACCGCCCCCGCCGACCCACCGCCGATGATGATGTAATCATACTCCAAGGCCGGCCTCCAAAATATGCTGCCCCGCCCGCAGCGCCAGCGCCGCAATCGTCAGGCTGGGATTGACCGCAGCCGAGGTCGGCAGGACCGAGGCATCCACCACATACAGATTGTCCAGATCATGCGCCTTCAGGTTCACATCCACGACGCTCGCCGCCGGATCAACCCCCATCCGCGCCGTGCCGCACTGATGGCTGGGCGACTTGCGCTCAAACGTCTTTGACACCACCACCGGCCACCCCGCCCTGCGCAACGCAGACTTCAGCTTCTCGTTCAGATACTGGTGCGCGCCAAAATTGCTCCGCTCCCAATGCAGCACGATCTTGCCATCCTTCACCATCACCCGACTTTCCGGCTTCGGCAGGTCCTCACTCATCGTCATCAAATGCATCGAGTAATCCGCGACATACTTGGCCAGCCACAAAGGCCACCCCGTCTCCGCCGCCAGAATATCCCCCGTCACCCGCCCCAGCATCTGCACATTGCCCAAGGGCCGATTGTCCGGCCCCCCTTCCAGATACCAGTCATTGAACTGGATGGTCTTCTCATAAACGCTCGTGTTCTTCCGAAACGGACTGAACGCCAACACGGCCGAGATGTTATGGTTCATGAAATTCCGCCCGACCTGATCGGACGAATTCCCCAACCCCTTCGGATGATCCGCGTTGGCCGAGGTCAACAGCATCGCCGAAGACTTCACCGCCCCCATACACAGGCAAATCACCGGAGCCGAAACCTTCTCGGCCACCCCATCCCGCACATATTCCACCGCCGTCACCCTGCGGCCTTCGGCGTGCAGCCTCACCACCTCCGAATTGCGCTGCAAGGTCACGTTCGGCCACTTCAAAGCCTCCGCCAGCCCGCAAGTCTCGGCATCCATCTTCCCCCCGCGCGTATTCGGAAACCCGTCAAAGGTCTGCGGCCCGCCCGCCAGCCACTTCTCAATATCCACCCCCAACGGCACCGGCCCCACCTGCAACCCCTGCGCCCGCAGCCTGTCCCTCAAATCCGCCACCACAGGCTCGTCGGGGACCGGAGGGTACGGATAAGGCTCCGAATGCGGCGGCTCGGTCGCATCGTACCCCAAAGCCCCCCGCACGTTGTAAAGCTTCTCCGCCTTCCCGTACCACGGCTCCATCACGCCGTAGTCAATCGGCCAGCCCGGCGTCTTGCCTTCCACATGCTGCAGCGGAGCAAAATCCTCCGCCCGATAGCGCAGCAGCACCGCCCCGTAAAACTTCGTATTCCCGCCCGGATAATAGTAATTCCCCGGGCTGAACTCCTTGCCCTGCTGATCCACCCACGTCTCGTCGTTCTTGAAATACCCGCCGAAAATCGCCGCCCCCGACCGCGCCTGCGGGCTGTCGGCCAACCAATCCCCCCGCTCCAGAATCAGGATCCGCTTCCCCGACGGCGCCAGCGAGGCCGCCAAACTGGCCCCTCCCATCCCCGACCCGATGATGATGATATCCGGCTCAGCCATCCTGCTTCCTTTTCATCCAGGCAAAAATATCCCACGGGGGCGCGGGGGTGTGAAACCCCCGCTTGCGCGGCCCGCAGGACCAGTCTCGCCATTTCCACACCCCGGTCCAGTCCCAACTTCAATCGGGCATTTAGACCGTTCCATCCTGCACCAGATCAATATTGGAACGGTCCAATCCTGACAATCCCCTTTCACGCAAACCTGACAACCGCCCCCTTGCACCCGCGCTCCGCATGCGGGACATTCAGTGCATGGCATTCATCACCCTTTCCGCCCCGCGCCTGACGCGCGTCGTGCCGCTCATCGTCGCGGTGGCCCTGCTGATGGAGAATATCGACTCCTCGGTCCTCTCCACCTCGCTGCCCGCGATGTCGGTCGATCTGGCCACCGATCCCATCCACCTCAAGCTGGTGCTGACCTCCTATCTGCTGGCACTGGCGGTCTTCATCCCGGCCTCGGGCTGGGCAGCGGACCGGTTTGGCGCGAAAACCATCTTTCGCTGGGCCATCGTGGTCTTCACCTTGGGCTCCATCGCCTGCGGCCTCAGCCAAAACCTGTGGGAGCTGGTTTTGGCCCGCACCCTGCAAGGCATCGGCGGCTCGATGATGGTGCCGGTCGGTCGTCTGATCGTGCTGCGCACCGTCCCGCGCGATGGCCTTGTCGGCGCGCTGGCCTGGCTGACGGTCCCCGCCCTTCTCGGCCCGGTCATGGGCCCGCCGCTCGGCGGCTACATCACCACCTACTGGCACTGGCGCTGGATCTTCTGGATCAACATTCCCCTCGCCGTTCTGGGCGTCATCCTCGCCACCCTGATGATCCCCAACATCCGCGAAGAGGTCGTCGCCCGCTTTGACGGCAAGGGTTTTCTGCTCGCCGGACCCGGTCTGGCGGCCTTCCTGACCGGCGCCACCTTGGCCGGGCTGAACCTCGCGCCGCTCTGGCTGGTGGTTCTGCTGATCGGCGGCGGGCTGGCGCTGACCGCTGCCTTCGTCCGCCATGCCCTGCGGGTCACGGACCCGCTGGTCGACCTGCGGCTTCTGAACCTGCCCACCTTCCGCATCTCCGTCATCGCCGGCACCCTGTTCCGCGTCGGCGTCGGCGCCCTGCCCTTCCTCTTGCCGCTGATGTTCCAGCTGGGCTTCGGCCTCTCGGCCTTTCAGTCCGGCTCGCTGACCTTCGTCTCAGGCATGGGCGCCATGATGATGAAATTCGCCGCCCAACCCCTGCTGCGCCGCTTCGGCTTCCGCGGCGTCCTGATGGGCAACGCGCTGGTCTCCTCGGTCCTGCTGGCCGGGCCCGCGCTGTTCACCCCCGCCACGCCCGTGATCATCATGCTGGCCGTCCTGCTGGCCGGCGGCCTCTCCCGCTCGCTGCAATTCACCGCTGTCAACGCCATCGCCTATGCCGAGGTGTCCGCCCCCCGCCTCTCCTCGGCCACCTCCTTCACCGCCGTCCTGCAGCAACTCTCCGGCTCGATCGGCATCACCATCGCCGCCATGGGGCTTGAAGCGACCGGCGCCCTGCGCGGCACCTCCCCCACCGACATCGGCAACTTCCCCTACATCTTCGGCATCATCACCGTGCTGTCGATCAGTTCCGCCCTCGTCTTCGCCCGCCTGACCCCCACCGCAGGCTCCAGCCTGGTGCAACATAAGGCCGCAACCGCAGCCGCCCGTTGACACCCGCCCCCCGCAGCGGTCAACTGTCCGAAAACCCGAGGGCATTTCATGGAAATCACCGTTGCATTCGATCGCCCGGACGAGGGCCCCAAATCCGGCCCCGTCACCGTCGGCTGGTTCCTCACCTCCGACAAAGCTGCCGTCCTCTTCGATGCGCCCGAGCGGCTGATCTTCCGCCAGACCAACAAGACCCATGCCAAATCCGCCAGCCGCTGCCCGGCGGTGATCCAGATGGAAAGCCGCTACTTCGTCATCAAATGCCCCTATGACATGCACATCGGCTTTGGCCGCGACGACAAGGGCAAACCCCACCTGATCAACCGCCAAGGCACCGCCTCCGCCGTCCGCGCCAACAAACTCAACGAACTGCTGACCCTGGTCAACGAAACCGAGTGGCGCTACCCCGACCGTCCCACCGTCCAGCTTGCCCTTCCCTACTGCTTCATCGCCGATGAGCTGGTCTATGTCTCCCAGATCGGCACCTTCGCGCACTACCGCCCCAATCCCCTGCCCGGCACCATCTTCGGCGGCCGCTTCCCGCTGAACGCCTGGCCGCGCCCGCTGATGTGGGCCTTCGAATGGCATGAACCGGAAAAAGACATCATCCTGCGCCGGGGCGAGCCGCTGTTCTACTGCCAGTTCGAAGCCGAAGGCCCCGAGCGTCCCTTCCAGGTGGTCGAGGCCGAGCGGACCCCCGAACTGACCAAATACATGGACCAGATCAGCGGCGTGGTGAACTACGTCAACCAGACCTTCGCCCTCTTCAAACAGGCCGAGACGCTGCGCCCCGCCAAACTGCTGACCCCCAAAGCCCGCGAATGAAAAGCTTTCTCGAAATCTACAGCCTCGCCACCGGCACCGCGCGCACAATCCTGACCCACGACTCGGTGATCGAGGCGCCCAATTGGGACCCGTCCGGCCAAACCCTGCTGATCAACGGCGGCGGCAAGCTTTACCGCGTGCCGCTCGATGCGCCGCGCCTGATCCCGGTGCCGACCGGCGCCGCCGAAAAGCTGAACAACGACCATGGCATTTCGCCCGATGGCCGCAACATCATCATCTCCAACCACCGCGGCCGCGGCTCGGAAATCTTCCTGCTGCCTGCCGAAGGGGGAGAGCCGACGCTCCTCTCCACCGACTCGCCCAGTTGGTGGCACGGTTGGTCGCCCGATGGCAAAACCATCACCTACGTCGCCGCACGCGGTGAAAAGAAGGTGATCGACGTCTACACCATGCGCCTCGACGGCTCCCCCGAAACGCGCCTGACGATGGGCGAAGGCCATTGCGACGGCCCCGATTTTTCTGCCGATGGCAGCCGCATCTACTACAACTGCGACCGCGACGGCCATGCCCAGATCTGGGTGATGAACACCGATGGCTCCGCCCAGCGCAAACTCTTTGCCGACGATCACGTCAACTGGTTCCCCCACCCCGCGCCCGATGGGCGGACAGTGGTCTACCTCGCCTACCCGCCCGGCACCACCGGCCACCCCGCCAACCTGCCCGTGGCCCTTGTCCTGATGGACCCCGAAGGCGGCAACCGCCGCCGCATCCTGGAATTCACCGGCGGACAAGGCACGATCAACGTGCCAAGCTGGTCGCCAGATGGCAGCCAATTCGCCTACGTCCGCTATCAACCCGACCTTTAGGAGGCCGCAATGCCCGTCACCGTCAAAGACCTCGTCGCCGCCGCCAATGCCGTCGTGCCCCGCATCTCCACCGCCGAGGCGCAAGAGATGATGGCCAAGGGCGCCCTGCTGCTGGATGTCCGCGACGCAAACGAACTGGCCGAGATGGGCCGCGCCACAGGCTCGCACCACATCCCGCGCGGCTCGCTGGAGTTCAAGGCCGATCCCGCCTCGCCCTCGCACGACCCCGAACTGCGCCCCGACCGCCCGGTGATCCTGCATTGCGCCGGCGGCAGCCGCTCGGCGCTGGCCGGCAAACTGCTGCATGACTTGGGCTATGCCCAGGTCTTCAACATCGGCGGCTTCAAGGACTGGAAAGAGGCCGGCGGCCCGGTGGAAGCGGTTGGCAGCACAGGCAAGTGACCCGTAGGGTGGGGTTCAACCCCACCCTACCTCAGTCCGCACGCCGCGTAAGGTGGGGTTCAACCCCACCCTACCGTCAGAAATCCAGATCCGCGTAATGCGCCGGCGGCGGGAAGCCCGGGATCTGATCCGACAGCAAGGGCCGGAACGATGGCCGCGATTTGATCTTGGCGTACCAGTCCTTCACCGTCGGATTGCGGTTCCAATCCACGTCCGAGATATAGTCCAGACACGACAGATGCGCCGCCGCCGAGAAATCTGCCAGCGTCATCACATCCCCCGCCAGCCAGCGGCGCTGCTCCAACAGCCAGCCCAGATAATCAATGTGGTACTTGATCCGCCCAGCGCCCGATTTCACATTCTTGCTGTCCGGATAGCCCTGACCCATCAGCTTCTTGTGGACCCGCTCGTACAGCAGCTTCGACGTCACTTCGTTATGGAATTTGTCATCAAACCAAGCACATAGCCGCCGCACCTCATAGCGGGTGTCGATGTCGCGCGGCATCAGCGCCGGGGTCGGATAGGCTTCATCCAGATATTCGCAGATCGCCTGACTTTCCGACAGCATCCGCGTGTCGATCTTCAGGACCGGCACCTTGCCCGCCGGATTGCGGCGCAGGAATTCCGCGCTCTGCTCCCAATAGCGTTCTTCGATCAGCTCCACCTCAAGCTTCTTCTCGGCAAGCGTCAAGCGCACCTTGCGGCAGAAGGGCGACAGCGGAAAATGATACAGTCGGATCATGGGGTCCTGCGGCAGGTTTCGTCCTTCAATGCAACGCTTGGACCGGGAATTCAACTCCCTCCGGTCAATCCGCCGTCTCAAAACAGGCTGCGCGACCATCCGCCTCAATCGTGTCAGCCCCCGACATGATCTCTTCGGCATGGGCCCGCACGAAGGCCGAGGGTTTGGCGGCGTGGCGGTCCTTGGGGTTGGGCAAAACCGCCGCCAACCGCGCCGCCTGCACAGCGCTCAGATGCGCCGCATCGGTCTTGAACAGCACCCGCGCCGCTGCCTGCACGCCAAAGACACCCTCCGAAAATTCCGCCTCGTTCAAATATACCTCTAGAATCCGTTGCTTGGACCACATCAGTTCCACAATCGGCGTCAAAGCGGCCTCCATCGCCTTGCGCAGATAGGACCGTCCCTGCCACAGGAAGACGTTCTTCACCACCTGCTGGCTGATGGTGGAAGCGCCGCGCTGTTCGCCATGTTTGATGGCATCGCGGATCTGGGTCATGTCAAATCCCCAGTGCAGGCAGAAGTTCGCATCCTCCCCCGCCGCAGCCGAACGTCCCATCGCAGGTGCTATCTGATCCCAGCGCACCCAGTCGCGCTGAATGCCGCCCAGACGCCAGCTTTCCTGCCACTGATAGATATTCCCCGGCGGCGGCAGAAAGGAAAACAGAAAGATCAGAAGGACATAGAAACCAAACACCGTCGCCACGCCGCGCCCCAACCACCCCAGACCCCGCCGCCACAAGGGGCGCGGGGTAAAGGCTGTCGCATCAGGTGTCTTCGCTCGGGTCTTCTTTTCGGCCATGCCGCAGCATAGGCCTCAGCCCTCGCGCGCGGTCAAGCCTTTCAGGCGGCCTTCGGCTCCAGCGCAGCGCGCAGCGTGGCTTCGTCGTCATGGCTGAGCGAGGTCTGCAGGATCGTCCCCTTGGCCCGGAACTGCGCCAGACGCTCCACCACCTTTTCGGCGTTGAACTTGCGCGCCAGCAGGAAAACCGCCGCCGTCCCCGGCTTCAGCCGCTGCCCCAATTCCCGCATGAAATCATCGTTGATGCCAACGTCGCTCATGCTGCCCGACAGCGCTCCGGCCCCCGCACCCAGCACCGCTCCGACCAGGGGGTTCAGGAAGATCATCCCGATCAACAGCCCCCAGAACCCGCCCGAGGCCGCCCCCATCGCCGTCAGGTTGGCCGCCTGATGCAGTTGCACCTTGTTGTCCAGACTGCGGGTGACAACGACAACGTCTTCCATTTCCAGCAGATATTCCTTCTGCAGCTTCACCAACTCCGCCCGCATCTCAAAGGCGGTGGCGTCCTGGTCAAAGGATACGACGATCAGATCAGACATGGCTATCTCCTTGGTTGAAGGACCTGTCGCACGACGCGCGGCGTCCGTCCTTGATCCAAGTTAGATAAGCAGGCCGGGTCACAAATACGCCCGCTGCGACGGGCGCAGCGGGCGTATTTTCGTCAGATCGGCTGGTTCTGGCTTATTCGGCCGGAACCTTGACCGCCTCGTCGCTCAACGGGTGCGGCAGGCGGTTGACCATCTCGATCGGGCAGACCTGCAGGAAGTTCCGCCGCTCGTCGCTCCAGTTCGACAGGATCCGCGCCGCATGACGCGACCCGGTTTCTGCCACATGCGCCTCGATCAGGCCCTTCAACTGGCCCTCCCAATGCGGGTGGCCCAGACCACAGGTCAGGATCGTCTCAAGGTTCATGAACTCTTCGGCCACGCCTTGCGGGTCATAGACATAGGCCATGCCCCCCGTCATGCCCGCGCCAAAGTTCGCCCCGATCCGCCCAAGGATAACCGCCACGCCGCCGGTCATATACTCGCACCCGTTCGACCCGCAGCCCTCGACCACCACCTTGGCGCCCGAGTTGCGCACGGCAAACCGCTCCCCGGCGCGACCCGAGGCATAGAGATAGCCATCCGTCGCCCCATAGAGCACGGTGTTCCCGATGATCGTGTTCTCTTCCGCCTTCAGCGGAGAGGTCATCGACGGCCGCACCACAATCGTGCCGCCCGACAGGCCCTTGCCGACATAGTCGTTGGCATCGCCCTGCACTTCGATCTTCAGGCCGCGCACCCCGAACGCCCCCAGCGATTGCCCGCAAGAGCCGGACAGCTTTACCGTAAGATGATCAGATTGCAGGGAGTTCCGCATCCCGAACTTCTTGACGATATGGCTGGACGCCCGCGTCCCGATGGTCCGGTGCGTGTTCCTGACCGCATAGGACAGCTGCATCTTCTCGCCGTCCTCAAAGAACCGGGCGCCATCGCGGATGATTTCCGCATCCAGCGTATCCGGCACCGCATTGCGCGGCTTGGAGCGGTCATAGGTGATGCGCTGCGTGCTATCGACAAGGATCAACAGCGGGTTCAGGTCAAGGTCATCCAAGTGGGCCGAACCACGGGAAATCTGGCTCAGCAAATCCGCCCGCCCGATGATCTCGTCCATCGACCGCGCGCCAATGCTCGCCAAAATCTCCCGCACTTCCTGCGCATAGAAGGTGATCAGGTTGACGACCTTGTCCGCCGACCCGGTGAACTTCGCCCGCAGGCTTTCGTTCTGCGTACACACCCCCACCGGGCAGGTGTTGCTTTGGCACTGGCGCACCATGATGCAGCCCATGGCGATCAGCGCAGCGGTGCCGATGCCATATTCCTCGGCCCCCATCATCGCCGCCATCACCACGTCACGCCCGGTGCGCAGCCCGCCATCGGTGCGCAGCGTCACCCGCTCGCGCAGGTTGTTCATCGCCAGAACCTGATGCGCCTCGGTCAGACCCATCTCCCACGGCAGACCGGCATACTTGATGCTGGTCCCCGGAGAAGCCCCGGTGCCGCCATTGTGCCCAGAAATCAGGATCACATCCGCCTTGGCCTTGGCCACGCCAGCCGCAATCGTCCCCACACCGGAAGACGATACCAGCTTCACCGTCACCTTGGCCCGCGGGTTGATCTGCTTCAGGTCATAGATCAGCTGCGCCAGGTCTTCGATCGAGTAGATATCATGGTGCGGCGGCGGCGAAATCAGCGTCACCCCCGGCGTCGAATGCCGCAACCGAGCGATCAGCGCCGTGACCTTCATCCCCGGCAACTGCCCGCCCTCACCGGGCTTCGCTCCTTGGGCCACCTTGATCTCAAGCTCTTCGCAAGCGTTCAGATACTCCGCCGTCACGCCAAAACGCCCGGACGCCACCTGCTTGATCTTCGCACTCGGGTTGTCGCCATTCGCTTCCGGCAGGAAGTGCGCCGGATCTTCGCCACCCTCGCCCGAGTCGCTCTTCGCGCCAATCCGGTTCATCGCCACGTTCAGCGTCTTGTGCGCCTCAGGCGACAGCGCCCCAAGCGACATCCCCGGCGTCACAAAGCGCTTGCGGATCGAGGTGATGCTTTCCACCTCCTCAATCGGCACCGCCTTGCCCAAGCTCTTGATGTCCAGCAAATCCCGGATGTGGATCGGCGGATTGGCCCGCATCGCAGCCGAGTACTGCTTCCAGATGTCATAGCTGGCCCGGTCACAGGCCGACTGCAGCATATGCATCGTCTGCGCTTCCCAAGCGTGCTTCTCGCCACTGCGACGCGCCTTGTAAAAGCCCCCCACCGGCAGCACGTCGGTCTGCGACAGCCAGCCCTTGGCGTGCACCTCTTCGCACTTCAGCTGAATCCCGTTCAGACCAATCCCCGAAATCCGGCTCTGCATCCCCGGGAAATACTCCGCCACCATGGCGCGCGACAGCCCGACAGCTTCAAAGTTCAACCCGCCGCGATAGGACGAAATGACCGAAATCCCCATCTTCGACATGATCTTCAACAGACCCGCGTCGATGGCATCCCGATAGCGCCGCATGGCGTCGATCAGGCTTCCTTCGATCAACCCCCGCGACACCCGGTCCGCCACCGAATCCTCAGCCACATACGGGTTCACCGTGGTCGCCCCCGACCCGATCAGCACCGCGAAGTAATGCGGGTCAATGCACTCGGCCGACCGCACGTTGATCGAACAGAACGTCCGCAGCCCCTTCCGCGTCAGCCACGAATGCACGGCTGAGGTCGCCAGGATCATCGGCATCGCCACCTTGGCTTCCGACTGATGCTCGTCCGTCAGCACCAGTTGCCCAGCGCCAGACCGCACCGCATCCTCAGCCTCTGCCCGGATCCGCTCCAACCCCAGACGCAAAGCGTCATGGCTTGATCCAGCCGGGAAGGTGCAGTCAATGAACGCCACCTGCTCGCCAAACCGCTCCACCAGCACCTTGAACTCGCCATTGGCCAGGAACGGGCTTTCCAGCACCAGAATCTCGGTCTGGCTGGAGTTCTCATCCAGCACATTCCGCAAATTGCCAAACCGCGTCTTCAGGCTCATCACCCGGCCTTCGCGCAAGCTGTCGATCGGCGGGTTGGTAACCTGAGAGAAGTTCTGCCGGAAGAAATGGCTCAAAGGCCGGTACACCTGCGACAGCACGGCGGCAGGCGTATCATCGCCCATCGAGGCGATCATTTCCTTGCCGTCTTCCGCCATCGGCACCAGAACCTGTTCCAGCTCCTCCAGCGTATAGCCCGCCGCAATCTGACGGCGGCGCAACTCGGCCCCGGTGTAGATCGGCGCTTCCGGCACATCGCGCAGCAGGGCGTTCAGATCGACGATCTTCTCGATCCAGTCGCCATAGGGCTGCGCGCTCGCCAGCTTGTCCTTCAACTCCACATCGCGGAACAGGCGGCCTTCCTGCATGTCGACGGCAATCATCTGCCCCGGCCCAAGCGCGCCCTTCTCCCGAACGGTCGCCTCATCCACCGGCACCATACCCGCTTCGGACCCTGCAATCAGCAGCCCATCCCCGGTCACGACATAGCGCATCGGCCGCAAGCCGTTGCGGTCCAACCCGCCACAAACCCAACGCCCATCCGTCATCGCCAAAGCCGCCGGACCATCCCAAGGCTCGATGACAGAGTTGCAATAGGAATACATGTCCGCCCAAGCCTTGGGCATGTTGGTGGTCGTCTTCGACCAAGCCTCCGGCACCAGCATGGTCTTGGCCATCGGCGCATTCCGCCCCGACCGCACCAGCACTTCAAACACCGCATCCAAAGCGCCCGAGTCACTCGTGCCCCCCGGAATGATCGGCTTGATATCCTCAGCCATATCGCCAAAGGCGGACGAGGCCATCCGGATCTCGTGGCTCTTCATCCAGTTGACGTTGCCCTTCAGCGTGTTGATCTCACCGTTATGGGCCAACATGCGGAACGGCTGCGCCAGCCACCACTGCGGGAAGGTGTTGGTGGAATAACGCTGGTGATAGATGGCGAAGGCGCTTTCAAAGCGTTCATCCATCAGGTCGGGATAGAACGTCGCGACCTGCTCGGCCAGCATCATCCCCTTGTAGATGATGGAACGGCAGGACAGCGAGCACAGATACAGCCCCTGAATCCCGGCAGCATTCGCCGCCTTCTCGATCCGGCGGCGGATGATGTACAACTCGCGCTCGAACTGCTCGGCATCCGCGCCATTTTCACAGCGGATCAGGATCTGCTCAATCTCCGGCCGCGTCGCCAGCGCCTTCTCCCCCAACACCGAAATGTCCGAGGGCACATGACGCCAGCCATAGATATAATGCCCCATCCGCAAGACTTCCGTCTCGACAATGGTCCGGCACCGCTCCTGCGCGCCGAAGTCCGTGCGCGGCAGGAAGACCTGCCCCACGGCGATCAGCTTGTTCAGGTCGGGTTCATGCCCCGTCCGGCGCACCTGATCATAGAAGAACCGCACCGGAATCTGCACGTGAATCCCCGCACCATCCCCGGTCTTGCCATCGGCATCGACAGCCCCGCGATGCCAGACCGCCTTCAGCGCCATGATGCCGTTTTCCACGACCTTGCGCGACGGCTTGCCCGAAATCGACACAACCAACCCGACGCCGCAGGACGAATGCTCATCCTCGGTCTTGTACAGGCTGTTGGCGTCCATCCACGCCCGCTTGGTTTCCTCGGCGGCAACCCAGGCTTCGTCATACTTGGTCATGGCTTTCATCCTTTCAGTCGAACTGGGGGCTTGCTGTCACATAGGGAGCAAGAAGTGCCGCCAGACGGGCGTGGTTCTTGTTGGCAATGGCTGTCTTGATCGGTTGCAAAAGCTGCAAATCGCGCAGCTTGTTGCCAACGTGGTGGTCGGTGTCGCGCAGCAGGGTGATCTTGGCACGGCCTTCATCGGCGAACATCTTGCAGTGCTGCAGGTCTTTGGGCGCCTGATCTCCGAAGAACAGATAATAGCGCACATCGTCCGTCATTTCATCCGCCAGACGCGGCATGGTGGACGGCCGCATGAAAGGCCGGAACCTCTCCCACCGCCGGTCCGCAATCACCGCCGGGTCCATCGAGAATTGCGGCGCCAGCGCGATGGCAAACGCAGCACCCAACCGGGCGGCAAAGGCCAGCGCGCCAAATCCGCCCATGCTGTTGCCGATGCAATCCACCTGCGTGATCGCATGGTCGGCAATATACTGGCGCACAATCGCCACGATCCGGTCCTGCACCCCTTGGGTCGAATACCACGAGCGTTTGCGGTCGATGATCGTCAGCACATGGTTCACATGCCCGGCCGAGGCGGTCGCCAGAAACTCCGGCTTCTGCTCGTCACCCTCATTATACCCGATGCCCGAGAAGCTGACACTCAAGTGGAACCCGCTGCCCGCCTGGCATTTCACCAGAAGGTCATCACTCTCCCACAACAGGCTGAGGTCTTGCGTCGCCATGGCTTGGGCCTTCGTCTCCATCAATTCTGTGACTGGTTCAGCGCCTTCAAGGTGCCATCATCCAGGGCCGACATCTGGTCATCGCATTCAAACAGCGGAATGGTCGAGGCAAACCCCGGCTTGCCCGGCAGGATGAACGCCACGGGGGCATTCTCGGACGGCGTCCAGGTGCCATCGGCCGCCTCCCACTCGGAATGGCCCGAAAAGAAGGTCCGCCATTCCTCCGAGATAAACTCATGCCCCTTGGAATGGCGCATGACATTCCCCTTGTCGTCGGTCTGGGTGTATTCGTATTCGGTCTGCTTCAGCTTCACGCCGTCAATCGTCGCACTCGTCCCGGTCAGCTTGTCAAAACCCTTGATCGTCGAATGCTCGCCATTGTCCTTGCTCAGCGCGAAGTCGAACGTGTCCAACCCCTTGGCCACCAGCTCCGAGAAAGACGCCGGGTCCTTGGGGTTGGGGTCCATCACCTCTTTGGTGCCGGCCCCGCTTTCATAGCTTTCCAGCCACTCCGCCTCGCTGTCGATCTTGGACAGGAAGAACGGGCCATTCGCATCATAATCGGCGCGCCACTGGTCCCCCTTGGCATCGCCCTCGCAGGTGTAGAAATGCGACACGATGCAGCCGCGCGACTGCACCGTCAGATGCGTGGTGCAGCCCTTGGGCGGCGTGAAGGTCCCGGCCATGGCTGGAACGGCAAGGACGGGGACGGCAAGGAAAAGCAGGGGAAGGACAAGGCGCTTCATGCTGGCATTCCATTCAAGGGGTCAGGGGTGAAAAGCAGGCTCAGGCTGCCGCCACAGAAGCCCGGCTTGGTGACGTCAAAGCCGGGCTGACCGGGTTGCACCACCGCCATCGGCCGATGCGGCGTATCGTCAGCCTTGAAGAAGGTTCCGGCGGTCTCTTCGCCGGCCAGATAGACGCCAAGGCTGGGCACCAGATAGGCCTTGGCCGTGCTGGTCGTCGGCCCCATCGGCTGCGGCAGGTTGATGGCCACATCGGCCATGAACTCCACCGTCGGCAACCCGCTCAGCACCGAGGTTGCCCCCGTCGCCTTGATCATGATCTTCTGCGTCGCAGGCTTCTTCATCCCCATCATGGTCAAAGAGCCTTTGGCCGTGAAGGTGCCGTGGCCCTGCGCCTCGACATCGGCCATCCTGGTTTCCTTCAGCGTCGCGGTGTCGGTGCGGATGACATAGCTGCCGGCCGCGTCGCCCGTCACCACCATGCCGCCATTGGCGGTATCGACCTCGAAGTGATCATAGCCGTCGGCGGTATAGGCCTCTTCGCGGATCAGCGGTGCGGCCAGCCCCTTGGGCGCCGGGCACGAGTACAGCACCGCCACCTCGCAATCGAGGTACTGCACCGTCGCAATATGCGAACAGGCCGGGTCCCGCTGGACCAGATCCGCCGCACAGGCCGGCAGCCCGGCCCCCAGCAGCGGCAGGCCCAAAGACAAGGACAGCAGAGCAGATTTTCGCATCGCCTTCTCCACGTGAAAGGTCAGATTGTCTGACCAACGCCAACCGGGCCTTTTCCTGCGCTCCGGGCGTGTAGGGCGTTTGTAGCTACAAAAGAACTACACAAACCCGACGCGGCCCCTCCGCTTTATTCTGCCGCAACAACCGCCGCTTGGGCCAGATAGGACAGGATCGCATCGGCTGCTTCACGCCCATCGCGGATCGCCCAAACCACCAGCGAAGCCCCCCGCACGATGTCGCCTGCCGCATAGACGCCCGGCAGATTGGTGGCATGGCTGCGGAAATCGGCCTTGATCGTGCCCCAGCGGGTCACGGCCAGTTCCTTGACACCCCAAAGCCCCGGCAGGTCTTCCGGCTCAAAGCCCAGGGCCTGCACCACCAGATCGGCAGGTTCGCGGTAATCGGCATCCTCGATCAGTTCCGGCATCTGCCGGCCCGATGCATCCGGTGCGCCAAGCCGCATCTTCTGCACGATCACGCCATCGACAACAGCGCCACCGGTGAAGCCCTTCGGTGCGGAAAGCCAAACGAATTCAACACCTTCCTCTTCCGCGTTCTGCACTTCGCGCTGGCTGCCCGGCATGTTGGCGCGGTCGCGGCGGTACAAACACTTGACCGAGGTTGCCCCCTGCCGGATCGCCGTGCGCACGCAGTCCATCGCCGTATCGCCGCCACCAATGACGATCACGCGCTTGCCCTCGGCATTCAATTCGCCACTGTCAAACTCGGCCACGTCATCGCCAAACGACTTGCGGTTGCTGGCCGTCAGATAGTCCAGCGCCTTCACCACGCCCTGCGCGCCGACACCCGGCGCCGCAATGTCGCGCGACTTGTAGACGCCCGTCGCAATCAGCACCGCGTCATGGCGGCCCCGGATCGCGTCAAACGACAGATCCTCGCCCACGCGGCAGTTCAGCACGAACTGCACGCCCGCCGCCTCCAACTGCTCAACCCGTTGCATCACAACGGGTTTCTCCAGCTTGAAGCCGGGGATGCCATAGGTCAGCAGCCCGCCCGCGCGGTCATAGCGGTCATAGACCGTGACCTGCACGCCCGCCCGCCGCAGCACATCCGCTGCCGCCAATCCGCCCGGACCTGCGCCGATGATCCCCACCGACTCGCCGCGTTCCACACCCGCCTTGATCGGCGCAACCCAGCCGTTTTCCCAGGCGAGGTCGGTCAGATATTTCTCCACCGCGCCAATCGTCACCGTGCCGTGGCCCGATTGTTCGATGACACAGTTGCCCTCGCACAGGCGATCCTGCGGGCAGATGCGGCCGCAAATCTCGGGGAAGGTGTTGGTGGCTTGGCTCAACTCGTAAGCCTCCTGCAACCGCCCTTCCGCCGTCAGCCGCAGCCAATCGGGGATGTTGTTGTGCAGCGGGCAATGGCTTTGGCAATAGGGCACGCCGCACTGGCTGCAGCGACTGGCCTGCTCGGCGGCCTTGTTGGCGGCGAACTGGCGGTAAATCTCGTGGAAGTCTTCGGCGCGTAGATTGGCCGGGCGCTTCTCGGGCGTCTCCTTGCCCAAGGACACGAATTTCAGCATGCGTTGCACGGCCATTTGATAGCGCTCCCATCTTCCCGCTCGGGTCCGGCTTGATACCCCGCCCCGCACGGGAATAAAAGTCAGCAGTATTGACCTATAAAAGCATTTCCGGCAAGATTTTCACCTGTCGATGCAAAAACAGGCGGAAATTAGGTCAGCTATCGATACCTATCAGCAGCCTTGCGCCCCCTTTGCCCCCAAATCAGGGGCGATTCGCGGGGGTCAGACGACCAATCCCGTGGCTGTCAGCACCAAAAGCAGGCCCCCGAACAGGATGCGATAGATCGCGAAGGCGGTAAAGCGGTGGCTGCGGATGTAGGTCAGCAGCCATTTCACCGCGACAAAGGCCGTGATGGTCGACACGACGAAGGCGATGCCCAACCCCGTCCAATCCTCCGCCACGCCACCCTTCATCTGCTTGAGCAGTTCATACCCGCTCGCGGCGTACATGGTGGGAATCCCGACCAGAAACGCAAACTCCGTCGCCGCCGCCCGGTTCGACGTGCCGACCAGCATCGCCACGAAGATCGTGGCGGCAGAGCGCGACGTGCCGGGAAACACGCCCGCCACAATCTGCGCCAAGCCCACCGCAATCGCCACCCGCACGGTAATCGCGGTGCGGTCTGCCTGCTTGGCGGCCAGCGTTTCCGCCAGGATCATCCACCCCCCACCAATCACCAAGGCCCAGGCAATCGGTTGAATTGTCGAGGGAAGTTCAACGCCCAGCTTCTTGACGACCAGCCCAAGAACGGCCGTGATCAGAAAGGCGATGATCAGCTTGATCAGATAATCACGGTTCTCGGCATCGCCCCACCCCAGCAGCAGATCGACGATCCGCCGCCAGTAGATCAGCGTCACCGCCAGAATCGCACCCGCTTGAATCACGATGTTATAGGTCTCTGACCGCGCGCCCAGCCAGTGCTCTGCCAAAAGCAGGTGCCCGGTGGAGGAAATCGGAAGAAACTCGGTGATCCCCTCGATCACCCCCAAAAGGACATCGTTCAGATAAGACACATCGGTCCCCTTGGTTGCGCCTGACGCAGAGTTACGCCTTTTTCAGGTTCTTGGCCGAATCGCGGATCGCGGCGAACTGACCAGATTCGCGATAACGCCACAGATATTCCGGGATGACCGCGCCGAAATTCGTCGCTTCAATTCCCAGGTCGGCAAGGGTCTTGGCCCCGGCCGACACCACATTGTCATGCTTGAGCTGGCGCACCTGATCCAGAGTGATGATCTTGTTGGGGAACAGCCCCAGCGTCAGGGCCGAAGCAAAGCCAACCGCCGCCGCGATGGCAGAGCCGACCCAGAACGGCATGTTCAGCACCAGCCTGCGACGTTGGATCACGGCAAGGACCTGACCGATCAGCATGCTCAGCGTCTCGGCATCCGGACCGCCCAGTTCATAGATGCCAGAGGCCTGACCCAGCACGCCCTTCACAGCGGCAGCGGCCACGTCCTGTACATAGACCGGCTGGAACCGCGTCTTGCCGCCAATCAGCGGCAGGATCAGGCCCAGACGGCTCATCCCGGCAAAACGGTTGAAGAAGCCATCCTCGCTACCAAAGACGACCGAAGGGCGCAAAATCAAGGCCTTGGGGAATGCAGCCAGAACGGCAGCCTCGCCTTCGCCCTTGCTGCGGGCATAGTTGGAGGCGGCTTTCACATCGGCGCCGATCGCAGACAGATGCACCAAGGTCGCCAGCCCAGCCTTGGCCGCAAGCCGGGCGACGCGCTCAGCCCCTTCCGCCTGCACGGCGTCAAAGTTGTTCGACCCACTGGCATCAAAGGTGCCCACGCAGTTGACCGCCGCATCCGCACCCACCAGCGCGTTGGCAACCGAGGCATCATCGCGGATGTTGCAGAACACCGGTTCCACCTGGCCCACGGCGCCATAGCCACGGACGAACAGCGCCTCGTTCGGGCGGCGAACCGCAACCCGCACGCGCCAACCCTCTTTCGCCATCTTGCGAGCGATGTAGCGACCGACAAACCCGGAACCGCCAAAGATCGTGACCAGTTTGCTCATAGGGCCCTCGTGACTGCTGCGCTTTTCCAAATACCGGGCCGAAAGACCGGTTTGAAGACGACGTCTGAATACAGGCGCCACGTTCTGCCAGCAAGACCATTCACGGATGCGATTTTTTCGATTTCACCCCGTTGACACCCCCGACAGGCACAGCTAAACCCCGCCCCACGATACGCCCGGATGGCGGAATTGGTAGACGCGCTGGTTTCAGGTACCAGTGTTGCAAGACGTGGAGGTTCGAGTCCTCTTCCGGGCACCAATATCGCAGACAAAGCCGTGTAACCAAATGGTTACACGGCTTTTGCTTTTCTCAGTCTCCGACTTGCCAACCTTTGCCTTGGCGGTGGCCATGGTGTTGCCGCGCAGGGGACGCTGCCACGCCGGATCAAAGAAACTGGGGTGGCACCGGGTTGCGCGGGGGCTGGCCAACCGGTTCGTTCAAGCTGAGATGGAGGCATGCCCCCTGCAGCACCTTGGCGGCGGCGCCAGGGTTCATGCAGCCGTTAATCGGCCAGTGGCTTAGTTGCCGTTCAGGTTCTGGATCAGGTTGATCGGGGTCAGGATGCCGCCCAGCAACTGCAAGCTGGGCAGGATCTGCGCCACGGCAGAGTTCCAGTCGCCGATTTCAGAGGAGGGAACGTAAACCACGTCGCCGGGCTCCAGTGGCAGATCAAGGCCACGGCCCGACAAGGCTTTGCGGGCGTCGAACACGATCAACTCTCCGGTCGTTGGAGAATTGCTGCGCACGATGCGGATGCCTTGCAACTGCGCCACCCCGGCGACGGGCCCGCCCGCCATGGAGAGAACCTGCAACAGGGTGCGTCCCGCCGCGCCATAAGGCACCGCCTGCGGAGACCCCACGGCACCCAGCACATAGACCGACATATCCTCTTTGCGCGGAGCGAAGATCACATCGCGCGGCTTGATCCAGACGTTCTGGCTGAAATCACCGTTGTGCAGCAGGGCGTTAAGGTCAACCGTGCAGACATGGTTGTCGCGCAACAGCCGCGCGCCGGGCAGATAGGCGTCGGGGGACAACCCTCCGGCCAAGGCCAAAGCCTGCAGGATATCGGTTGCGCCGCTCATGTACTTTACGCCGGACTGGTTGAATTCACCCAGGAAATACATCGGCGCACTTTGCGCCTCGACAAGTTCGACCGTGACCCAGGGGTTGATGAGATTGGCCTTGTACGCCTCTTTCAACTGAGCCTGTATATCGCGCGTCGTCTTTCCCGCCACCTGAACCAGTTCCACCATCGGCAGCTGAACATAGCCCGCATCATCAACGCGGGCGGTGATATCGGTCATGCCGGGTTCGCCAAAGACGTTGAACTTCAGATTGTCCCCCGGCCCGACCAGATAGCCGCCGGGTGGGGCATAACCGCCCTTGCTGGACGATTTGACACTGGTGGCAAGCTTCGCCCCGCCACAGACAGGCGTATGGGCCAAGGCCGTTGGGGCTGCGTTGACCGGAATTCGCTGGACGACGCCCGCCGTTTCGGGGCCTGCGATCTTGGGAAGGTCGGGCGGCACTTGCGGGACACAGGCCGACAGCACAAACAGCAGCGCGGCCACGCATTCCCAACGCAGAAACCTACTCATCCGTATAGCCCTTACTTCGCGTGGACAGGTCAAAGCGCCGTTCGGCTTCCGCGCTATCCCGCCTATCAGCAGACACCTCAAGTCCTCACTGGTATTGCAGCCCGGAACACAAACATAAAGTCCGAAAAGAAAATGATCTCCATTCTGAACGCTGCGCCGGATACGGGCAACCAAGGGGTTAGCGCCCTGTGCATGTCAGCCGTCGCCGGTCTGAGCGCCCGCAACATCGGGTCCGTGGCGGTGGCAGACCACGGCCGGGGCCACCGGAAAGCGGACTGGGGCTTTGCCCGGGTTGACCTGATCGGGCTCAGCAACACGCGCCGGTATTGGCGGTCCGAGAATCTTGTGGGGGTGCGGGCGCTGGCCCGGATGGGTGGGCTTCACTCGCCGACGGCACGGGTGATCGCGCGCAGCAAGGCCATTCTGGACGTTTCGGGCGGCGACAGTTTTACCGATCTTTATGGACCCAAGCGCTTTCGCACGATGGTTCTGTCCAAACAGCTGGCATTGGATTCGGGCAAGACGCTGATCCTGCTGCCCCAGACCCTCGGACCGTTCCACACGGCCGAATGCCGGGCCGAAGCGATTGAGGTGCTCAAGGCCGCCGACGCCGTTTGGCTGCGCGACAAGGGCAGCCTCACCTTCATGCAAGACATGCTGGGGCAGGATTTCAACCCGCAGAAGCACCGGCTCGGTCTGGATATGGCCGTGGCCCTGCCACAGGTGGCACCGAAGTCCGGTCTGTCCGAGGTGGTTCTTGGCTGGCTGAACGGCCAGCGCGAATTCCCGGTGATCGGCCTCAACGTGTCGGGCCTGTTGGCGATGGACCCGATTGCCGCGCAAAAGACCTTCCGGCTGACTGACCGGCATGACCGCCAGCTTGAGGTGGCTTGCCGGGCCATTCTGAACCTCAACCCGACCATGCGGCTTTTGCTGGTGCCGCATGTCCATCAGGCCGAGGGTGCGCCGGAAAGTGATCTGACCGCCTCGCGTCAGCTGAAGGCGCGGCTGGGTGCAGACTATGCCGACCGGATCGAGATCATCGAAAGCCGCCCCAACGCGATGGAACTGAAGTGGATTCTGGCCCGGCTGGATTGGTTCGCCGGGGCCCGGATGCATGCCACGATCGGGGCCTTTTCCTCGGGCACCCCGACGCTGGGTCTGGGGTATTCCGACAAGGCGGCGGGTGTGTTCGATCAATGCGGCATAGGCGACCATGTGGCCGATCTGCGCCAGATGGATACGGCCACCCTGGCGCGTACGATGGCGATCTCTGTCGCAAACCGGGCGGACACCAAGTTGAGACTGGCGGGATTGGTGTCGGATCTGCAGCAGCGGGCCGAGGCGCAAATGGACGCGATCGCCGCGCAGATCGGGGCCTGAGATGTCGGTTGGTTTCATTGGTCGCTCTTTGGCATGGTCGGTACCTTTTCTGGCTGAAATCGGGGCCATGCTGCGATCTGTCGTGCTGGCTTGGGCCACGGGGCCAGAGGAACTGGGCCGCGCCATGGTGTTGGTTTTGGTGCTGCGCCTGACCGAGATGATCAGCGACATCGGGGTCGAGCGTTTGCTGATGACCTCTCGTGATGGCGACGATCCGCGCTTCTTGTCAGCCTTGCAGGGCGCCGCGTTTCTGCGCGGCCTTGCGATGGCGGTGATGTTGCTGGGCTTGGCCTTTCCGATGGCCTACCTGCTGCCGGACGGGGCGAGCCTTGGCGAATACATGGCGCTTGCCCTTATCCCAATGATGCGGGCCTTCCTCAACCTCGATTACCGTCTGGCCGAGCGGAACTTCTCTTACCTGCCGTTGGCACTGGTGGAGGGCGGGTCAGTCTTGCTGATGCTGGTGTCGCTGCCGTTGATCGGGCATCTGGTGCCGGACCATCGGGCGATGCTGGTGGCCTTGCTGGTTCAGGCGGCGGCGCAGGTCCTGCTGTCGCATCTGGTGGCGCATCGCCGCTGGTCGATGCACTTCGACAAGATGATCCTTGACCGCGCCGCCCGCTTTGGCACGCCCTTGGTGGTCAACGCTTTCCTGATGTTCCTGACCTTTCAGGCCGACCGTCTGATCGTGGCGGGGTGGTTTGGCTGGGCGGAGGTCGGCATCTACGGCGTCGCCCTGCAGCTGGCCAGCCTTCCGGCCCAGATCGCAGGACGGGCTGCAGGCTCGCTTCTGGCGCCGCGGTTGCGGGTGGCGTTGCACAACGACACTTTGCGGCCCGTGGTGGCTGCGGCGGTCAAAGTGCATATCGCCCTGGCGGGAGCCTTTGCCTTAGGCTTCGCAGTGCTGGCACCCTATGCCATCGCGCTGGTTTATGGGGCGCAATTCCGGCCCTCCTTCGCGCTGGCGCTGGCGCTGGGTCTGGCCGCCGCCTTCCGCATCCTGCGCACTCCGCATTCGCAAACCGCCGTGGCCTCGGGGCGCACGGGGGATCCGGCCCGGGCCAACTTCTGGCGTGCGCTGGCCCTGGTGCCAGCCATGGGTCTGGCCGCCATGGGTCAGCCGCTGCTGATGGTCGCCATGGCCGCCATGATCGGCGAAATGCTCGCAACCCTGCGCGCGCACTTCCTGCTGCAATTGAGCTTCCAGCCGATTTCCGAAGAGGCCCTGCTGTGAACACCGATCCGATCACCAAAGCCGTTGCCTGCAACCTGTGCACCGGCTGTGGTGCCTGCGCGGGCGCCTTCCCGGACTTCATCAAGATGGTCGATGACCCGATCAACGGCCGCCGTCCCGTGGTGCGCGCCGATGTCGATGGCCAAACGGCCGCCGAAGCTGCCATCAAGCTCTGCGCCGGGGTGGCGGTCGACTACACCACCTTTCCGCGCAAGGATGCGGTCGACGCCACCTGGGGTCCGGTTCTGGCGACTTGGGAGGGTTATGCCGCCGATGACGACGTGCGCCACCGCAGCTCCTCGGGCGGAGCGGTGACGGCTTTGGCGCTGTTTGCCCTGCAATCAGGGGCGGCGGGGGGCGTGGCCCATGTCCGTGCGCGTCAAGACGACCCGCGTTTCAATGAGGCGGTGATCAGCACGACCCGCGAGGGCCTGATGCGCGGTGCGGGGTCGCGCTATGCGCAGGCAAGTGCTGCGGAAGCGATTGGGACAATTGCCGCCTTGGATCAGCCGGTGGTCTTCGTGGGCAAACCCTGCGACGTGGCATCGGTTCACAAGGCCGGGATGGGCGATAAACTGGCCGTGACAATAGGGATCTTCTGCGCCGGAGCGCCCAATCTGGTAGCGACCGACAAACTGCTGGCGCGTCTGGGCGTGCCCGCCAAAGCCAGGCTGACCGAGTTGCGCTATCGCGGCGACGGCTGGCCCGGCCTGATGCAGGCAAAATATCTGACCGAGACGGGTGAGGTGACCTCAGCGGGCATCCCCTATGCCGAAGGCTGGGGCCGCATCCTGCAATCGGAACGCCGCTGGCGCTGCCGGATCTGCACCGACCACACGGGTGCCTTCGCCGATATCTCGGTCGGGGATCCGTGGCACAATCCTCCGGCGGGGAATGTCGATGCGGGACGGTCACTGATCATCGCCCGTACGCCAGCCGGCCTGCGCCTGATCGAGGCAGCGATTTCGGCTGGGGTTCTGGTTGCCACACGGGGCGACCGCGCGGTGATCGCGCGCGCGCAACCGAACCTTTTGGCCAGCCAAGGAGCCGTCTTTGGCCGCCGCCTGATCATGCGGGCCTTCGGGCTGCCGGTGCCGCAGGAAAAGGGCCTGTCCCTGCTGCCCCTGTGGTTGCGCCTGCCGGCCAAGGAAAAACTGCAATCCCTCGCGGGAACCGCCAAGCGCATCCTGCGCGCCAAGCTGTGGCGTCCGGTGGTGATCGGAGGGCAGACATGACCCTTTCAGACGCCATATCGGCCCGCAAGGGCAACAATCTGGACCTGCTGCGCCTGATCGCCGCCGTGTCGGTCATCGTCAGCCACGCCTGGCCCCTAGCCTTGGGCATCGGGACGCCCGAACCTCTGCAAGAGGTGACCGGGCGCTCATTGGGTGGCTGGGCCCTGGTGGTCTTCTTCTTCCTGTCCGGCTTTCTGATCCTCCAAAGCGCCGAGCGCCGGTCCGCCATAGCCTTCTGGACCGCCCGTATCCGTCGCATTGTGCCCGGTCTGACCGTGGCGCTGCTGGTCTCGCTGGGGTTGGCCGTCTTGTCAGGCGGCACGCCAAACGCGGTTGAGGCGGTCCGCTTTGTCTTGCGCGGCCTGAGCCTGGTGGGGATCGAGCATCAGATCACCGGGGCATACGGTGCCAATCCCTATCCGCATGCCGTCAATGGCCCACTATGGAGCCTGCAATACGAGGTGGCCGCCTATTTCATCTGCTTTGTGACGGTGCGCCTCGGGCTGCTGCGCTCCTCCATCGGGGCAGAGGCCCTGCTGGCGGTGGCCATGGGTCTGGCCATCTTTGCGCCAATCCTGCCGGACCGCCTGGCCACGTTCGCTCCGTTGTTTTTGGCGTTCAGCCTTGGCATGGCGGCGTGGCGGTTCCGCGAGGTTCTTGCCCTGCACCCGGCCCTTCTCCTGCTGCCGGTCTTGGCTGCAAGGATTGCCAGCGACACGCCCCTTGGCGAAGTGATAGGAACGATGGCCTTCTGCTACGCCATCCTGTTGCTGGCCTACCGCACGCCGGTGCTGAACCTGCGCGAGGATGTCTCTTACGGCGTCTATATCTATGGTTGGCCGGTTGCGCAGACCCTGGCAAGCTTGCTGCCACAGGTCACCCCCGTTCAGCTTGCTGTCTTGTCTGTGGTCTGCACACTGCCGATTGCGCGGGCCAGCTGGTCTTTGGTGGAACATCCCGCGCTACCCCTGCGTTCGAAGGCCGTCTGAGCGATGACAACCCGCGCCGCAGCCCTTCCCGGCAACCAGATGAAGATCCGTAGGTTCCTCGGCGCGCCCTTGGTGGTGACGCTATTCTTCTTCGGGATGATGCTGCCGACCTCGGTTTCGGTCAACCTTGCCGGGCTGCGGTTGTCGGTCTATCGCTTTGTGCTGCTGTTTGCCCTGTACCCGATGCTGACGGCCCTGATCTCGGGCAAGCGCGGCAAGATCAACGTCTTTGACTGGCTTGCCATCGCACATTCGGCCTGGTGCTTTCTGGCACTGGAGGTCTGGGGCGGCGCAGGTCAAGGCACGCAATCGGGCGGGATCTACGTGATCGAGTTCCTGGGGTCGTACCTGGTCGGGCGGATCTACGTGCGCAGTTATGAAGATTTCTATGCCGTGGCCAAGTTCTATGTGGGTGCCACCTGCGTGATGGTGTTCTTCACCCTGCCAGAGGCGGTGACCGGCATCCACATCCTGCATGATGGCATCGTCAAGGTGGTGGGTGGCCCGATGGCCCCCTATATCGACAAACGCATGGGGCTGACCCGCGCCTTCGGGCCGTTCGACCATCCGATCCTTTACGGCGTCTTCTCCGCCGCAGCCTTCTCGATGGCCTATTTCGTGATCGCCGAGCGCAGGCTGTTGAACTTCAAAGGCATGAGCCAAGTGCTTGGGGTGATCATGGCGGCCTTCTTTTCAGCCTCGGGCGGGCCATACACGGTGCTTCTGCTGCAGCTTTTCGTGGCCATCTGGCAACGGGCTCTGGGCAAGACCGATGGGCGCTGGAAGATGCTCGCCGGGCTTTTTGCCGCGCTTTACGTGGGCATCGACACGCTGTCCACGCGAAACCCGTTTCAGGTTTTCGTCACCTACCTGACCTTCTCGGCCGTGTCGGGCTACAACCGCATCCTGATCTTCCAGTTCGGCTCGGCCGAGGTGTGGCGGCATCCGATCTTCGGGATCGGGTTGGGGGACTGGATCCGGCCGTCCTACATGTCCGACAGCATGGACAATTTCTGGCTGGTCGTCGCCTGCCGCTATGGGCTGCCTGCGTTCTTCCTGCTGGTGACGCTTCTGATCGGGCTGATCTGGAAGGCCGGGCAGCGCAAGGGCCTGCCGCAGACCTGGCGCAACGCCCGCCATGCCTGGGCCTTCACGCTGTTCGGCATCTCGGTCGCAGCGGCGACGGTGCATCTGTGGAACGCGTTGTTCGTGCTGTTCATCTTCCTGATCGGGTCGGGCGTCTGGCTGGTGGATGCGCCTTTGCCCGACGGCGCCATCAAGCGAGACTTTGGCCTGAGCCGACCGGGCCGCATCGCAACCCCTTTTCAACCGGCCCTTCCGGGTGCCGTCACGCGTTTCTTCTGAAAGGATAGCACCATGGATCTTTCCATCATCATCGTGAACTGGAACACGCGTGTTCTGCTGCGCGATTGTCTTCATACCGTTTTCGCCGGTTTGGGGTCTTTGAAGGCCGAAATCATCGTGGTCGACAACGCCTCCTCCGATGGTTCGCTGGAGATGCTGGCGCGCGTGTTTCCCGAAGTGAAAACCATCGCCAACGATAGCAACCTTGGTTTTGCGGCGGCGAACAACCTGGCCTTGGCGCGGGCAAAGGGGCGGCACGTGTTGCTTTTGAACACCGATACGCTGGTGCATGGCTCGGTCTTGCCCGATGCCGTCACTTGGCTGGACCGCCATCCGAACGTGGCCGTGATGGGTCCGCGCATTCTGAACCGGGATGGAACGATGCAGGTGTCCTCGACCAAATTCCCGACGCTGCGCAACCTGACGTTCCAGATGCTGGGCCTGACCCGGATTGCCCTGTTCGACGTCTACCGTCTGGAAAGCTGGGACCGGCGGGATCAGCGGGAGGTGGAGGTGATTTCCGGCTGCGCGATGTTCGTGCGAGCGGCCGCCGTGCGGCAGGTGGGACTGCTGGACGACGCATTCTTCTTTTACGGCGAAGAAACCGATTGGTGCCGCCGCTTTGCAAATGCGGGTTGGAAGGTCATCTTCGCCCCCGTGGGCGAGATCACCCATTTTGGTGGCGGCTCGGTCAAAAGCCTGAACCACAAGCGCGACATCATGCTGACTGAAGGCACCGTGCGGCTGCACAGAAAGCATGGCGGAATCATCGCGGGGCTGGCCTGCTATGCGTTGCTGGCCACGTTCAACCTGTCGCGCAGCATCGCCTGGACCGTGCTTGCGGTCGGTGGCAAGACTGCGGCGCGAGAGAGGGCCCGGCATTTCCGCAGCGTGGTGTCGGGCATGGGCAAGGCCTGGCCCCGGCCCAAGGGGGCGCGGGCATGAAGGTTCTGCTGATTGCCCCGAACGTGGATGGCACCGATGTTGGCGAGGCCTATGTCGCGTTCAAATGGGCCGAGGCGTTGGCCCGGAAGGTTGACCTGACCGTGCTGTCCTTTGAACGACCGGGCCGCCGGTCCTTGGCGGATCAGTTGCCGGCAGTGCGCGTTGTGACATGGCCGGAACCGGCCTTCGTCCGCCGCCACGAACGTCTGAACGCCATGCTGAAACCGGCTTGGCCGCTGTTCGCCCATAAGGTGAAAGTCTGGCTGAAGGCAGCCGTTGCCAAAGGCGAAAGGTTTGACGTGACCCATCAATTGATGCCGCAGGCCGCGCGTTATGCCTCGCCGCTGCGGCACTTCGACATTCCCTGTATCATCGGTCCGCTTGGAGGCGCCTTGGACACGCCGGAGGCGTTCCGGTCCGAGGCGGGATCTGCCCCGCTGTTCACGCGACTGCGGGCGCTGGATGCCTTGCGCTTCCGCTGGGACCCCGGCCTTCGGGCCAGTTATGCCAATGCTGCCTGCATTTTGGGTGTGGCGCCCTATGTCGAAGAGGTTCTGGGTGCCATCAGCCTTCAGCGGTTCGAGCCGTTACTGGAATTGGGCATAGATGATGCACCTGACCCGCCGCGTCTGCCCGTTGAACCGGGCAAGCTGCGCCTGCTGCATGTCGGTCGCGGGGTGCGCACCAAGGGCCTGCGCGATGCCGTACGCGCCTTGGCGCATCTGAAGGACCTGCCGGGCGTCACCCTGACCAGCGCGGGCGCGGGCGAGGAAATCGCCCTCTGCCGGGCCGAGGCCAAGCGTCTGGGCATTGTGGACCGCGTGGCCTTTCTGGGCCAGCAACCCCGCCCCCATATCGAAGAACTGTACCGCACCCATGACGCCTTCCTGTTCCCATCGTTCCGCGAACCTGCTGGCGGTGTGCTGTACGAGGCCATGCGCAATGCCATGCCGATCATCACCGCCGCGCGGGGCGGGCCGGATTTCATTGTGGACGACACCTGTGGGTTCCGCATCCCGGTGACGACGCCCGCGCAGTTCGCCAAGGATATTGCGGCAAAAATCCGGCTTTGCGCCAGCCAGCCTGGCTTGCTGGACACCCTGGGCCGCAATGCCCGCGCCAAAGTGGTGGCCGAGGGGCTGTGGTCCGCCAAGGCGGATCGGCTTCTGGCGCTTTATCAAGACCTTCTGAAGTAGGGCCTGCAGAAACCTACTCTATAGGGTAGGAATCCTCCCAAGCGTTCAGTCGGCTTACCCCGCTGCGGCCACCCGTTAGATACGCCATCTGGATATGAATGACACTCGACAACACCTTCGTGAATCGAGTGCACCGCCATGCTATTCCGCCGTCAGACCCGCAAGACCCCTCGTGTCCTGGCTGTCGCCTCAGGCGGCGGCCATTGGGTGCAACTTCTGAGGCTGCGCCCGGCGTTTGCCGGGGCTGACGTGCAGTATGCCACGGTCGATGCCACGGCAGCGATGACGGTGCATCCCTGCCCGGTGCACGTCTATCCCGACGCCAACAAGGACACCAAGATCAGGCTGGCGCTGGCGGCGCTGCGGCTGCTGGTGATCGTGGTGAAGGTCCGCCCGGATGTTGTCGTCTCAACCGGGGCGGCGGGCGGATATTTTGCCATACGGTTTGCCCGGATGCTGGGAGCCCGCACGCTGTTCGTCGATTCCATCGCCAATGCCCGACAGTTGTCCGTGACGGCACGTATGTGTCAGGGTGTGGCCGACAAAGTAGTCTCGCAGTGGCCTATGGTCGCCCGGCAAAGCGGCGCTGAATTCTGGGGATCGGTGCTGTGATGGTCTTCGCAACCGTTGGCACCCAATTGCCATTTGATCGCCTGCTGGGCGCTTTGGACGCGTGGGCCGCCGCCCATCCCAAGGTCGTGGTCAAGGCGCAAACCGGTCGCACCGACAGGCAATTCGCCCATCTGGACTGCGCCGAGAGCCTTGGCCACAACGCGTTTGATCAGGCGTTCAAGACGGCCCGGGTGATTGTGGCCCATGCAGGGATGGGCAGCATCCTGTCGGCCACTGAACTGGGCAAGCCCATCATCTTGATGCCGCGCCGCGCCGCACTTGGCGAGCATCGCAATAACCACCAGCAGGACACCGCCGCGGAAATGGCAACCTTGCCCAATGTGACGGTCGTTCAGAACGAAACCGATCTGGCCTCGGCGCTGGACCGCCTTCTGGAACAACCGGCGCAGACGCAGGCGGGCTCTGCCGTAGCCTCGCCTCAGTTGATTGCAAACCTGAAGAATTTCATCTTTGCCACTGCTCCGCAGGAGACCCGCACATGACGCCGCTTGCCACTGTCCTGATCCCTGCCTGGAACGAAGCCAACGTGATCGCCCCCTTGTTGACCCGACTGTCCCGGGTCAGCGCCGAGGGGCTTCTGCGGGTGATTGTGATTGCCAATGCCTGCACCGATCACACGGCAGAGGTGGCCCGCAGGGCAATCCCCACTGCGCTGGTTCTGGAAACGCCCGAAGGCGGCAAAGCCAATGCGATGAACCTTGGTTACAGATCCGCGGTGCCCGGGCAACCGGTGGTCTGTCTGGATGCCGATCTGGTGGTGACTGCGGGCGAGATTCTGGATCTGATCGCCCCTTTGCGCAACGGTGCTGCGCATGCATCCTGCGGTCAGATGGTGCCTGATGTGGGTGGGTCTTCCTGGGCCGTGCGGGCGTTCTATGAGGCTTGGGCGCTGAACCCCTACTTTGCCAAGGGCAAGTTCGGCGGGATGTTCGCGCTTTCGGCGCAGGGAGCGGCGCGGATATTCCCCTTGCCCCGTGTGACCGCCGACGATGAATGGGTGCGGCGCGCCTTCGCCCCGGCCGAGCGGGCCTATGTTCCCAGCAGCCGCTTCTTTGCCCGCGCCCCGAAGGATCTGGCCACACTGATCCGCCTGCGCCGTCGCTCGCTTCGGGGGGCGCGGGCTGTTCGGGCGGTCGTGGGGCAGACCTCGTCGGAAAACAGCGTGGCCATGATGCTGTCGCAAGCCCTTCGACGCCCGCTGCTGTGGCCAGGGATGGTGATCTACATCGGCGTGATGACGCTTGTGCGCTGGCAATTGACGCGCGAAAGCCCTGCGGCACAAACCGCTTGGGAGCGTGATACCGGAAACCGCACCTCGGAGGCGCGCCTCAAATGACGGCATTTGGTTCCGCTTTGGCTGGCCCCAGCTTTTCGGATGCCGCCGATTTTGACCCCTTCGTTCCCGCCCCCGCTCAGCTTCCGGTCGAACAGAACCCGATGAGTTCAGTTGTTCGCGCGATGCGGGGACGTTGGAAACATGTGGCGATGGGGGCTGCCGTCCTTGGCCCGCTTTTGGGAAGCCTCGGCTACATCAGCGGCGCCCAGCTTTACGAAAGTCAGGCCATTGTGCGGGTCTATCCGCAAGAGGCCAGCGTGCTGTATCGAACCGGCGACGATTCGGTGCTCAAGACCTTTGACACCTATGTGAAGGCCGAGACGAGCTACATCGGCTCACCGCCGATCATGGATCGCGCGACGCTTTCCCTTCAGACGCAATACCCTGCCGAAACCGGCAAGATGACCTCGGCGGAACTTGGCGGTTCGATCGACATCAAGCGTGCCGACAGCCTGATCACCCTGACGACAAGGTCGAAAAGCGCGACCTTCGCCGCCCAAAAGCTGCAAGCCGTCGCAGAGGCCTATCTGGCGTTGCATGCCGAAACCGAAGCCACGAGCAGCGCCGTGCGTCTGAGCGAACTGCAGGCCCGCGAAAAGCAACTTGTCGCGCGTCAGGCGGACAACGAAGCCAAGATGCTGGAAGTCGGCGGCGAATACGGTGTCGATTCGCTCAGCAAGGCCCATGCCGACAAAGTTGCCAAGATTGACGAGATCGCGGCCCGAAAGGACGAGGTTGAGGGCACGCTGGCCTCCATGAAAGCCAAGGCCGGGGCATCCTCGGCGGATATGGCCAATCAGGACATTCTGCGCTCCACCCTGCTGGACCGTGCTTTGGCCGATCTGAACTTTGAGCGCGCCAAGCGTGAAGCCGAACTGTCCACGCTTAAAGACCGCTATCCGGAAACCTCCTCGCAGGTGCAAGACAAGATGAAAGAACTGGCCGTCATCGACCAATCGATGACGGATCGGCGCGAACAGATCAAGGTTCTGGGCCAGACCGGCGCGTTGACCGATACGACCGCAGCCAATGCCACCCAAAGTGTTGCCGAAATTCAGGCCCTGTTGGACAAGGTGACCACCCAACTGGAAACAGCCAAGTCCGAAGCGCGGGATCTGAATAACCGCATGATACAGCTGGACGCGCTGCGCACCGAAGCCGACAATGTGGCGAAACTGCTGGAAGAAACCCGGCAGGGCATCGAAGTGATCACGGTCGAGACGGGAAAAGCCCTGCCGGGTTATTCGGTCCTGATGTCACCGCCAGCTGTGCCGGACAAGCCAGCAGCCGACAACACCAAGGTGCGCTCTGCGGCCGGTCTGGGCGCTGGCGTGTTCCTCTCGCTGGCATTCAGCCTTGTGAGGGGTCTGATCAGCAGGCGGCTCCATTATTCGGACAATCTAAAGCGCTTTTCCCACCTGGCACCAATCAAGACCATCGCTCCCCGCGGAAAGGGCGAAAAGGCGCAGGCTGACCGTCTGCGCAATGCCTTGCAACTGCATCCCTTGCGCGTGCCGCCCTTGCAGGATGCCACCAGGGTCATCGCGGTCACCCGCATGGACCGGGGGACGCCCGTCGACCTCGCCCTGTCGCTGGCCGTCAGCTTCAGCGAGGCGCGCAGTCGCACCTTGTTGATCGATGCCGACGCCAAGGCCGGCTCTTTGACCGAGACTTTGGGCCACCACGAATCGCCGGGTTGGCGTGATGCCCTGGAGGGCAAGGATTGCACCGTAGTTCCCTATGGGACGTCGGGCTATCTGGATATCCTGCCCGTCGGCCGCAAAAGCGGTATGGCCGATACCGAAATCGGGGTGGGTCGGGTCCGCTCGGCGCTGGCGGGCATCAAAGGACCCTACGAGCTTGTCATTCTGCTATGCGGCTCACTCTCGGAAAGTGTTTCGACCGAATTGCTGCTTTCGGTGTCGGATCTTGCCGTTGCAGAGGTACGACCGAAGGATCGGAAAGCCAGCATCGCAGGCCAGATCGGCAAATTGGACAGTCTGCCCCGGCAAGGCGGCGTCCTGACCTTTCAGGACGCCAATCCGGATGATCCCGGTCTCTAGACCCAAAGACCCAGTGGATCATCGAAAACGCCATCACCAGAGCCGGTGATGGTGTTTTGATTTTGAACCCACCAACGGGATTTGATTAGGCTTTTCAACTTTCTACCGGGTGAGTCGCGACGCTTCAGCCCGAATTGTTCAAGGGCTCCCTACGGAGTGACAGGGGGTATTATCCTTTGGGGTAGGGGCGGTCTCAAGCGGAAGGGCGTTCTGTCCCTTTGCTAGGAAGTTTTGGATAAACTTAAGATTTATATCGTCCCTGACGCGAAATGACCCGGCATCGCCGAAGAAGGACGAAAACCAAATGCACACCTTGCAACACGCTTTCCAAAACACCCCCGCCTCGGCGGCGCATTCGGTTCAACCCTGGAAACGACCACTTGATCTGACTCTTGGGCTGATCATCCTTGCATTGCTGGCGCCTGTGTTCGTGATCATCGCGGCTTTGGTGAAGTTCACCTCGGCTGGTCCGGTGATGTTCGTGCAAACGCGGATCGGCAAGAATGGGGCACCTTTTGCCATCTACAAATTCCGTTCGATGTACATGGATGCCGAAACCCGCCGCGCCGCACTTCTGGCCACCTCTGACCGCCAAGGCATTTGCTTCAAGGCAAAGAACGATCCCCGCATCACTCCGGTTGGCCGCTGGTTGCGCCGGCTTTCGCTGGATGAGCTGCCGCAGGTCTTCAACGTTCTGAAGGGTGACATGTCGCTGGTTGGCCCGCGTCCCGCCTTGCCTTCGGAAGTTGCCGCCTACCCGGCCCGCGCCTTGCAACGTCTGTCGGTCCTGCCGGGCATCACCGGCCTGTGGCAAGTGTCGGGCCGGGCTGAAATCGGGTTCGACGAGATGGTTGAACTGGACATTCAATATGCCCGCAATGGCAGTTTGCTGGCAGACCTGATCATCCTGCTGCGGACCTTCGAGGCCGTCTTCACCGGCCGTGGCGCTTACTGATCCCGCCAGGACCCCCGCGCCATGCGCATCACACCGGGGCACGGCCCGGGGACGGCCTTGGTCATCACGCCTGAAAGAACACAAATGCACATCCTGCTCGCCGACGATCACGAACTTGTGCGCGACGCCCTTGCCAACTTCATCAAGAAGGTGACCGGCTTTGAGGTGCTTGGGGTTCACGATTTACCCGCGGCGCTGAATGCAGTCGGGATCAATGGCCCGTTTGATCTGGTCCTGCTGGACTTCCAGATGCCAGGGATGGCCGGACTGCAAGGCCTGTCAGAAATGGTCGCAAGACAGGGTGACAAGCCGGTCGCGATGATTTCGGGGAACATGCCCCCTTCGATGGTCGAACAAGCCTTTCAGGTTGGGGCCTCGGGTTTCTTGCCCAAGACGATGGGCACAAAATTGTTGATTGAAGCATTGCGCCTGATCCTCGCCGGAGAGAAATATGCGCCGCCGCATTTTATATTGGGAACAAAGATCAAGCAGCCGTCGTTAGCTTTACCGACTCTGTCGCAACGCGAGACTGTTGTGCTGCGTCACGTCTGCCGCGGGATGACCAATCTGGAAATCGCGGCATCGCTTGGGGTTCACGAGACGACCGTCAAAGTCCACGTCAAGTCAATCTGCGTTAAAGTAAACGCCCGCAACCGAACCCAGGCGACAATGATCGCCAGAGATGCCGGGTTCCAGTAAGGCATACCCCAAGCATAGCGGGCTCATCCGCGTATTGCTTTTGGCGGATATCCAGATAAGACGCATATTGGTGACAGCCGGCGATCATCCATGTTGGCTTGGCTTGCTGTTATCCCTTTGTCGGCTGTAGGGTCGCAGTGTTATATAGTTCGTATGCAGCGTGCTGGCCGAAAGAGGTGTTCGTGAGAATTTTGCTTGTCGATGATCAGGAACTTGTACGGGACACAATTGCAGCGTTCTTGCGCCAGGAAGACGGCGTAGAAGTTTCTGTCGCTTCGGATTTCCCCTCCTCGGTTGAGGTGGTGCGCAAGAGTGGGCCGTTTGATCTGGTCTTGCTGGATTACATGATGCCGGGCATGAACGGGCTGGCCGGGCTGGCTGCGATGAAGAAATTGCAGGGTGCCAAACCAGTTGCCATCCTGTCGGGTACGGCACCGCGCAGCGTGGCGGAACAGGCCCTGTCAGAAGGCGCCGCAGGTTTTCTGCCCAAGACAATGTCGACCCGGTCCTTGATTGCCGCCGTGCGTTTTATGGCTGCCGGTGAGGTTTATGCCCCGATCAGCATGATGTCACCGCAGGATCAGCAGCAGATCACCGTCGCAGGCGCAACACTGACCCCGCGCGAACTGGATGTTCTGAAGCGGCTGTGCCGGGGGCTGGCGAACAAGGAAATCGCGCGCGAGCTGGACTTGCAGGAAGTGACCGTGAAACTGCACATCAAGACGCTTTACCGCAAGATTGACGCCAAGAATCGCACCCATGCGGCCATGATTGCCAAGGAAGCCGGGATCTTCTAACGCCCATCTATCCGAACGGATAGTTATACCCGAAAGGGTAGGTTCCACCCCCAATGAACCAGCGACGTAAACGCTTCCGGATGGTAATTTGGGTGAGATTTGGTTCGCGAACGGAGGTTTGGCACATGCTCCAAGTTTTGAAGAAATTTCCGATGGCGCTTGCTTGCGCGACGCTGGTTTTGACGGCTTCTTTGGCCATGGCCGATGACTTCGCAGCGCCCAAGGGCGATGTTCTGTTGACGGCGTCCGGCACCATCGCGAAGACAAATGCGGGTGGGATGCTCAAGCTGGATGAGGCGCAACTGGCCGCTTTGCCGCAACACAGCTTCACCACGTCAACCACCTGGACCGATGGTACGCCGACCTTTCAGGGCGTGCTTTTGAAAGACTACATTGCAGCGGTGGGCGCCACCGGAACCACGATCAAGCTGACAGCGCTGAACGACTACCAGATCTCCATGCCGATGGCGGACGTCAAGGATGATGGCCCGATGTTGGCCTATCTGATGGACGGAAAGCCCATGTCCCTGCGCGACAAGGGCCCGGTTTGGCTGGTCTATCCCTACGACGCCAATGCTGATTATCGGACCGAGGTGGCCTATGCCCGCTCGATCTGGCAACTGGACCGCATCGAATTCGGAGAGTGATCCGCCCAAGCGGAGCGAATGACATGGCCAAGAGCACACCTCGTTTGGCCGCTTTGGCACGGGCTTTGCAGCCTGCGATCATGGTTTTCGCTGCCGCCGCTGTTGCGGTCGTTCTGGTGCTGGGGGTTCGCCTGCGCAGTGAATTGCAGGCGTTTCAGGAAGAGCCCGTGGATAATATCCACTGGAACGTCACGCAGCTTGAACTCGACGCCGTCCGCTTCGAAAGCGAAGCGGAATTGGCGCAGGCTGAGCCCAACCTGCCGCTGACCGAATTGCGCAAGCGTTTTGACCTGTTCTACAGCCGGGCCCAGTCTGCCATCAAAGGCAAGATGTTCGTTCAGCTTGGGCTGCAGGATGTCGTGAACCCGATGAATGTCCGACTGGAGGATTTCCTCTCGGACATAACCCCGCTGATTGACTCCAGCGACGCGGACCTGCGGGCGGCCTTGCCAAGCATTGCGCAGAAGGCCACGTCCCTGCGCGAAGACTTGCGCGACATGTCCGTGAAGATCGTGGACAAATACGCAGCGCTGGCCGACCTGCGCCGGTCGGCCTTTACCGCCTTGGTGCAGCAGGTGGCCTGGGCTGCGGGAATCGTTCTGATCGCGCTGATCCTGATGAATGCGCTGGTGCTGTGGCTGAACCGGCTTGCGGAACGCCGCGCGGCTGAGACGGCACGATTGTCGTCGCGCCTGGCAGCGACCGTCGGCACCTCACTCGACGCAATCATTGTTGCCGGGATGGATGGCCGCATCATCGCCTTCAACGAGGCCGCCTCTCAGCAGTTCGGCTACACAAGGGAAGAAGCCCTGGGGGCATCACTTTCGGATCTGATCATTCCGCCCGGCGCCCGTGGAAGTCACGAGGCTGGCATGGCGCGCATGAAGCGCTATGGCAGTTTTCGGGTCGTGAACTCGGGCCGGTTTGAAATGATCGCCATGCGCAAAGGCGGAGCAGAATTCCCGATCGAACTTGCGATCGCCAGCCACAACACCGACGATGGGCTGATCTTCATCGCATTCCTGCGGGATATCTCAGGCCGGGTGGCGGCGGAACGGTCGCTGCTGACGGCACGCGATGAAGCGCTGGCGGCAGAGCAGGCCAAAACGAACTTCATGGCCGTGATGAGCCACGAAATGCGCACCCCGTTGAACGGGGTGATGGCGGCGCTGGAGATTGCCAGCGGGATGGCGGTAGACGAAAAACAGAAGCGCTTCCTTGATCTGGCTGAATCTTCGGCACGGCAACTGCTGCGCCATGCCAACGACGTGCTCGACATTTCGAAGATTGAAGCGGGCCAGATGCATCTGACGCTGGAAGATTTCGACATGGTCGAAATGTTGCAGAACTTTGTCGTGACGCTGGGCCATATGGCTGGCGTCAACGGAACCACACTGACGCTGCACGCCTTGACGCCCTTGCCAAGGCTGCACGGCGACGCCTTCCGCATTGGCCAAATCATCCAGAACTTTCTGTCGAATGCCATCAAATTCACGGATGAAGGCGAGATCTCGGTGGAGGTCGAAGAACAGGAACGCCTCGGCTCGACCTCTGTCATCGAAGTGCGGGTGACCGACAGCGGGATTGGAATTGCTGAAGCCGATCAAGAGCGGGTCTTTGATGACTTTGTTATGGTGGACCCCTCCTATGGCCGCACGGGTGCCGGCACCGGACTGGGCCTCGCGATTTCGCGCCGACTGGCCCACGCCATGGGTGGAGAGGTCGGCGTTGAAAGCGAACTTGGCGAAGGCAGTTGTTTCTGGATGCGCCTGCCGCTGACCATCGCGGAGGATCAGACCGCCGCGGCCTTTGCCAAGACCGGCAAGGACGATCAGCTGACAAACTTTGACGTGCTTGTCGTTGAAGACAACCCGACGAACCGCATCGTGCTGGAAGAAATGCTGTTGCAACTGGGGCACCGCGTCACGCTTGCCGATGATGGCGGCAAAGGCATGGAACTGGCGCGCGCCCACCATTTCGACGTGATCCTGATGGACATCTCGATGCCGCTGATGGACGGGCTTACCGCCACATCCTTGATCCGGATGGAAGGCCAGTCCACCAAAAGCCGGATCGTCGCCGTCACGGCACACTCGTTGCCAGCCGATTTGCAACGGTTCAAGGAAGCCGGCATGGATGGCTGCCTGACCAAGCCGATCACCGTCCGAGACCTGCGGGCGGCACTGGTCGCAGAGCCGGAGGGGCCGCAACTTCCGCCGGCGACGCCATCGGATGCGGTGAGTATCGAACGGCTGGAGGACCTGCGCGACGGGCTTGGCGCTGCGGGTCTGGCCCGGATGATTGCCCGCTACACCTCCGATTTTGCGGACCTGCAGACGCGGCTGCAAGTCGCTTGCACACCAGAAGGATCGCCAAAGCTGATTGCAGTTTGCCATGAGGGGGCCGGGGCATCGGCGATGGTGGGCACCGTCGCCCTGCATCGCCATTTTGCCAAAGCTGAAAACCTGTGCCGCGAAGGGAATATCGCCGCCGCAACCGCGCTTGTCAGCGAAAAAACCGCCGCGCTTTGGGCCGAGGCAGAGGCAGCGCTGAACGCCTACACCTCAAACCAAGCACGATAGGCGGAACTCCTGCATCAGCTAGGCTGGGGCGCAGAATGCGTCCCGAAGGGCGGCAACGACCTTGCCGATTTCTGGCCGCGCAATCGAGTACAGCACACTTTTTCCCTGCCGCTCTGTCCTGACCAGCCCCTCGGCGCGCAGCCGCATCAACTGCTGCGAGACCGCCGGTTGCGAGGCACCGGTCGCCACGATCAACTCGCCCACGCTGCAGGATCGGTCAATCAGATGGCAAAGGATTTCCAATCGGCCCTCATGGCCCAGCACTTTCAGAAAGGCGACCGCACGAGGCAGGGCCTCATGTTGTCCATTTTGCGCAAAACTGCTGGGTACCGGCGCGGTCATCTTGCCATTTCCCGTATGAAACCCGCCCTGAGAATACGCTGATATGCAGAGATGTAAATGTGACTTGGGGTCAGACCAGTCGCATCGGGCCATCGGGCACCGGCATTCCCCCGGCCACGGCGCCCCAAACTGACTGGTCGAAGTTCACAATGGCCCCGGTCATCAGACCCGCATCACTGGAGACCAGAAAGTTCACGGCCCGCGCTGCCTCTTCGGGATCAACCAGCCGGCCGAAAGGCAGCTTTTCGCCTGCCTTGGCCTCCCAATCCGGATCACCAGACTGGGCCACCTGTATTTCGCGCTCGTGATCGGACGCCATCCAGCCGACGTTCAACTGATTGACACGAATCCGATTGGCCATGACCGAAAAGGCGGTATTGGCGGTCAGCGTGGTCAAGGCGCCTTTTGACGCACAGTAAGCGTTGATGAACGGCTGGCCCGACAGCGCCGAAATCGAGCCGATGTTACAGATAGCGCCCTCGGTGCCCTCGCGGATCATCAGTTTGATCGCCTCCTGCATCAGGAAATAGGGACCGCGAACATTAGTGTTGAAGATGCGGTCGAACTGCTCTGGCGAGGTGTCTAGGATTGTGCCGCGATCGGTGGAGGCACCAGCATTCACCAGCACGTCCAGACGGCCAAACATTCGGTCCGTCTCGGCAATGGCATGGCGGCAGTCGTCAACCCGCGCAAAATCGGCCCGGATGAAGCGTGCCTCAACACCGAAATCGGCAGTCAGCGCCTTGGAAACTGCCTCGCCACGGCGCAGGTTGCGCCCTGTCACCACAACCCCGGCGGCTCCGGCGGCAGCAAGACGGCGCGCGATGGCCATGCCCAGACCCTGCGTCGCCCCGGTCACAATGCAGACTTTGCCATCCATCCGGTTCATGTCGCACAACCTCTTCTTCCTGCCAGCCAACCCTAGACCGCCCCGGGCGGCATTGCCAGATAGACCGGACAGATGACGAATAACCCTCATGGCGGGCGCGGGACTGCTTGACAGAAGGGTCCCTTCGCCTGTTCCCAATGCGGCATGAAAAGGGGGCTATCATGACCAAACCAAAACTTCGCATCGGCCTGATCGGCACCGGCTTCATGGGCAAGGCCCACGCCTTTGGCTTCGCCAGCGCCCCACGGGTGTTCGACCTGCCCTATGATCTGGAATTGGTCACGGTGGCCGATGTGACCGAAGAAAGCGCCGCGCGCGCCGCCCGGGCCTTCGGCTTTGCAGGCCATACGACGGACTGGCGCGACATCATCGCGGATACGTCGATTGACGTGGTCTCGATCACGGCACCGAATGCGCTTCACAAGGTGATGTCGCTGGAGGCGATTGCAGCGGGCAAGCACGTCTATTGCGAAAAGCCGTTGGCCCCCCTGGCCAGTGACGCCTTGGAAATGGCGCTGGCCGCCGAGGCCGCCGCCGTGAAAACGCAAGTCGGCTTCAACTACCTGTGCAACCCAATGTTCAGCCTGGCGCGTGAGATGATCGCCGCCGGAGAACTGGGCGAGATTCGCGGGTACCGTGGGCTGCACACCGAAGACTATATGGTTGACGAAAACGGCCCCTTCACCTTCCGCCACGATCCGGCAGGCGGTGGCGCGCTGGCAGACATCGGTTCTCATGCCTTGGCCACGGCAGAGTTTCTGGTCGGCCCGATCACCTGTGTCATGGGCGATTGTGTCACCGTTATTGCCGAACGGCCCGACGGCAAGGGCGGCCGCAAAGCGGTGGAGGTTGATGACTTGGGCCGCGCCTTCCTGCGGTTTGAGAACGGGGCATCCGGGTCGATTGAAGGCAACTGGATTTCGACCGGGCGCAAGATGCAGCATGATTTTGAGATTTATGGCTCGAAGGGCGCGCTGTCGTTCAGTCAGGAACACTTCAACGAATTGCACTATTTCTCGACCGCAGACGCCAAGGGCCGGCAAGGCTTCCGCCGGATCGAGGCTGGCCCAGACCATACACCCTATGGTCTGTTCTGCGTCGCCGCTGGCCATCAGATCGGTTTCAACGACCTGAAAGCCATTGAGGTCGCAGGTTACGTCAACGCCATCGCCGGAGCGCCCGAACCCTTCAACTTCCGCAAAGGCCTGCGGATTCAGTCGCTGGTCGAGGCGATCCAACGTTCCTCGACCGAAGGTCGTTGGCTGCAGGTCTAGACACTGCTGTCCCGGATCAGCAGGTCGGGGAGGATTTCAATCCGGGCGGGCGTTGTTTGGCGGCCGTCCAGCACATCCAGAATCAGTTGGGCCGTCCGGCTGCCGATCTGGCGCGGGAAGGGATTGATTGTCGACAGGGCCGGAACAGAGACGCTTCCAATCTCATAATCCCCAAACCCCGCCAAGCTGATCTGCCCCGGTACCGCAACACCGCGCCGTTGGCATTCGCTCAAAGCCCCGAAGGCGGACAGGTCAGAAACGCAGATCACCGCTTCGGTATCAGGCAGGGTGGCCAGAAGCCGCGCCATGGCATCCGCGCCCTCACGCATCGAAATTGGCGGCGGACCCGCTGCGATCAGGCGATCTGCCGGCAAACCATTTGCCTGCATGGCGGTGATGAACCCAAGCCTTCGATCTGCGCCCCGGGTATCCTGCCCCACGTCACCACCCAGAAAGGCAATCCGCGTCAGGCCTTTGGCGACAAAATGATCCACCATGCCCCGAACTGCCGCCGCGTTGGAAAAGCCTACGACATGACCAATCGGCGCTTCAGGCAGATCCCACGTCTCCACCACGGGCACACCTGCTGCCGACAACAGCCGCCGGCATCGGTCACTATGCTTGCCCCCGGTGATCACAATCGCCTCGGGCCTGCGTCGAAGGAACTGTTCCACAAGCCGTTCTTCCTCGGCCATGTCGTAGTCGGTGGAGCCAAGCAGGATCTGCAAGCCGCGGTCCTTGAGACCGTCCGTCAACCCGCGCACGGTGTCGGCGAAGTTTGCATTGTTGATCGACGGTACCGTCACCGCCACAAAATCGCTTTTCTGCGACCGCAAATTGGAGGCGGTGGAGTCGAAGACGTAGCCCAACTCCTCCGCCACGGCCAAGATCGCCTCACGACGTGCCGCACTGACTGAGGCATCGCTTTTGAACGCCCGGCTGACCGTCATCGGCGAAACCCCCGCCACCCGTGCCACATCAGCCATCGTCGGAGGCTTTCTGGCCGTCATAGAACCACTTTCTGCAGGATCTCATCCAAGATCTGATCCAGTGTCTGGTCGATTGAAATGGCCATCGCTTCATCCGGCCCCGGCGGTTCCAGGGCAGCGAATTGGCTGTCAAGCAGGGCCAACGGCATGTAGTGACCTTGGCGCTGTGCCATGCGGGCCGCGATCAGATCGCGACTGCCCACCAGGTGGACAAACGTTACCGCTCCGGCAGCACGGATCCGGTCGCGGTAGATCCGCTTCAAGGCTGAACAGCCGACGATGACCGGCGCCTCGTCGGCCAGAACCCCTGCAACGCTGTCAAGCCAAGGCCTGCGATCCGCATCCGTCAGGGGAATGCCCGCGCGCATCTTGGTGACATTCTGGGGCGGGTGCAGATCATCACCGTCCCGGTAGGGAACGCCCAAGCGCGCAGACAGCCCCTCGCCTACCGAGGATTTCCCGCAGCCCGAGACGCCCATGATGACCACCCGCAGCGTCATAGCGACGCGGTAATCCCGCCATCGACGTACAAGATATGCCCATTGACGAAGGTCGCAGCATCCGACGACAGAAAGATCGCAGCGCCCACCAACTCCTCGACATTGCCCCAGCGTCCCGCGGGCGTCCGCTTTTCCAACCACGCCGAAAACGTCGGATCCGCGACCAGAGCCGCGTTCAAAGGCGTGTCAAAATAGCCAGGTGCTATGGCGTTGCAGTTCAGCCCATACTTCGCCCAGTCTGTCGCCATGCCCTTGGTCAGGTTCCCGACCGCGCCCTTGGTTGCCGTATAGGGGGCAATCGAAGGCCGCGCCAAGGCAGTCTGGACCGAAGCGATATTGATGATCTTGCCCTGCTTGCGGCCGATCATGTGCCGCGCCACCGCTTGACCAACATGGAACACGCTGGCGATATTGGTCTGCAGCAAGCGCTCGAACGCTTCGGGCGGAAAGTCCTCCAAGGGGGAGCGGTGCTGCATCCCGGCATTGTTGATCAGAATATCGATCGGACCGACTTGGGCTTCAAACGCGTCAACCGCAGCGCGAACCTCGTCATGTTTGGTCGCATCAAAGGCCAAAGTGTGGGCGCCGGCAATCAGCGCTGCGGCGTCTGCCAACTTGCTGCGATCTCTGCCGTTCAGAACGACACCGGCCCCCGCCGCCGCCAGCCCCTTGGCCAGAGCAAAGCCGATGCCTTGCGATGACCCGGTCACCAGCGCACGCTTTCCGGTAAGATCGAACAGCTTGATGCTCATTGCACCCTCCTATTGGCTCTCGACAGCCGATGTGTCCTCGGTTTATGTTATCGATAACAACGCCTGTCAAGCGGCCTGACCGAGGGAATGAGATGACAAAACCGCACGTGCTGCAACTGGGGTCTTATCCGGAGTGGGATCAGACCCCGCTTGAGGCCGCTTTCATGATGCAGCCCTACTTCAGCGCTTCGGATAAAGCGGCCTTTTTGGCAGCTGTCGGGCCAGGGATACGCGCCATCGCCACAAATGGCGGTGTCGGGGCATCGGCCGCCATCATCGCGGCATGCCCGAAACTGGAAGTGATCAGCATCTATGGCGTCGGCTATGACTCGGTTGACCTACCGGCCTGCAAGGCGCGTGGCATCCGGGTCACCAACACGCCCGATGTCTTGACGGACGACTGTGCCGATCTGGCAGTGGGGATGGTCATTGCCCTCGCCCGCGGCATCGTCAAGGCCGAGGCCTTCGCACGGACCGACTGGACGAAGGGCAACTTCCCGCTTCAGCGGCGCGTAACGGGCTTGAAGGCCGGGATCCTTGGCTTGGGCCGTATTGGTGTCGAAGTTGCCAAGCGGCTGGAGGGCTTCGGGATGGACATTGCCTATTCCGCCCGTAGCGCCAAGGACGTGCCCTACACCTACATTGCCGATCCCGAGGCGCTGGCCGCGCGGTCGGATGTGCTGATTGTCACCGCGCTTGCCAATGCCGAAACGCGCCACATTGTAAGCGCAAAGGTCCTTGCCGCACTTGGCCCTCAAGGTTTGCTGGTCAACATCTCCCGTGCGTCCAATATTGACGAAACCGCCTTGCTGGAGGCCTTGGAAGCGGGCCGTCTCGGCGGCGCAGCTCTGGATGTCTTCGAGGGCGAGCCCCATCTGAACCCCCGCTTCCTCGCCTTGTCCAATGTCCTGCTGCAACCTCACCATGCTTCCGGCACAGTCGAGACGCGCAAGGCGATGGGACAGTTGATGCGGGACAACCTGACGGCTCATTTCGCAGGAAAACCCCTGCTGACCCCGGTGATCTGACATGAAAAGCATCGTCATCCACGCCGCACACGACCTTCGCATCGAAGACCACGCCCCGGAAACCCCCGGTCCCGGCCAACTTGGCCTGCGTCTCGCCACCGGAGGTGTTTGCGGATCGGACCTGCACTATTACAACCACGGCGGCTTCGGCACCGTGCGGCTCAAGGAGCCGATGATCCTCGGCCACGAGGTCTCGGCATATGTCGATGCCATCGGCGCCGGGGTCACCGGCTTCACCCAAGGCCAACTCGTCGCCGTCTCCCCCAGCCGCCCCTGTCGCGCCTGCCGTTATTGCCTGGAGGGCCTGCCAAATCAGTGCCTGAACATGCGGTTTTACGGCTCAGCCATGCCCTTCCCGCACATCCAGGGCGCCTTCCGGGAATACCTTGTGGCAGATGCCAGCCAGTGTGTCGACGCCACCGGACTTTCTGCAGGTGAGGCCGCCATGGGCGAACCCCTTGCCGTCACCCTGCACGCCACCACCCGCGCTGGCGGAATGCTGGGCAAGAAGGTCCTCATCACCGGTTGCGGCCCGATCGGCGTGCTGTCCATCCTCGCCGCGCGCCGAGCTGGGGCCGCCGAAATCGTCGCTGTTGATTTGTCCGATTTCACCCTGTCGCTCGCCGCCAAGGTTGGCGCCGACCGCGTGATCAATACGGCGAAACAGCCGGATGCCTTGGCGCATTACAGCGCCGACAAAGGCCATTTCGATGTCCTTTACGAATGCTCCGGTGCAGCGCCGGCCCTCGCCGCCGGCATCGCGGCGCTCCGTCCGCGCGGGGTGATCCTGCAACTCGGCCTCGGTGGCGACATGACCGTGCCCGTCCAGGCCATCACGGCCAAAGAACTGGAACTCCGCGGGTCCTTCCGCTTCCACCCCGAATTCGCGGTGGGCGTCAGGCTGATGCAACAGTGCCTGATCGACGTCAAACCCCTGATCACCCACACCATCCCCCTCTCTGCCGCCGAGGACGCCTTCAAACTCGCGTCCGACCGCAGTCAGGCCATGAAAGCGCAAATCGCCTTTTCCTGATTTCATGTGTTCATAAATATCCCACAGGGTGTCCGGGGGACGCGAAGTCCCCCGGCGGCTGGCCAAGGGGCCTATCCCGTCTCGCCGGGCACCAACCGCGTTGCAATCACCGTCACGTCCTGCACCGGTTCGCCCTTGAGCCGTGCGACCAGGGCCTCGGCCGCCAATTTGCCGATCAGGGTCGTCGGCACCACGGTCGTCGTGAGCCGCTTTGGCAGAACCGAGGCCGCCTCCATTCCGCCCCAGCCGACGATGCCCAAATCCTCCGGCACCCGTATGCTGCGGCTCTGGCAATAGGCCAAACCGCCGATCGCCATCTCGTCATTGTGGAAATAGACCACGTCCAGGTCCGGACGGCGCGTCAGCAGTGTTTCCAGCCCGTAGTAGCCCGCGTAGAAGCCCGGACTGTCCAGCAGCACCTCCCGGTCCACCAAAGTAAACCCGGCCCTGGCCAGTGCAGCCGAAAATCCCTCCATCCGCGCCTGTCCCATGACATCGGCCCGTGACGAGGCCCCGACATATCCGGCTCTGCGTCTGCCTTTTCGCACGAGAAACTGCCCGATCTCCACCCCGCAATCATAATGCGAAAAGCCCACTGACATGTCGATCGGAGAGGTCGTCAGGTCCCAGATCTCTACCACCGGCATGCCCGCATTCTGCAGCAGTTCCACCGCGCCCGACGTATGGCTGCGGCCGGACAGGATCACCCCCGCCGGCCGCCACGACACCACTTGCCGCAGCCATGCCTCTTCCTCTTGCGGTTGGTGATTGTTGCATCCGATCATTACCTGATAACCCAGCCGAGTGAGCGCGCGGTCAACGCCGTCCAGCACATGGCCAAACAGGCCAGACGTCAGGCGGGGCACGCAAATCCCGACCAAAGTGCTCGCCTGAACCGAGTTGAAGGCCGCCGCCAGCCGGTTGGGCACATATCCCATCCGATCCGCTGCCGCGATGACCCTGTCCCGTGTCTCATCCGAAAAGCCCTGACCGCCGCGCAGCACCCGGCTGACGGTCATCTTCGACACGCCGGTGACCTTGGCAATGTCCTCCAGATTGGCCTTGCCCTTGCGTTCCATCCTGCCCCCTGCGACAGAATTGTTATCGATAACTTTTCTTCTTGACAACCCGGTCGAGTCGGGGCCACCTTGGCTACGTTACCGGTAAACCGCACCATAAGCAGCCGGAAATCGTTTCCTGGGGAGGAGACCTTCGATGCAACCGTCCACCGACGGCCTGTTCTTCGACCGCGTGGTCAAGAGCTTTGGCGGCACGCAGGCGCTGAAGAGCGTCTCGCTGAAGGTGGCGCGTGGCGAGATCGTGGCGCTGCTTGGGGAGAATGGTGCGGGCAAATCGACCCTCATCAAAGTGCTGGGCGGCATTCACCGGCCTGACCAGGGCGGGGTCTTCATCGACGGCGTGCCCTATGCCCATGAGGCCGGGCGTTCCGGCGGCCAGAAGGTCGCCTTCATCCACCAAGACCTTGGCCTTATCGAGTGGATGTCGGTGGCTGAGAATATCGCCCTGTCCCTAGGCTATGCCAAGAAGGGTCGCCGTATCGACTGGCCCGCGACCGAGGCGATGGCCGACAAAGCCCTGAAACTGGTCGAGGCCGATTTCCCAGCCACCGCCCGCGTGCAAAGCCTGTCGCGGACCCAGAAATCGCTGGTTGCAATCGCCCGCGCTTTGGCTGCCGAATGCGACTATTTGGTGCTGGACGAACCCACCGCCAGCCTTCCGGCAGATGAGGTAGAGCGCCTGTTTTCGGCCCTGAGACCGCTGAAAACGCAAGGCGTGGGGATGATCTATGTCTCGCACCGTCTGGATGAAATCTTCCGCATCGCTGACCGAGTGGCCGTCCTGCGCGATGGGCAGATGGTCGGCATGAGGCCCATCGAACACACGACGCCCGAGGAACTGGTGTCCCTGATCGTCGGTCGCAAGGCGCGCGAGATCAACCGCCCGCCGGTGCAGGACGGCCCCGCGATCCTTCGGGTGCAGGGATTGGCCACGCCTGCCGTCGGGCCGGTCAGCTTTGACATCAAACGCGGCGAACTGCTTGGATTGGCAGGCTTGCGTGGCGCGGGGCACGAGGACATCGGCCGTGCACTGTTCGGAGTGATTCCCCATGCCGGGACCATCACTCTGGACGGAAAGGCGCCGGATCTGACCAATGCGCAGTCCGCCATGCAGTCTGGCATCGGGTTGGTCGCAAAGGACCGTGTTGGCGAAAGCGTGGCTCCGGGCCTGACGATCCGTGAGAATGCCTTCATCAACCCCTCGGCCGCCGGTCGCAAGCTGCTGTCCTTCTTGCCCGCAAAGCGGGAGGACCAGATGGCACATGCCATCGGCAAACGCGTGGGCCTGTCGCCGAATGACCCGACCTTAACCATCGAGGCCCTGTCCGGAGGCAATCAGCAGAAGGTTGTCGTCGGACGATGGCTCGACACCGGGCGTCGTTTGCTGATCACCGAGGACCCGACGGCTGGCGTCGACGTGGGCGCCAAGGCCGAGATCTATCACCTGCTCTACCAAGCCCTTGCTTCCGGCATGGGTGTCCTTGTCGTCTCCACCGATTTCGAGGAAATCGCCGCCATCTGTCACCGCGCCATCGTCTTTTCCCGTGGCTTGCCCGTGGCGGAGCTGACCGGCGTTGAACTTTCCACCGAATCCCTGATCCAGGCCGCTTCGGCCGGTGAAGCTGCCTGAGGTCGCCATGCCCGGAATTGAATCGCACGCCGTAGAACCCACGAAGGACGAGCTGAAAGGCCTGTCTTCAGGCGCCAAGGCCCTGCGGCTGGCGCCGACCTACGGCCTTGTCATCCTGATGTTCTTCCTGCTGATCCTGTTCTCGCTCCTGTTGCCCGACACCTTCCCGACCCTGCTGAACCTGCGCGCAATCCTGTCGGACAAGGCGATCATCGCCTTGCTGTCTTTGGCCGCGATGGTGCCGATGGTGGCAGGCCGGATCGACCTGACGGTGGGCTATGGCATCGTGCTGTGGCACATCCTTGCGATCAGCCTGCAGACCATGTTCGGCATTCCGTGGCCTGTCGTCGTGCTGATCGTGCTGGCTTTGGGCGTCATCACGGGCATCCTGAACGGCATTCTGGTTGAAGTCGCCCGGATCGACAGCTTCATCGCCACACTCGGCACCGGCACCATCCTGTACGCGTTGGCCTTGTGGCACACCGGTGGCCGGCAGATGGTGGGGCAACTGCCGGACGGGTTCTATGCCCTGTCGGGCACCTTCATCTTCGGCCTGCCGATCACGGCCTACTACGTCGTGGTCATCACCTTCGCACTTTGGGTCATCCTGGAATACACGCCCATCGGGCGCTACCTGTATGCGATCGGGGCGAACCAACGTGCGGCGGAGCTGAACGGTATCCCGACACGCAAGTTCGTCATCGGCGCCTTCATCACATCCGGCACCATGACGGCCTTGGCGGGGGTTCTTTTGGCCTCCAAGCTGCGCATCGGCCAAGCCTCGGTCGGGCTGGAGTTCCTGCTGCCGGCCCTCGTCGGCGCCTTCCTCGGCTCCACCACCATCAAGCCCGGACGGGTCAACGTCTGGGGCACCATCGTTGGCGTGATGATCCTCGCCATCGGCATCTCTGGCATTCAACAATTCGGCGGCAGCTTCTGGGTCGAGCCTATGTTCAACGGCTCTACCCTGCTGATCGCCATCGGCATCGCCGGCTACGCGCAACGCAAGAAAGGCGCGAAGTCTAAATAACTCAGCAATCCACGGGAGGACACCATGCTGAACAGAAGAACCTTTACCGTCTCGCTTCTGGCACTTGTCGCCGCATCGCCGGTCTTTGCCGACGCGATTGCGGACGCCAAGGCCTATGTCGAGAAGTACGGCACCAAAGTCACCACTTGGGATGGCCCGACGGATGGCCCGAAGGCGGCTGAGGGCAAGAAGATCGTCGTTCTGGCGGCCGACATGAAGAACGGCGGCATTCTGGGCGTCGTGAACGGCATCACCGAAGCGGCTGGCAAGATCGGCTGGACCGTGACGGCGCTGGATGGCGCTGGTTCCGTGCAGAACCGCGCGGCCATCTTCGGGCAGGCCTTGGCACTGAAACCCGATGGTATTGTGATCACTGGCTTTGACGCGGTGGAACAACAGGCCTCGCTGGATCAGGCCAAAGCCGCAAAGATACCGCTGGTGTCGTGGCACGCAGGCCCGGTCATCGGCCCGGATGACAAGAGCGGCGTCTTCGCCAACGTCTCCACCGACCCGATGGAAGTTTCTGCCGCCGCCGCAAAGTGGGCTTTCGTCGATGCAAACGGCAAGCCCGGCGTCGTGATCTTCACCGACTCGACCTATGCCATTGCCATCGCCAAGGCCGACAAGATCAAGGCGACGATCGAGGAACTGGGCGGCACCGTGCTGGAATATGTCGATACGCCAATCGCCGACACCTCGAACCGGATGGGGCCGCTGACGACTTCGCTCCTCCAGAAGTACGGCGCCAAGTGGACCCACGCCTTGGCGATCAACGACATCTACTTTGACTTCATGGGCCCCGCCTTGGCCGCTGCCGGCATCGCAGGCGACGGCGCTCCGAAGGCGGTTGCAGCGGGCGATGGGTCTGAGTCGGCCTACCAGCGCATCCGCTCCGGCCAATATCAGGCTGTGACGGTGGCGGAACCGCTGAACCTGCAAGGCTGGCAGTTGGTAGACGAGTTGAACCGCGCACTGAATGGCGCAAAGTGGTCCGGCTACACCTCACCGCTGCACGTCGTCACCAAGGACAACGTGGCCTTTGACGGCGGCGACAAGAACACCTTCGACCCGGGCAATGGCTATCGCGACGCCTATGCCAAGCTGTGGGGCAAAGCGTAAGCTTCACGCGACATTATGGCCGGGGCAAGCGATTGCCCCGGCCTTTTCGTACCTCGACACTGGCAGAACGCCGCCGCATGATCGCCCCGCAATTTGGAGGCTAGCGATGCGGAACGGCGGGCAGATACTGGTGCAATCCTTGGTGGCCTTGGGCGCAAAGACGGCCTTTGGCGTACCGGGCGAAAGTTATCTCGCCGTCCTTGACGCCATGCACGACACAGCGGGCCAGTTCGACTACATCCTGTGCCGGAACGAAGGCGGTGCCAGCTTCATGGCCGCCGCCTATGGCAAGCTGACCGGAGAACCGGGGATCTGCATGGTGACCCGTGGCCCCGGCGCCTCGAATGCGATGATCGGCGTCCATACGGCGATGCAGGATTCGACGCCGATGCTGCTGTTAGTCGGCCAAATCGCGCGCGCTGACCGTGAACGTGAAAGCTTTCAAGAGGTCGATTACCGCGCCGTCTTCGGCTCTATCGCCAAGTATGCAGTCGAGATCACCGACACCGCCCGCATTCCCGAACATGTCGCCCGAGCGTGGAAAACCGCCATATCGGGCCGCCCCGGTCCGGTGGTGATTTCCCTGCCCGAGGATATGCTGGCCGAATTGTCCGAGGTCGGCCCCCTGACTGCGCACATGCCCGCCATCGCCGCCGCCGCCCCAGATGTCGATGCGCTGGCTGAAGCCTTGACACTGCTGTCAAACGCTGAACGCCCGCTGATCATCACAGGTGGAACCGGCTGGACCGTGCAGGGCAAGACGGCCCTGCAGGCCTTCGCGGAGGGCTCCAACATCCCGGTTATCACGGCATTTCGCTGCCAAGATGCCATCGACAACCACTCTCCGGTCTTCTCGGGCGAGGCTGGTGTGGGCATGTGGCCGCATGTGGCGGACCTGATCAAGGCTGCCGACGTGATCCTGGCCCTCAACCTGCGGATGGATGAGATGACGACGGGTGCCTATACGCTGCTCTCCGTTCCCTTGCCCGCACAGACCCTGATCCACGTCCATCCCTCGACCGATGAGCTCGGCAAGATCTACATCGCCGCCTTGCCAATCCAGGCCGGGCCGAACGCGTTTTCCGCCTGTCTGGAGCCTGTTTCCGGACCATGGGCAGAGTGGCGCGCTGCCGCCCGTGCAGGATATGACAAGGCCTTCATCGCCCCGGCGCAACCCTCACCTGTAGATATGGCACAGGTCATGGCCTATCTGGATGCCAACCTGCCCGAGGACGTGATCCTGACAAATGGTGCTGGCAACTTTGCCGCCTGGCCCAGCCGCCATCTTCACTTCGGCCCCAAGATGCGCCTGCTGGCGCCGCAGTCGGGCGCCATGGGTTACGGCGTACCTGCTGCGATTGCTGCCAAGATCGCCGCACCCGAACGCATGGCCTTGTGCTTTGCGGGCGACGGCGATTTCCAGATGAATTGTCAGGAACTCGCGACCGCCATGCAGCACGGTGCGGCACCGATCATCCTGATCCTCGACAACGGCATCTACGGCACAATCCGCGCCCATCAGGAACGTCAATATCCAGCCCGCGTCTTCGGCACCACCATGGTCAACCCCGACTTCGCCTCCGTCGCCAACGCCTACGGCTTCCACGCCGAACGGGTAGAGAAGACTGAAGATTTCATTCCCGCCTTTGAACGCGCCGTAGCTTCAGCACATTCAGGCATTGGAGCGGTCCTCAGCCTCGCCATCGCGGCCGAGGCGATTGCCCCGCGCCAACGCATCAGCACGCTGCGGGCTGCCTCGCTTGCCGCAAAAGGGTGAGACATCGCGACGCTTGAACAGACGGGTTGGACGGCCTAGGTCTTCGGCATGACCCAACCCATTGACACGCCCCGCACCCTGAACCGCCGCCATTTCCTCGCGACAAGCGCCGCAATGGTCGCGCTGCCGTGCATTGCTGTCGCCGATGCCGCTCCGATGGCCCTGACGGCCACCAAGCGCAGTCTTGAGATCAACGGCAAGGCGGCGAGCGTCTATGGCTTGGTCAACGCTTCGGGCGGCAACGGTTTGATCCTTGACCCCGGTCAGCGTTTTGCGGTGAACCTGACCAATGCGCTGGACGTCGAGACCCTGATCCACTGGCACGGCCAGATACCACCGAATGCGCAGGACGGGGTGCCGGGAATGCCTGCGCCCTTGCTGAAGCCCAAGCAGGTTCGCAGCTATGATTTCGCCGCCAAGCCCGGCACGCATTGGATGCATTCGCATGTGCCCCTGCAGGAACTGGCCCTTCTTGCCGCGCCTTTGATCGTACGAACGGCTGAAGACGTGCAGGCTGACCGGCAAGAGGTCGTGATGCTGCTGCACGATTTCTCGTTCAAATCGCCCGAGGAGGTGATGGCAGAGATCACCGGGGGAAAGGCCAAAGGCGGGATGTCTGGTATGGACATGTCCACTGCGGGCGCGATGAAGGGGATGGATATGTCGGGCACAGCCACGCCGGCCATGACCATGCCCGGCATGATGGATCTGAACGACTACGACTTTGACGTCTATCTTGCCAACGACCGCACCCTGTCTGACCCCGAGGTGGTGCAGGTTGAAGCGAATGCACGCATCCGGCTGCGCATTATCAACGGCGCAGCGGCAACAGTGTTCTGGATCGACACTGGGATAGATCATGCGCGCCTGATCGCTGTCGATGGCCACGATATCCAGCCCCTGACAGGCCGCAGCTTCGGATTGGCCATGGGTCAACGGCTGGATATCGAACTGGACCTGCAAGGCAGCGGCGCCTTCCCGATCCTCGCCCTGCGCGAGGGAGCCGCGGAACGCACCGGACTGATCCTTGCCACACCGGGGGCCAAAGTGCCCAAACTGGCTTCCGTCAGCGAGGCACCGTCACCGGCCTTCGATCCGGATCTGTCGCAGGAATCAAGCCTGCGGGCTGCCACTCCCTTGGCCGTCAAGGACCCTGTCAAAACGCAGGTACTGATGCTGCGGGGCTCCATGCAGCCTTATGTTTGGACAATCAACGGGGCAACCTGGGCTAATCATGAGCCTATTCCAGCCAGAAGTGGCGCACGGCTTGAGTTGACCTTTCGGAACATGTCGATGATGGGTCACCCGATGCACCTGCATGGCCACTCCTTTCAGGTGGTCGATACGGGGTCGGGCCGCTTCGCTGGCGCGCTGCGCGACACGGTCTTTGTGCCGTCGATGGCCAGCGTGACAGTGGCACTGGATGCTGGCGAAGCCGGCTCGTGGATGCTGCATTGCCACCACATGCCCCACCTCGCCTCGGGCATGATGACCGAGTTCGTCGTCAGTTAGGCGCTTCCACATCGTCAAAGCTGGCATAGTTGGCGCGATACAGACCCGCATAAAGACCGCCCTTGCTGATCAACTCGACATGGGTGCCGCTTTCCACGAGGCGGCCGGCCTGCAGTACCATGATCTTGTCGGCATTCCTGACCGTGGCCAGACGGTGGGCGATCACCAAGCCGGTGCGCCCCTTCAGCAGGATCGCCAAGGCACGCTGGATCACCTGTTCGGTGGCGCTGTCAATGCTTGCTGTTGCTTCATCCAGCACAAGGATCTTCGCATCCGCCACCAACGCCCGCGCAAAGCTCAGAAGCTGGCGCTGCCCCGTGGAAAGACTGCCCCCGCGCTCGCCCAGCATCGAGTCATAGCCGCCGGGCAGGGCGCGGATGAAGTCGTCTGCGCCAAGCACCGTCGCGGCGGCGATGATCTGCTCTCGGGTCGCATCGGCCTTGTTGTAGCGGATATTTTCAAGAACCGTGCCGGTGAACAGGAACGGCTCTTGCAATACCATGGCAATCTGGTGCCCTAGCGAGGCCTGTGTCACGTCCCGCACATCATGGCCGCCCACAAGGACCTGCCCCTCGGTCACGTCATAGAACCGATGGATCAGCGACATGGCGCTGGATTTGCCAGAGCCTGTCGGACCAACCAGGGCCACCGTCTGCCCCGGTTCGACCCGGAACGACACGTCCTTCAAAACCATCTGCCGACTGTCATACCCGAAGGTGACATGACGGAACTCAACCGAGCCATCGGTTTCGCCCATATCCACAGCGCCCGGCCTGTCCTTGACCGAAACGTCGACATCCAGCACCTCGATCAGCCGCTGACCGGACGCCATGGCGCGTTGCATCACGGAATACTGTATGGTGAGGGAGCGGATCGGATCAAAAAACCGCTGGATGAAGAACAGGAAAGCCACCATGACCCCCACGTCCAACGTGTGACCCAGCAGCTTCGCCCCGCCCAGCACGACGACAAGGGCCATCGCAAGCCCGGTCATCGTATCAACCACCGGGACCAGCACCTGCGCGATCTTCGAGGCCCAAAGGTTGCTGGCCAGGTTGGCCATGACCTTGTCGCGGTAAAGCCGGGCGTTCAGCGTCTCGCGTCCCATGCCTTGCACGGTGCGGACGGCGTGGATCCCCTCGGCCAAGGCGCCGTTCACGGCCGAGTTCGTCTCATGCGCCTTTATGAAGGCCTCGCGCGCCAGGGGAAGCCAGAAGATGCGCACGGCGAAAAGCACGGGCATGACCGAAAGGGTGATCAGACCCAGTTCGACGTCCAGATACAGCATCAGCGTGATGATGCCGAACAGCAGGACGATGTCACCGACCGACAGGACAGAGGTTTCCAGAAACTCTTGCATGGAGCCGACGTCGCCCTGCAGGCGCGACATCAGGCGGCCGACTTCCGTCTTGTCCATGAACGACAATGAGACGTCCTGCAGATGCGCAAACATGGCGCGGCGGATGTCGAACAGGACATTCTCCGCCGCCTTGCCGACGACAGTTTCCTGCACATGGCTGGCGGCGAAGTTCAGGCCGATGACGACGGCGAAAGTGATCAGCGCGGCATGCAAGACGCTGGAGGAGCCGGCCAGAACGCCGCGGTCGATTGCAAATCGGATGATCATCGGGATCATCAGCTGCGTCAGCGTGAAGACCAGCACCGCCACGACCGAGATCAGGAACTCTCGCCGGAAGGGACGCACGAAAGCCCCGATACGCCGGATGATCTGCGGGTCGAAGACCTTGCCGAACATCTCTTCTTCAATGCGATGACTGCCGACCACGGCCCGCAATGTCGGGGCACCCGGCGCGGATTCCCGGTCAGATTGGTAGTCTTCGGTATCGGATTGGTCTGTCATAGCCCCTCCCGATCCGAGGCATTGGTCTGCAGGTCATAAAGCGCGCGGTACCGCCCCCCCAGGGCGAGAAGTTCTGCATGGCTTCCCTGCTCGATCACCTGACCCTTGTCGAGGAACAGGATCCGGTCTGCGTGCAGCAAAGAGTTCAGCCGGTGCGCGATGATCAGCGTTACACGGTCAGCGGCGCCATCGACCAAGGCCGTGCGGATGCGCGCTTCGGTATTGGCATCAACCGCCGCCGTGCTGTCATCAAAGATCAGAACCGAGGGTCGGGGCAACAGCGACCGCGCAATCGCCATCCGCTGTCTCTGCCCGCCGGACAAAGAGCTGCCACGTTCACCCACCACGGTACGGTAGCCGGATTTCAGCCCTGTGATGTGGCTGTGGATCTGCGCGTCGGAAGACACCTCTTCGATTGCCTCATCCTCGGCCAGGGGTTCGGCATAGGCGATGTTATTCTCCAGCGAGGTGGTGAACAGGAACACATCCTGCGCCACCACAGAAACGGCGCGACGCAGCGACGCCAGCGTCACCCCCCGGATATCTTGGCCATCGACGGTGATCCGGCCGCCTGTCACGTCATAAAAGCGCGGGATCAGATGGGCGAGCGTGGACTTCCCTGACCCCGGCGGCCCGATGATCCCGATGGTCTCGCCCCGCTTGGCGCTGAAGCTCAGATTGGACAAGACTTTTGCTTGTGGCGCATTGGGATAGGCGAAATCGACGCCCTCAAAGCGCAACGCGGCCTCGCCCACCACAAGATCCTGCGCCTCGGCCCGGTTCGCAATGGCAGGGTCCAGATCCAGAAAAGCAAACACACGTGCGCCGCAGGTCGAGGTTCGAGCAAAAGAGTTCACCAACAACCCCAGTTGCCGCACCGGCATTTGCAGGATGGTCATGAAGGTCAGGAACGAGGTCAGCGTGCCCACCGACATGTGCCCTGCCATCACCTTCTCACCGCCCACCCACAACACCAGCCCCATCGCCGCCAGAAACGAAAGCGTCATGATGCCGGTGGAGCGGACGCGGATATCGACCCGTTCATGCGCCAACCCAAGGGCGGATTCTGACGCCACATCGAACTTCGCCAATTCATGCGCCCCGGCAGAGAAGGCCCGCACCACGCGGATGCCCGCCAGATTCTCCTCCATTACGCGCGACAGAACCGACATCCGGTCCTGCAGGTCCCGCCAGGTCAACCGCAGCCGCAACTGAGATACCGACGAAAACCAGCCCACCACGGGCACAAAGCTCAATGCCATCAGCCCGAGCACCGGATCAATCCGCAACAACATAGACCCGCCAAAGCCAATCAGCACCGTCAGCAGAACCAGTCGGACCAGCCCGGTCGAAAAGAACTGCCGTGCTCCGTCAAGGTCCAGCAGCCCCAGCGTGATCAGGTCGCCAGAATGGACCGAGTCATGAAAGCCAAAGCTCAGGCGCTGCACCTGTTCGTAGTACCGCAACCGCAGTTCAACCCCGGTATGGTGGTTCACCGCTTCCGAGAAATAGTTCTGAAAGGTGGTGAAGACGCCCCGCACCGCCGAAACCAGAAGAACCAGCAGCGCTGTCGTCCACAAGGCACTGCGCGCGGCGTCGGCGCCAGAGGCCAAGAGCTGGGTCTGGTCAATCGCCTGCCCCAGCAGCCTTGGAATGGTCAACTGCATCACCGCGGAAATCAGCGTGGCGGTGACGGCGAACAGCACCTGCCACGGCGTCAGCAAGGCAATCCGCGTCATACGCCACAGCGTGCGCAAACCGCCGCGCACTGTATGCGCGTCGGCGATCGCCATGACCTCCAGCGGTCGTCGAATGTGGTGGCGTTCGGTCGTCACTGAGATGGTCCGTGATGCCTGTGACCCCGCTTCGTGGCGCAGGCCTTTGACCGGCAGATAACGCCATTCCTTTGAGACGAACCAGCCCATAACACCTGAAGCGAGTAAAATTTTCCTGATATGCGGTCTGGTCCTGATGCCGGCGCCCATTGCTGCAGATGCAATCCGGACACAGTTCTTACAGACCTCGCGAAGTTCGAAGAGGACCAAGCCCCGTCTTCAACTGCAAGAGTCGGCCAAACTGCAGTCTTTGACGTCGATAATCCTTCAGTCACGTCGACGGGGCCGTTTGGGCGTAAGAGAATATTGTACAAACGTACAATTCATTTGTCGCAGCGGGATCGTGGGGAATAGACCATTGGTATCAAGAAGGTCGCATCGAGATGTCTTGCAAGTCGCAATTTCTTGCACTGGCGATGGCCCTTGTTTTGGCTTTGGGCCTTGTTTTGGCTTTACAGTATAAGATCGGCGGCATCCGCATAACGGCCGAACTGATCGTGCAGCCACGAAAATCACGCCAACCTACTTCCACGACCCGATGGATCTTTGAAGTCTGGCGGGTTGGACCAGCTTTGGCAATGATACCGACAGCTACAGCGAACATGTCGCTTACGACGAACAGGGCATCTTCACCTCGTCTGAGCGGTCACACACCGATATCGAGGATGCGATTTTCAACTCCAGTTTCGTTGCCAAGATGACGGCTAAGACGCGTGACGACGCGGCGACATATGACGAACAGATCTTCGATGGTGCCGACGCCGAAGGGGGCGCTGGCGGGGTGTGGCAGGACACCGAGGCCAAGGTGGTCTGGGACCCCGCAGAAGATCCCATGGCGTTAGACGTTCCGCAGGACGATTCCTCCACTAAGGTTGACCCCTTTATTGGCTATGAGGGCGATCCAGATTCTCGAACAGCGCAAGTGCCTGCGGGTAACAACTCTGATGCGGCGCTGTACGACGATGCACGCGCGACGGCATCAAAGGCGGCCTCACCGGGCAGCACGCCCGAAGATCAGACGGCGAGCCCCGACATGCCGCCAGAAGAATGCACTGGCGAAGTCGTGGACAGAGCCCTGCGTTAAAGCATCGTCAGACAGCAGCAGCGGTGACATGGGCGGGGATCCGGGTGGCGGCGCTGGCAAGGACGACGGTTCGCAAGAAGAGCAACGTTCCGAAGCGATGTGTTTCTTGGGCTATATGGTTTGGGTGAAACGTTGGCGGCAAACCGCCTGCCCCGCGGAAGGCATCGCTTGAACCGTGGCACTACCGGCGCTTAACGTGTGCCAGATGGAGCGTGTGTCCAAATGCAAATGCGGGCAGACGCTATGATTCCTTTACGACGGACAGGCCAAACCATGCGATACATGACAGCGCAAAGCGCAAAGGCGGCTGCACAAGCCCTTGCCGAAGAGCCGGGCTCTGCCCGGGTTCTGGCGGGTGGAACAGACCTGCTGGTGCAGTTGAAATCCGGCAACCTCCAAGTCGATCTGGTGATCGACATCAAGAAAATCCCCGGGATCCGCGACATCAAGGCCGAAGCAGGTGGTTTCCGGATTGGGGCGGCTGTTGCCAATTCGGAACTGCGTGAACATTCAGGTGTTGTCACCTTGTGGCCCGGCGTCACCGAAGCGGCTGGCCTGATCGGTTCGACTCAGGTGCAGGGCCGCTGTACGATGGCGGGCAACCTGTGCAACGGGTCGCCGGCAGGGGATGCGGTTCCGGCGTTGGTGGCGGCAGGTGCCCAAGTGCGGATCGAAGGGCCAACCGGCACACGCGATGCCGCAGTTCTCGATATCCCGGCGGGCCCTGGCAAGACGACCTTGGCGAAGGGAGAGATCATCACCTCGATCCTGCTGCCCGGCCGTTCGGCGCGATCGGGTGACGCTTATCTGCGCTTCATTCCCCGGACGGAAATGGACATCGCGGTCGCCTCTGCAGCCGTCAGCCTGACCCTTGACGCCGAAGGCACCGTTACGGCCGCCCGCGTCGCTTTGGGCGCGGTTGCGCCGAAAGTCGTGCTGGTCGAAGCCGCCGCCAAGGCCATTACGGGCACCAAGCTTGACGACGCTGCCCTGCAGGCGCTTGCACGCGCCTGTGAGGCTGCCTGCAATCCCATCGACGACAAGCGCGGTACCATTGAATTCCGTACCAGCACGGCAGGCGTTCTTGCCCGCCGTGCTGCCCAGATCGCCTACACGCGCGCCGGAGAGTCCAAATGAAATCGCTTCACGTATCCACCACAATCAACGGCGACCCGGTTGAATTCATCTGTGACCCGGATGAACCCCTGCTGGATGTTCTGCGCAACCGCCTTGGCCTGACCGGCGCGAAAGAGGGTTGCGGCACCGGCGATTGCGGCGCCTGCTCCATCACGCTGGACGGGCGTCTGGTTTGCTCTTGCCTTGTGCTTGGGGCCGAGGCGCAGGGAGCAGAGATCACCACCATCGAAGGCATGGCCCAGGGTGACCAGCTGCATCCGCTGCAACGCGCGTTCATCGACGGCGCTGCCTTCCAGTGCGGCGTCTGTACGCCTGGAATTCTGGTGGCGGCCAAAGCCCTGCTGGCCAAGAACCCAAGCCCAACCGATGAAGAAGTGCGCTTCTGGCTGGCGGGGAACCTCTGCCGCTGCACTGGGTATGACAAGATCATCGCCGCCGTTCAGGTGGCTGCTGCCGAAATGAGGGGGGCGTAACATGGCCTTGGACCAAGCAAAGCGCGAATTCCGCTACGTCGGCACCCGTCCGAACCGCCCCGATGGCGTCGACAAGGTCACTGGCCGCGCCCAGTACGGCGCTGACATGACGGCTCCGGGAATGCTGACGGGGGCTGTTTTGCGCTCTCCGCACGCCCACGCGAAGATCGTATCGATCGACACCTCGGCGGCAGAGGCCATTGCCGGCGTTCGTGCTGTCATCACTGGCGCGGACTTCGCCAAGGCAGAGGACAACTTCCTGCGTGACGTGCAGGAAAACTGCATGGCGCGCGACAAGGCCCTGTATGATGGCCACGCAGTTGCCGCCGTTGCAGCTACCTCTCCGGCGATTGCCAAGGCCGCGCTGAAAGCGATCAAGGTGGTGTATGAGGCGCTGCCGCATGTCACCGACGTTGACGCCGCCGTCAAACTCGGGGCCCCGGTCGTACAGGCCGATCGCGCCTTGGAACATCTGCCCGCAAGTATGTCGGACAATGTCACCAACGCTTGCGAATTCGGCCATGGCGACCTGGATGCAGGCTTCGCCAAGGCGGATCTGGTGATTGAACGGTCCTTCAAGACCGCTGCCACCCATCAAGGCTATATCGAGCCGCATGCCTGCCTTGCATCGGCCACAGCAGACGGCAAGGCGGATCTGTGGTGCTGCACTCAGGGCCACTTCTTCGTTCGCACCCTGTGCGCCGCGATGCTGGGGATGGAGGCGAGCCAATTGCGCGTCACCGCCTCGGAAATCGGTGGCGGGTTTGGCGGCAAGACCACCGTGTTCATCGAACCGGTGGCGCTGGCGCTTAGCCGCAAGGCCGGTCGTCCGGTCAAGCTGGTGATGACGCGGGATGAAGTGTTCAAGGCCACCGGACCGACTGTGTCCTCCTCGATGGACGTGCGGATCGGCATGACCAAAGACGGCCGTATCACCGCTGGCGAGGCAAACTTGCGCTATTCCGGCGGGGCTTTCCCCACCGGCACCTGCGACATGGGCGCACAAGCCGCCTTCGCCGCCTATGAACTTGAAGCGGTGCGCACCTACGGCTGGAACGTCCTGACCAACCGCCCGAAAGAAGCCGCCTATCGCGCACCCGGCGCCCCGCAAGCGATCTACGCCGTGGAAAGCGTGGTGGACGAACTGTGCCAGAAGCTGGGACTTGACCCGCTGGCCGTGCGGCTGAAGAACGCGGCAAAGAAGGGGACCCTGTCCTCATATGGCCCGACCTTCAACGAGATCGGCCTGATTGCGACGCTGGAAGCAGCCAAGGCCCACCCGCATTACACGGCGCCCTTGGGCAAGAACCAAGGCCGCGGTCTGTCCTGCGGGTTCTGGTTCAACTTTGGCGGCAACACCTGTGTGTCCTTGAACGTCAACACCGACGGCACAGTGGGCGTGACAGAGGGCAACCCGGATATCGGCGGCTCCCGCGCGTCCATCAGCCTGATGGCCGCAGAGGAGTTGGGGATACCTTACGAAAACATCCGGACCATCGTCGCTGACACCAACTCGCTTGGCTACAACGATGTGACCGACGGCAGCCGTGTGACCTTCGCCGTGGGTCTGGCAACCATCAAGGCCGCGCGGGATGCAGTGGGCAAGATGAAGGCGCGTGCGGCGCAGTTCTGGGGCATAGAGGAAGATGCCGTGGATTGGGTCGAAGGCGCAGCGGTGCCTGCAGGCCCCAACGCGGGCAAATTCCCACCCCTGACCTTGGCAGAGATTGCAGCCACCTCACCGCAGACCGGCGGGCCGATCGCCGGGCACTATGAAACCAATGTCGACGGCGCAGGCGTCAGCTTTGGCGTTCACCTTGTCGATGTCGAGGTTGACCCGGAAACCGGCTTCACCAAGATCCTGCGCTACACGATCTTTCAGGATGCCGGGAAAGCGGTTCACCCGGACTATGTCGAGGGTCAGATGCAGGGTGGCGCGGTGCAGGGCATCGGCTGGGCACTCAACGAGGAATACATCTACGGCAAGGATGGCCGGCTGCAGAACCCGGGCTTCCTGGACTACCGCATCCCGGTGGCCTCGGACCTGCCCAATATCGAAACGGTGATCCTTGAAATCCCCAACCCCGGCCACCCCTATGGTGTGCGTGGCGTTGGGGAAACGCCGATCGTCCCCCCCCTTGCTGCCATCTCCAACGCGGTCAGCCGGGCAGCCGGCGTGCGGATGACAGAACTTCCCATGTCCCCGCCACGCATCCTGAAGGCGATGAAAGGCTGACATGGTCAAGGTCAAGCTTTGGGGGACCTTGCGCCACTGGACCGACGGGCAGTCCGTCGTTGAAGTGGAGGCAAAAACCTTCAAGGAACTGCTGGACCGTTTGTCGGAAACCTACCCCGGCCTCGCGCCACGACTTCGGCGCGGGGTCTCCATGTCGCTCGACGGGGTGATCTACCGCGAGGCCTGGTTTCAGGAAATCAAACCGGACAGCGAGGTCGTGCTGATGCCCTTCATGCAGGGCGGCTAGCCTACCGCGAAATCTGTGCACGGAGATAACCCTTGCATGATGGCACGGTGCTGCGTGATATGTCTTGCAAACCACATCGGCTTTCGCAGGACACGATGACCCTTTTGATCCAGCGCCGAACAGAAAATCTTTTCCTCAGGCTGCTTTCGCGCAGGCCCCTGAAGAATGTTGTTCAACCCGGACGCTTCGGCCAGGGTTTGGATCTTCATGCCTGACTGGTTTTCACCTGATGAATGGCGCGCGGTGGCTCTGTCATTGCGCGTCTCTTTTTGGGCGACCGTGTTAAGTCTGCCGTTGGGCATCCTTGTGGCGCAAGTTTTGGCGCGGCGACAGTTCCGGGGCAAGCAAATCCTGAACGGGCTGGTGCATCTGCCGCTGATCCTGCCGCCAGTCGTAACCGGCTACCTTTTGCTGCTGACGTTTGGCCGCAAAGGGTTTGTCGGCCAGTATCTCGACATGGTCGGTATCGTTCTTGCCTTCAAATGGACGGGCGCGGTCCTGGCTGCCGCCGTCATGGCCTTTCCTCTGATGGTCCGCGCCATCCGCCTGTCGATTGAGGCGGTCGATCCCAAGCTGGAAGAAGCCGCAGGCACCCTTGGTGCCTCACCGCTATGGGTGTTCCTGACCGTGTCCCTACCCCTTATCTTGCCCGGAATCCTTGCCGGCGCAGTCTTGGCCTTCGCCAAAGCGATGGGAGAGTTCGGGGCCACCATCACCTTCGTTTCGAACATCCCGGGCCAAACCCAAACTTTGCCCTCTGCAATCTACTCATTCCTGCAAATCCCGGGCGGGGACCCGCAGGCCTTCAGGCTCGTCCTCGTCTCGATCCTTGTAGCCATGTCAGCGCTGATCCTGTCGGAATGGGTCAGCAAGGCGATTGCCCGCAGGATATCGGGCCTATGACGCTTTCGGTCAGCCTTTTGCACCATTTTCCCGGCTTTGACCTTGATTTGAGCTTTCAGGTGCAAGCCGGCGTCACCGCCCTGTTTGGCCGATCAGGTGCCGGGAAATCCACCATCATCAACACGGTGGCTGGCCTGCTGCGCCCGGATCACGGCAAGATTACGGCCGGATCAGAGACGCTTCTTGACACCGACCAGCGCATCAACCTGCCTCCGCATCGCCGCCGCATCGGTTATGTCTTTCAGGACGCCCGCCTGTTTCCGCATCTGACCGTCCAGCAGAACCTTTTGTTCGGACGGTGGTTCTCGTCCCACCAGAATGCTGCATCTTTCGACGGCGTGGTGCAGATGCTGGGCATCGCAGCCCTGTTGAACCGCCGCCCCGGCACCTTGTCTGGCGGCGAGAAACAGCGGGTGGCCATTGGCCGCGCACTTCTGGCCAATCCTCAGATCCTGCTGATGGACGAACCGCTTGCCGCGCTTGACGAGGCGCGCAAGGCCGAAATCCTGCCCTATCTGGAGCATCTGCGCGATCAGACCAAGATCCCGATCCTGTACGTCAGCCACTCCGTCACTGAAGTGGCGCGATTGGCCAACGCGGTTGTGTTGCTGGACGCCGGGCGGATCTTACGCACCGGAAGCGCTGCGGAAGTGTTCTCTGACCCAAGCGTGGTCAGCGCGGTCGGCCTGCGCGATGCCGGATCGGTGATCGACGCCAGCCTTGAACGGCAGGATGAGGACGGGCTGACCTGCCTTCGCACCACAGCGGGGCCGATCTGGCTACCGCGCATCGACGCCCCTGTCGGGGCGAAGGTCCGGGTCCGCATTGCCGCGCAAGACGTCATTCTGGCCCGCAACCGCCCCGAGGGACTTTCCGCCCTGAATATCTTGCCCGGCACGATCCTCACCCTCCGGTTGGGTGAGGGGCCGGGTGCCCTCGTGCAAATACGGATCGGCGACAGTCTGTTGCTGGCGCGCATCACACGCCGATCGGCGTTGGCTTTGAACCTTACCGTTGGGGCCAAGGTTTATGCGGTGCTGAAATCCGTCGCGGTAGCTCCGGGCGATATCGGCGTCGTCTGACCATCACCCCGCATTTCGCAGCATGGCTGCAATCCTGCCCATCACCCGGGCATCCGCCTCGGGCTTGCGGCGATCGAAGTCTTCAGGCGGCGACGGGGCATCGACTGCAGGAAACGGCGTCCGCTCGGCACCCAGAAAGGTCTTGGCGGCGGCAGCATGACTTTGCCTGAAGCGTGTCCGCAACATCTGCCGCGCCTTCAGGGACAGTAGACCCGATCGCGTCTCTTGCAGCATTTCGGCCTGCTGCTGGGCAATCTGAACCAACCGCAGCACAAAATCATGGTGGCCCGCCTGCCGCACCAGCCAGGGGTTTGACAATCGCAAATACTCCAACGCATCAGGCGGCAGTGAAACCTTGTGCAGAACCGACAGATCCGGAGCGCGAAATACCGGATGTTTCTTCGCGCCAAGAGCGCGCAAGAAGTCTGGCAGGATCCCATCTGGCAGAAACGCCTTGTCAAAAATGCGCAACTTTATCGCATCCTCGCCGAATATCTGAGCCCAAGGTCGCAGAAGCTTTGAAGCATCCAGAAACCCCAGAGGCTCTTCGGCAATATAGGACTCGATCGTGCGCGCCTCCCGGGTGATGAAATCCTTGACGAATTGATTGTAGAAACTTTCCATATAACTGTCGGGACTGCGCAGATAAAAGATCACCTGCACGTCATAGCGGCCGGCGAGAGCCGAAAGTCGCTCCGGGTCCATACCCCAGCCAAACTCCTCGGAACTGATCAGTGCCATCGGCAGGGGCGAGGCATCAATTTCCGCCAAGACCGCTGCCCATTCCGGCAACAATTCCAATGGACGATCGAACAAAGCGCGGTCCCGCAATTCGCCGGACAACTTGAAATGCGCCTGGTAGATCATCCCAGATCGTGGATAGAGGACGCCCAGTTCCGAAAGCGCTGCGGAATTGTTCGCAAAGCTGTTTTGAAGGAATGTGGTCGCTGTCTTGTGCGAACCAATGTGCAGGAACAGGCGCTTTTTCATGGAAGACTCAACCCTTCACCCGAAGGGATTTCATCAGTGGAACCTGCATCTCGAAAGCGTCCAGATAGGTCCAGGCATACGATGTCGGAAAGTGTTTCAATTTCTCTTTCAAATCCGTCACATGGTCAGCGAACTCTGCGGGTTCAAACATGGCGGTCGGAAGCTTGTCAAAAGGTCTATCGCCCAGACTCTTTTGGGCATAGACCCACAACTCCGCCGCCCCTTTCACGAATGGCGCATATAGATCCGGGCGCAACTTTGCGCTGATCCAATTGACCGTATTGATATACGACTCCAATATGTGATCAAAACGCTCCCACCCTTCCGTTACACCGCGTTTGAGGATCAGGCGAAACATTTCCAATGAGTAGAAGTTGCGTTCATCTCCTTGCCGAATGTCTTGGCCGGGATGCTGCCGATATCCATAAGCCACGCCATCCAGCACCGGAACATTGTGAACTGCTTGCAACGTCAGAACCTGAAATATCTGATCATCGAAGGCCCGGATATGTTCCGGAAACCAGATGTTGCGGTTTTCAAGAAAGTCGCGGCGATAAACCCGACGCCAGATGGTCGGTTGCCCTTTCATCAGAAACTCGGATGACAGCAAGTGGCAGGTCCGGCTTCCAAAATGGTGACGATGGGCGCCAAGCACAATGGCGTCACTGCCTTCATAAGAGGGCTCTGTCCGAAGGCCGCCGGCACCATCGTCATGCAGCATTTCGAAACCGCCTTGAACCATCTCGGCCCCAGTATGCCGCGCCAGATCCAACAGGCCCGAATAAAGCTCTGGGCCAGGGATATCGTCAGCATCGACAAAAGCGATGTGACTAGCGTTAGAATGCAGTCTTCCAAAGTTTCGCGCCGAGGCACAGCCGCCATTGGGCTTCCAAAGCACCGTGACACGCGGGTCGCGGCCATAATGCGTTTGAACAAGTTCTTTGGCATTATCTGTGGAACCGTCATCAACGACCAACACATGAACCTCTGAACCTTGACCATTCAGGATTCCAGCAATGCAATCGAGGATGAAGGGTCGTGAATTGTACATGGCGACAACCACATCCAATCGCGGGATTCGGCCCGCAAGGTCCTGCGATCGCCGCAAGTTCACCAAAGGAGGGCCGACCAACGGAAGAATGGTTTGGCGCAGGCCAGAGCAGTTCTCATAGATCAGATGTGCCGGAACATGGCCCCAGGTTTCCCCGATAATATGATCCAGCGGGAAGTCCTTCATATCGGAAAGGATTGCAGCTTCAGCTTGCGGTGCGACGATCTTCAGGAACCGAGGGTGAACCGCATCCAGATATTTCGCGGCAATCGTCGGATAGGAAAACACCTCAAAGTCATGTGCAGGTGTAGCGCCACGATGCAAGTATCCGACGTGAACTTTGTGGCGACTGTGCTGTCGGATGGGCAACAAGCTGCGCAATAGATCAACCGAATTTTCGGTGGATCGCGCCGAAGCTGCCAAGATATGTCGAATGGTAATCGGATCATCTGCCTGATCCTGCGTCTCGGCCCCAACTGCGAAAGGAAGCGCCGTCACATTAGAAAGATGATGCGCCGCGATATTCTCGCAAAGCGCGTTGAAACTGGCAGAGTCTGGTTCAAAGCAGTAGATATGCCAATCAGGAAATGTTGCAGCAAAAGGCACCGCAAAAGCGCCAAAGCCTGCGCCGATATCCAGTGCAACACCGGTCTTTTCCAGTGTTTGCGTCGCCAGTGCAGGTTCATAGATGTTTCGCAGCCGCCAGAGGGAATCATCTTTCAGAAATTCAATCCCTGTCGTATTCAACTCGAACGTCTGCCCGAAGGCGCTTACTTCGGTCATTTCAGGCTTCCCAGGCGAAGAAAGGGTTGAAGTACATTTGCGGAACGGTCGCTCATCGCTTCAAGCCGCATCTATCAAGGCAATCAAATAGTCATGCAGGGTTTCGGCACCCTCCTCACCTTCGGCACCATGTGTTCCGAAGCCAAGGTAAGCCTTGTCGATCAATTGCAGCATTACCTGGGCGCATTCACGATATCCTTGGCGGTGTCGCAAGGATATCGTCGCTTCGCACCATTTTATGATCTTGAGGCATGATGCCAACACTGCGGATCGATGCGCGGGATCATGAAACTCTGGGCGGCGCGCGAAAAATTCGAGAGTCAGCTTTGACACGGCGATGATATCAAAACGTAAATCACCGGCCGTCGCTGTGATTTGTGGTTTGAGATACCGCCTGAAATAGGCGAATGCCGGGGTATTCAGGAATGCTATTCTGTCTGCGGCCGTCACCACGCCGGTGTGAAAGAAGATATCCTCAAAGAAGTGCGTATTGGGAAATCCTATACCCTGCTCTCTCAGGAATGCGCTTCGCACGACTTTATTGGCTGACTGGGGTTCTAGTTTTTGCGCAAGATATTTTACATTCGAAAACGATTCTACCCCCCGCTGAATCGTGCGCTCCGGGCATAGACGGTAAATGTCATCAAAGACTTTGGAATCATAGAAAGGCTTTATATCACCCCGAACATCCTGCAAGACACCGGGGCAAAACAGGACATCCGGGCTATACGCGTCCAACATTCGGATGATTGCGGCAAAAGACCAGTTGGGCCGGATATCGTCGGCATCAAGAAAGCACACGTAATCACCGGTCGCCTGTTCCAAGGCCTTGTTTCTTGCCCCTGACAGGCCATCATTGGCCTGCTTGATGACCAGAAGGCGCGGGTCAGCCAGTCCGTCCAAAACAGTGCGGGTTTCCTGCATCGAACCATCGTCAACGATAATATACTGAAAGTCGCCGAAGCTTTGCGACAGGACAGAGCGGACACTGGGCAAGAGAGCAGGTCCCTCGTTGAAAGTGGTCGTGATGCAGGTCAATCGTGGCATGGCAAGTTGTCCGCAGTTAAATCTGGTTCCGAAGCCTGTCATCTGCCTTGGTAACGGGGCGTCACTAAGGACGACTTTCGCCACTTTGTCCATGTTGTTGTTGGCGATGGTTCAAACGATGCGTATCGGGCTGCTTGGCGCATTGCCAGTGGGATCGCTTGAAGGCACACTTAGGAGGTCATCTTTGCAAGGGTGACGTCAAGGATGACAGGTTATGACCCTTCACGCCGGAAAGCCGTGCATTATCTGTGTGGCCATCACGGGCTCTTTGCCAACCAAAGAGAACAACCCGGCCGTGCCGATCACCATCGTCGAACAGGTTGAAAGCACCCAGGAGGCCTTCGAGGCGGGCGCGAGTATCGTGCATTGCCATGTGCGCGATGATGCCGGCAGGCCCACCTCTGATCCGGACCGTTTTGCAGCCTTGATGGAAGGCGTTCAGCGGCATTGCCCGGGCATGATCGTCCAGCTTTCCACGGGCGGACGATCCGGGGCGGGGGCCGCCCGCGGCGGGATGCTGCCGCTACGGCCGGATATGGCGAGCCTTTCGGTGGGGTCCAACAACTTTCCCAACAGGGTTTACGAAAATCCGCCTGATCTGGTGGATTGGCTGGCGGCTGAAATGCGTGCCCATGGCGTCAAGCCAGAAATCGAGGCCTTTGATCTTTCCCATATACTCAAGGCTCACGACATGTGGCGGAAGGGCCAGATCGCGGCTGTCCCCTATGTGCAGTTCGTGATGGGCGTCAAGAATGCCATGCCGGCGGACAGGGATGTGTTCGATTACTATATTTACACGGTGCGTCGCCTGTTTGGCACGGATGTGCCGTGGTGTGCGGCAGGGATAGGCGAATCGCAACTCACCTTGAACGAATGGTCGGTCAGTGCGGGAGGGCATGCCCGCACCGGGCTGGAGGACAATGTTCGGCTGGATCGCACGACGCTTGCCCCCTCAAACGCCGCTTTGGTGCGCCGGGTGGTCGCGCTTTGTGACCAGTACGAGCGTCCGGTTGCCACGCCGGCACAGGCGCGCAGCCTGCTTGGCCTTCGGGCCGGTTGGAGTGCCTGACTGCTATTTTCCCAACTGCGCCAGAACATGTGCCAATGCTGCGGCGTCGACTCCGCGGATGTCAGCCTGGACCAAAGCGTGTTCCGTGCGCCAAAGGGGGACGGCTTGGGCCATCAGGTCTTGTCCGGCCTGAGTCAGGGAAGGCTTGCGGACGCGGGCGTCCGACTCATCGGGCTGCAGGGTCACGATGCCGCGGCGTTCCAACGTCTTGATTGCGGCCGTCATGGTGGCCGCATCCATCGCCAGAAACTCGGCCAGTTCGCCAAGACGCGGTCGCCAAGGCCCGACCAACGGGACCAACATAGAGAATTGCCCGTTCGTCAGCCCCAAAGGGGCAAAAAGACGGTCAAACCGCCGAGCTAGAAGCCGGGCAGCCCGCTGCGATGCAAAGCAAAGGCATTGATCGCGAATTTCGTGGATCGCTTCGATGGTCAGGCTTGTCTCAGTCATATTAGCTTGATATCAAACTATCCGATCAGGAACAACGGCGACCTGCCCAAGACTTAGCGGCGCGTGGTCGCAGGGAGAGCGCATATGGACTCTGCATATCGTTGGGTGATCGTGGCGGCTGGCGGGTTGATGGGATGTGTGGCGATGGGGGCGATGTTCTCGCTGCCGGTGCTCTTGACCCCGATGGCCGAAACGACGCAGTGGTCGCGCACCGGGATTTCTGCCGCCATGACGCTCGGCTTTCTGTCGATGGCCGTCACAGCGATGATCTGGGGCGCCTTGTCGGACCGCTATGGCGCAAGACGTGTGGTGATGGCCGGGGCCATCCTGTTCTCGGCCAGTCTTTGGCTTGCGGGGCATGCGCCCTCCCTTGTGGCATTTCAGGCCAGCTTCGGGCTGCTGGTGGGGGGCACCATGGGGGCATTCTTCGCCCCTATGATGGCCACGGTGACGGGTTGGTTCAGCACGCAGCGCAGCCTGGCCGTGTCCTTGGTTTCAGCCGGGATGGGGCTGGCGCCCGTGACCATGTCACCGCTGGTGGCGCGGCTGATTGGCACCTACGATTGGCGCATGGTTCTGACGATCTTGTCAGTGATCGTCGCTGTGGTCACAATTCCGACCGCCCTGCTGTTGCGTCGCCCACCCGCCCAAGCCGCGTCAAGCCAAGGCGCCGGGGCCATGCAGGCCGACATGACAGTTCGGCAGGCGGTGACCTCGCCGCAATTCATTGTGCTGGTTCTGACCAATTTCTTCTGTTGTGCCACCCACTCCGGCCCGATCTTCCACACGGTCAGCTATGCCGAGATCTGCGGGATTTCAGCCCTGGCTGCGGTATCGATCTACTCGGTCGAGGGGATTGCCGGCATGGGCGGCCGCATCGGCTTTGGATTGATGGGTGACCGCTTCGGTGCCAAGCCTGTGCTGGTGGCCGGGTTGCTGGTGCAGGCGATTGGCGCACTTGGCTATTACTTCGCGCATGAATTGGCGCAGTTTTACGCCGTGGCAGCGCTGTTCGGCTTCATCTATGCGGGGATCATGCCGCTTTACGCGGTTTTGGTGCGCGACAATTTCCCGATGAAGATGCTTGGCACCATCATGGGCGGCACGGGAATGGCAGGCAGTCTTGGCATGGCCACGGGGCCAGTTCTGGGCGGCTGGATCTTTGACACAACCGGAGGCTATGGCGCACTGTACATCACCTGCTGCGGCCTTGGCTTGGCAGCTTTCGTGATTTCGATGACTTTCCGCCCGTTCCAAACGCCAAAGCTGGCAGCACGGGCCGTCTGATCCTCGCATAATTTGGTGGCATTTTAGTAAAATTTGCCTAACGTGATGGGGCATCCTTCGCGCGAAAGCTCCATCATGAACCGCAAAATCCCTGCACCGCTGTCCGTCTGGCGCCCGTTGAACCTGGACCAGTTCCTGCTTGGCGCGCCGCATTACCCCGAGCATGTCGACGAAGGCCTTTGGCAGCGCGATGCCGAACGATTGGCGGCGTCGGGGGCCAATACGGTGCGCATGGGGGAATTCGCATGGCATATCTGGGAACCGGTCGAGAACAAATTCTCTTTCGATCTGTTCGACCGTGCAATTGCAGTTCTGGGCAAGGTGGGCATCAAAACCATCCTGTGCACCCCCACGGCCACCCCGCCGCGCTGGCTGACCGTGAATTACCCCGAGGTTCTGCGCCTAGACGTCAATGGACGCGTCGCAGGCCACGGATCGCGCCAACATGCCGACACCACCAGCCCGGTCTTCCGAGCCCATTCGCGCCGCATCACAAGGGCGATGGCAGATCACTACCGGGATAATCCCTATGTGATCGGCTGGCAGACCGATAACGAGTTGAACACCACCGCCTCGGAAAGCTATTCGCCGTCCTGCCGGTTGGAGTTCCAGAAGTACCTCAGTCACGCCTATCCTGACATCCAGTCCGTCAATCATGCATGGGGCGGCAACTTCTGGGCTTTGGCCTATGACAATTTCAGCCAGATCGATCTGCCACGTCAGATGGCCCCCGGCTTCCTCTCTCCAGGCCATCTGCAGGATTACCACCGCTTCCTTGCCCATGCGACGGCACTGTTCCAGCACGAGCAAGTCGAACTCCTGCGGGCGGCCAACCCCGACTGGTTCATCTTCCACAACCTTGGCAACCTAGCCGACATCGACTTCCGCGGCCAATTTGGACAAGATCTTGATTTCATCGGCTTCGACATCTACCCGATGCTGTATGACGAGTTCCGCCGAACCGGCGGCCTCGGCCCGACGCAAGCCCTGCACCTTGACCTTTGCCGCGCCTATTCCGGCAACTTCATTGTGCCGGAGCAGGCCTCGGGTTTCGGCAGCCAACCAGGCTTTTCCACCATGACCCCCGAACCCGGCGAGATGCGGCGGATGGCCCTGTCCTCTGTCGCGCGCGGTGCCGACGGGTTGCTGTTCTTCCGCTGGCGCCCCGCCCACTTTGGGGCCGAGATCTATTGGATGGGCGTCATTGACCACGACGACGTCCCGCGCCGCCGCTATGAAGAGGCGACGCAGTTCTTCGGCGAAATGAACCGTCTGGCCCCGGAAATCCTTGGCACCCACGTCCGCATGGATATCGGCATTGCTGGCGCAGACTTCGACAATCAAGAGGCGCACAAGACCTACCCGATGGGCATGCCCTCACCCCTAGAGGATGCCATTCATCTGCACCGGCGGTGCTATACCCAAGGCATCGCCTGCGGGTTCATCCATCCCGAAGATGACCTGACCCGGTTGAAGGTCCTCTATGTGCCCCATTGGGCGATGTGGAAGCCGGAATGGACCGCCCGCGTAGAGGCTTTCGTGGCCCAAGGCGGCACACTGATCCTGTCGGCCCTGACAGCCACCCGGGACGCGAACAACCACATTCCGACCGAACAGGCGCCCGTCGGTGGTCTGTCCGCCTTGGCGGGCGTCAAAGTTTATGAATTTGGCCGACTCGCCGGGCCCGACGCGACCGGCCTGTTCCCAGCCTGGCCCGACCGCTATGTCGGCGCCCATGTGCCGGGGTCAGTGCCGGATGCGGCCTCGGCCGCGCGCAAGTACCGCTTCAGCTTCGGCAATCATGAGTTCACCGCTGGCCACCTTTATGAAAAGCTGGACCTTGCGCCGGGCACCGAAGTGCTGGGGCAATGGACCAACCGCTGGTTGGTAGGCTCCCCCGCCATCACGGCGCGGCCAAACGGCAAGGGGCGGGTGATTTATGTCGGCACCTACCTCACGCCGGACCTGGCCGCGCAACTGGTTGAAACAGTCTGCTTGCCTGCAGGCGCGGCCCCCCTGTTGCCGGACCTGCCAGACGGCGTGGAGGTTTCGGTGCGGCAAGCTGCGGATCGGGTGCTGTATTTCATCCAGAACACCACCGATGCGGCTGTTCACCTTAGCGCGCTGCCTGTGGGAACCGATCTGCTGACAGGGCAGGGGATTGCGGGCAGCCTGAACCTGACCGCCTATGGCTGCGCGGTGGTGAAGGTGGCCTAGCCCCGCAGGCGGGAAAATGCGCCCGAGGGTTCGGGGTAATCATCGTTTGGCTGCACGGCAATCGCCCGGATATGGGCTTCCGTAGCTGCGATGGCCGCGGCGCCGTCGAGGATGCGGAAGCTCGTATCGTAAGATCGGCTTTCCTGGCCCTGCAGCCAGATCATCTCGCCCCGCTCTCGCGCAGCTAGGTCACCCAGAACGTGGTGGGTGGCGGGTTCGATGCCAAAGGCATAGCCACCGCACTGAAAATGCTGCCATTCGTAAAGGCATGGGAGCTGGTCCGCGCGGGTCGTCACTTCGACCCCGAAGCCAAGGTGATCATTGACCAGTGCGACAGGCACCAGTCCCGCCGCGTCGGCAGCGGTTTCGTGCTGCCAGACCTGCTCGGTGAAGTGATCCTGCGGCGCGGGAACATTCTGGTAGCCAACCCCCTGCGTGCGATAGCGATCGGCATGGGCAGCCCAGACAACGTCCGTGATTGGCGCAAGATAGCGGGCCCCCTCGGCAAGCAACGGTGCGCCGATGTTGATGTGGTAGAAGAACATATGCGGCGTGGGCAGAAAGCCGGTATTCTGCACGCGGTCAGACAAACGGATTTGGTTCGAGCCCAAATCCACTTCGATCCGCCGGAACAGGGTCAATTGTTCGCCAAAGGTGGCAGCCTGACGAACCTGCCCTTCCGCCCAAAGGATGCAGCGATCGCCTTCCCACCGCTCTCCATAGCCGCTCAACTTGGCGGGGATGGTAGAGATCCGGCCATGCAGCCCGTGCATGTTGGTGGGGATGTTGGGGTAGTTGTAATTCTCTGCCGGAACCGTTTGCGGCCCCCCGATGTGATCCAGCCCGCAGGTCACCAGAAATCCTGAAAAACTGCGGCCCCAGGAAAAGCCACCCTCACTTGCATATTCATGCAGGCCAGGGTGACGAACGCCCGAAGGACCGTGCCACCCGACTGACTGGCCCCTGAACTCGACCTCGCAAATATCAAAAGCGCGGTCGATCAGAACCGTGAAACGCAGCCCCGTGCCGGTGCGAAACTCCAGCATCCGGATGCCGCGCTCAAGGCCATCCGACAACTCCATCAGCCGCACACCGCCATAGGCGCCAAGGCTGCCGGACCGGCGGGCAAGGTCAAGGCGGGTCAGTTCTTCTCCGAACAGGTCAGGCATGGGACACCTTTCGCGGTGAGAGGGCGTTTCAACGTGGTCAGCGTCGCAGTACGGCGCGGCGGCCAAGGGCGCTGATAGAGACAGCAAGCAGGATGATAAGGCCGACCAGCACCTGCCGGACATAGCTGTCGACCTGCAGTTGCGTCAGCCCATTGTCCATGACGCCAAGCACCACCACGCCGACCAGAGTTGCAAGAACCCTGGGTTGGCCATGACGGGTGACCGTCATGCCCAAAAAGACTGCGGCGATGGCGTTCAGCATCAACCCCTCACCCTGTGTCGGGTTGGCCGAGGCCACGCGGGAAGCATACATCAGGCCGGAAGCAGCCGCCCCGACGCCTGTGAAGCCGTAGGCCGTCAGCCGCAGAAACGAGACCTTGACCCCGGCCAACCGCGCTGCCTCGGCATTGCCACCGATGGCGTAAAGACGGCGGCCATAGGTCGTCAGCTCCAGCACTATGGCAATCAGCGCCGCGATGAGCAGGGCAAGAATGGACAGCCAAGGCAGAACCAAGGGCTTATCCGCCAAAGTGCCCAACGGGATGCCAGATTTGGCGAAATCGCCGAAGCTTTGGGGAATGTCGCGCCCGAAGATCGTCTTGCCACCCGAGACAATGAAGGCGGCACCGGAATACATTGTCAGGGTCGCCAAGGTGGCCACGAAGGGCAGAATGCCGATCAGGCTGACAAGAACGCCGTTGATCAGCCCCCCCACCAAGCCCAAAACAAGGGCTGCACAGACGGCTGCCCAAACGGGCCAGCCAAAGGTGAACAGCACAGCGGCAAACACCCCGGCCAGCGAAGCCATCGAGCCCACCGACAGGTCAAAATCACCGATCACCATGACCACCGTCATGGCCACCGCCACCACCGTCAGCATCGAGATCTGCTGGGTGATGTTCAGCCAGTTGCGCACCGTCATGAAGGTATCAGGCAGCAGGCCCCAAAAGACGACCACGATGGCCCCCATGCCGAACAACGTGCCGTAATGGCGCAGGAACCGGGCCATTCAGGCCTCCTTCTGATAGCAATGGGCCAAAAGGGCCGCCTCTGTCAGCCCCTTGGCCGAAACAATCCGGGTCAGGCGCCCTGCATGCAAAATGGCGATCCGATCGCACAGGCCGATCAGTTCTGGCAGATCAGAGGACACCATGACGACGCCGGCGCCTTTCGCCGCCAACGCACGGATGGTGGCATAGATGTCGAACTTGGCGCCGACATCCACACCTCGGGTCGGCTCATCCAGCAACAGGACCTTCGGGTCACCCGCAAGCGCGCGGGCAAACAGGACTTTCTGCTGATTGCCGCCTGACAGTTCTGCCGTCGGCTGGTGCCCGCCCTGCGCCTTCAGGCGGACCTCGGCGGCGAAACGGCGCACCATTCCGGCGACCTGCCGCGTCTTGACGAACCCGGTCTGAGACAGCTTGGCCAAGTGTGGCAGCGCAATCGTCTCGGCCAGCGGACGTTGCAGCATCAACCCCTCGGCCCGGCGCTCGCGGGGCACATAAGCCAAACCCTGCGCCCAACATTCCGCAGGGCTAGAGCCTAAGTCCCGCCCGTTCAAAGCGGCCTTCCCCGCCCTCGGCACCGCAGCGATCAAGGCGCGCAGCAGCATGTTGCGACCTGATCCGGACAGGCCGGCGATGCCCAATATTTCACCTGCCGTGACGGTGAAGCTAACACCCTGCACCGGGCCCGCCACCATATTCTGCACCTGCAGCAAGGGCACCTCGGTGGCTGGCGCAAGAGCCGGCGGAAACAGGTTGGAGAAATCCCGTCCCGTCATGTCCCTGATGATCTGATCGCGCGACGTCTGTGCCAACGGCCGGGTCGAAACATGCGCCCCGTCGCGCAGCACGGTCACGCGGTCGCACAGCCGCAGAACCTCATCCATCCGGTGCGAGACGTAAAGGATCGCCTTGCCAGATGCTTTCAACTTGTCGATCGCTGTGAAAAGACGCTCCGCCTCGGCACCGGTCAGCGCGGCCGTGGGTTCGTCCATGACATAGGCCCACGGCTCCGGCCCGGTGGTCTTGACCAAAGTCGCCGCAATGCGGGCCAACATCTGGTCCCCCGGCCCCAGCGCGCCCATGTCTTGACGTGGGTCGATGTGGGTGACGCCAAGGCGAAGCAGCGCGGCCCGTGCGGAAGCGGCAAGCGCTTGCCAGCGCACAAGGCCGAAACGAGAAGGATAAGGCAGAGCCAAGTGCATGTTCTCGGCGACCGAAAAGCTCGGGACGACCTGCAACTCCTGATGCAGGAAGCGCAGGCCAGCCGCCTCGGCATCGGCCGGAGAGGTCAGGCGCAGGGCAGCGCCGTCCAGCAGGACGGATCCAGCCTCGGGCAGTTCCAGTCCGGCCAGAATGCGGATCAAAGTGCTTTTGCCGGCGCCATTTTCGCCCATCAGCGCCAGAACCTCACCCCCCCGCAACGTCAAGGCCGCGCCGGAAAGGGCACGGGTCTGGCCGAAGGTTTTCACCAGACCGTTGAGGATAATTTCAGGCATCGGGATTCCGGGCGACGGGGCGGCGCCATGGTGGGCGCCGCCATGGCGCTTATTCCTTGGCGTTGGCTTGGGTGATCAACTTGGTCGGCACATAGATGACGTTGGATTTCAGCGTTTCGCCTCCAAGCACCCGGGCCAGAGTATCGGCTGCGGTCGAGCCAATTCCCTTGAAGTCTTGCGCCACGGAAGCCTCGAAATTGCCGCCCGCCGCGATGGCATCCCGCGCTTGTGGGTTGGCGTCGATGCCCGTAATCACGATGCCCTCGTTCTGGCGTCCGGCGGCTTCAATGGCCTGCAATGCGCCCAATGCCGGCTGGTCCCACGCCGCCCAGACGGCCTTGATGCTGCCCGGGGTCGGATTGGCGGCCAAAAGCGCCTCCATCTTGGCGCGGCTGTCCGCAATGCCGCCGTCCTTCACGTCCGGTGTGATCCGGTCAAGAACCTTGATGTCGGGAAAGTTCTTGAACACGGCATCGGCGATCACGCCGCGCACCTGCACCGGCGGGAAGGCGTCGAAGGTGAACATCACCACGCCACCAGACCCGCCAATCCGGTTGGCGACATAGACCGACGTCTCGGCCGCCATCGCATAGCCATTCGAGGTGACATTCGCGGCAATGCGGGGATCAGACCCTGCATCCATGCCGATCACAGGTATCTTCGCCGCCGCAGCCGCGTCAAGGCCCGCCCCGATCTGCGCCGGGTCGACGTTGATCACGATGCCATTGACGCCCTGCGCCACGACATCCTCGATCCGCGAAATCACGGCTGCCACATCACCCTGCGTGTCGATGACGTTGACCTCCCAGCCAAGCTCCTTGGCACGGGCCTGAAACGCCTCGACATAGAACTGTGTGCCGGGTTGCGAGAGATAGGGTGTGATCACCGCAATCTTCTCACCCTTGGCCCAAGCGGCCCCTGCGCCCAAGGCCGCAATTCCGGCCGCCAGAACCATCGTGCGGCCAAAGCCGCGCCGTGTCATTTCATGTGCCATGCTGTCTCTCTCCCAGATGCTGGATGCCTTTTGGGCCTTGCTCTTGCAGGGGACAGATTGTCAGGCCAGTCTGAACACGTCCAGCATTTTGACGGGGGGACCGTGCATTGGAATGTCTGATCGGGATCGATGTCGGCACCACCTCGGTCAAGGCGGTGATGATCACTTTGGAGGGCGAACGGGTGGCGGAATCGTCCGCCCGCTACCCCACCCAACGTGCCTTTGGGGTCGAACAGGACCCGCAAGACTGGTGGCGACTGGTGCTTGCAGCCTTGAATGCCTTTCAAGGCAAAGGAACCGTGCGTGCCATTTGCCTGACCTCTCAAGTCAATACACATGTCTTTGTCGATACTGCGTTCCAGCCGCTTCATCCCGCCATCGTCTGGCAGGATGGTCGGGCGGCGGCAGCTGGTGCTGAACTTGAGGCGCGCGTGACGATTGCAGAGAAGATCCGACTCCTCGGCGCTCCGATCCCGGTGGATGCAAGCCATGCGCTGGCGCGGATGAATTGGCTGGCGCAGGGGCGTCCTGACCTGTGGGCGAAGACTGCCCATGTTCTGCTGCCGCGCGACTTTCTGGTGGCACGACTGACAGGGCGGGTTGTCAGCGACCCTATGTCCTCGGTCGGGTTGGTGGGCACCGATCTGACCTATGCCTTGGGGCTGATCAACCTGATGCCGGGCGCGGCAGAGCGGCTGGCCCCCTTGGCCGACCCTTTGTCAGTGGCCGGCACCGTTCAGCTTGGGCTGCCTTTCGCCGGCACCCCTGTGGTGCTTGGCATGATGGACGCCTGGGCCAGCCTTCTAGGCCTTGGCGTGGTCCGCGAGGGTCAGGCGATGTATCTGTCCGGCACGTCAGAGGTGACCGGGCTGATCTCGGCCAGTGTGACGCCGACGGCGGGGGTGATCACATTTCCACCTTGGGCCGGGATCACCCTGCACGCCGGACCAACGCAGGCCGGCGGGGCATCGCTGGAATGGCTTTCGCGGCTTCTGGGGCGCGGGGCGGCAGACTTGGCCGAAAGTGCGGCCCCGATCATGGCGCACTCTCCCTTGTTCCTGCCCCATTTGCAGGGCGAGCGCGCGCCGCTGTGGGAGACGGATCTGCGGGGAACCTTCGCGGGCCTGACAGCCTCGACCGGGCCAGCTGAGATGGCGGCGGCGGTTCTGGAAGGTGTGGCTTTCTCGGCACGGCTCGCGATGGAGGCGTTGCAGCGCTCCGCCGGCGTGGTGCCAGCGCAAGTGCAGGTCGGCGGTGGCGGTGCCGCATCGGACCGCTGGTGTCAGATCCGGGCGGACGTGCTGGGCAAGGCGCTTGTCCGCGTGAAGGGGATGGACCCAGGGGCAATGGGTGCTGCCGTGATGGCAGGCGTGGGCTGCGGCGCGATGGCTGATCTGGCGACTGCGGCAGAGCGGTTGGTGCGCTGCGATCAGGTATTCCGACCCGATCCGTTCCGCGCGGATGTGGAAGAACGGCGCTACTTGTTATGGCAGGATCTGATCGCCCGAACCCGGGCCATAAATGCCGCCTTGGCCATTTACACCTGAGTGAAAGATTGATTTCACGAAAGCGCGCGCGGCCTGTAACACTCGGCTGGGCGTCAACGAACTGAATGGAAGAATGCAGCAGACGGAAGACCCTTGGGCCAAGCTGCTTGTGGCGGCAAATGCGGGCGATGGGCAGGCCTATGCCCGTTTCCTGCATGCCGTGACACCCGTCATCCGGGGCATCGTCCGCGCCCGCGGGCGCAGCTTCCCGCCCGATCAGCATGAGGATATTGTGCAAGACGTCCTGCTTGGCCTTCATCTCAAACGCCACACGTGGCGGCCCGATCTTCCGGTGCGGCCCTGGGTTTATGCGATCGCCCGCTACAAGGTGATTGACGCCTTCCGCAGGCGCGGAACCTCGGTCCACTTGCCCATCGAAGACTTCACCGACACGCTGGAAGCCCTCGCCGATGCAGACCCGCTGACCGCCCGCGACGACGCCCGCGAGGTGGAGCGGCTGATTGGCCAGCTTGACCCGCGCTCCGCCGAAATCATCAGGGCCGTGGAACTGCGCGAAGAGCCTCAGTCCGCAGTGGGCGCCCGCTTGCAGATGACGCCAACTCATTTGCGCGTCACCCTGCATCGGGCCATGAAACGGCTGGCGTCCATCGCCGGAAAGGGGGAGCAGTGAAGACGGACGATCTGATCATCAAGCTGTCCGCCTCGTCCCCGCAGGCACCAATGAACACAAGCCGCATGGCCGCGATGATTGGAGCAGCGATCGTGATCCCGCTGGCGATCTTCCTGGCCCTGTGCGGCCTGCGGCCCAATATCGGTGTTGCTTGGGCCAATCCGGTGGTGCCCTTCAAGACTGTTCTGCCCTTCGTGGTCTGCCTGCTGTCCGGCGCATGGCTGCTGCGCCTTGCCCGGCCCGAGGGGACAGCGGGACCCTTGCCCCTGCTTTACATGCTGCCCGGAGGCATCGCCTTGGCCCTGTGGATCGGCACTTTCTTCCTGCGCACGCCAGAGGCCCGATTTGCAGAGGTTGGCCCGAAAGAGCTGGCCGAATGTCTGGGAATCATCCCATTGCTGTCGATCATCCCGACCATCGCCGCGCTACGCATCCTTCGGCAAGGCGCCAGCACGTCTCCGGCTTTGTCGGCGATGCTGGCGGGATTGACGGCAGCATCGGGCGCGGCGACGGGCTATTCGCTGTTTTGTACCCGCGACAACCCGTTGTTCTTTATCACGTGGTATGGCGTTGCGATCCTGATCGTGACCGTGATCGCTCGGCATTTCGGTCGGCGGATGCTCAGCTGGTAGCGCCGGGTGCAAAGAACCGGTCCAGCGCCAAAGGCCCGGGACCGACCGCGACAATGGCCACGGCGATGGCGGCCCAATAAAGATGAAAGTTCTGCCATCCGTCCGGCATCACAAGCTGAATGACCCCCGTCATTGCCAACAGCCCAACGGCCGACAGCCGCGTCGCAAGACCGGCCAAAAGCAACACTGGCAGGCCAATCTCGGCGCAAGCTGTCAGGAACGCCACTTGATCCGGAAACGGAATGGCATATTCCCCGCCAAGGATGTGCAGCTTGAATTGCTCTTCAAACAGGAATGTCGTCGTCGGCGCCAGATTCAGAATACCGTCCCACCTTGTCATGCCCGATCGCAGAAACGGCAAGGCCAGTGCCACGCGCAGGGTCGGTTGAGCAGCCGCACGCGCCAAGGTTGATAAAAGCCTCAGACCCTGCCGAAACGTCTCGACAAGGCCTGAGGAGGTGCTGGAGGACGGGAGGATGGTCATGTCTTTGATCCTGAAATGGGGTTGGTTTGGCGGCTCCACCCGATCACAGCGCCTGACAGCAGCAGATTCGACAGCGCGCTGGGGAAGTCGAACTGTGGGGTGGCCAGAAATCCCGCCGTCGCTGCGTCAGACAGGCGTGCCCCGGACATCAGGCGCAGCAGAAAGGTGGCAGCGCCAGGGGGCAACATCTGTGCCGAAACCTCGGCATCAGGGCGCAGGATCAGACAGTCCTCCGCGACGGTCAAGTCCGGCACGACGGCCATCTGCCCGGGCTGGTTGGATTGCCAGATGCCAAAGGCAGGAAAAGCCGATTGCAGCACCCTGACCGAGGGATGAACGCAAAGGCGCTGCGCGCCCATTTCGCCGGGCGACATTTGCAGCAAGGGGGCGACGTCAGCCGGGGCAGCCTCGGCTGCATGATAGGCCTCGACCCAGGCCAGTTCGATACGGGCGACGTCTGCCAGAAAAGGCAGGTCTTTCAGTGGCGGAAAGACGGCCAGAAAATCGGGAAACCCCGCCCCATATTCCAACAAGATGGGCGAAGAGGGCGGCTCTTGTCGGGCATAGACACCCGCCATAGCGCGGAAGAATTCGTGTCCAACAAGGCGTTTTACCGTCGGGAAAGTGTCCGACAGCGCGTCGATCAGCCCGACCATGACATTGTTGCGATAGACCGCGAACCGGCTGGCCGAGGGCCGGCCGTCCGGCCCGACAAGACCCGCAGGCGCCGGCATCCGATTGTCCAGCAAAGCCGCGCCAAAACGGCGCTGCGTCTCAGCGAGCGTCATGGGACACCTTCTGCGCCTGCGCCATCACCGTCTCGGCCCGCTGCGCCTCGGCATGCAGAACCTCCCACGCTGGCACATCGGCATCCCATTCAATCAGGGTCGGCACTGGCCCGATCAGCCCGATGGCATGGGCATAAAGCTGCCAGACCAGGGCATCTACCGGGCGGTCATGGGTGTCGATCAGAAGCGGCCGTCCCGCCTCATCGGTACGTGGTGTAAAACCCGCAAGGTGGATCTCCTTCACCGCAGCATGTGGAAAGCGCCAGATGTAGTCGAACGGGTCATAGCCCTGATTGGTGGCCGAGATATGGACGTTGTTCACATCCAGAAGCAGATGACATCCGGTCCGCCGAGCGATCTCGGCAATGAAATCCACCTCGGCATAAGTGCTTTCGGCGAAAGCCAGATAGGTCGTGGGGTTTTCCAACAGCATCCGACAGCCCAGAGCGTCTTGCACCTGATCGACGTGGTCGCAAACGCGGGCCAGCGTCTCGTCAGTGTAGGGCACCGGCAGCAGGTCGTTCAGAAAGCCTGAGTCGTGGGTCGACCATGCCAGATGTTCACTGAACAGGCCCGGCTGATAGCGAGCGATCAGCGCACGCAGCCGCGTCAGATGGTCCTTATCCAGCGCCCGGTCCGCGCCGATCGACAAGCCAACTCCATGCAAAGACAAAGGATATTCCTGCCGAATGGCTGTCAGATAGCGGTGCGGCGGACCACCTGCGCCCATATAATTCTCTGCGTGAACCTCGAAAAACCCGACATCCGGGTGGGTCTTCAGGATCATGGCGTAGTGCTGCGCCTTCAGGCCCAGACCGGCCCGGGGCGGGATGCCGAAGCGATTGAAGTGGGGGAAGCCATCCATGGGGCGAACCTTTCTGAAAGGGGCGGCCCGAAAGCCGCCCACCTTGCTTACATCGAGGTCAGCGAGCCATGGCCCTTGGGCGTCATCATGCCGACGCAGGTGCCGGTCGGAACCAGCTTGAAGGCGTTCGGGGCATAATCCTCGGTCGACGAGCCCGCACAGCTCGTACCGGCACCCGCGAAACAATCGTTCTGGCCCTTCAGCGCCACGCCGAAACACTGTTCGAACTTGCCGGTCTTCAGGCTGGCCTTGGTCATTTCCTGCGCCTTCATCATGTCGGCATCGGACATCTTCATCGTCTCTGCATAGGTCGCAACGCCTCCGAATGCGGTGACAAGGGCCGAAGCGAAGATAACTTTGGTAAGGGGCTTGGACATGGGAATTCCTCTCCTGTTGCGCAACGACCGGGGTGGTCGCCTTCAAGGCAGCTCGCATGAGCTTGCCTAGGACGGTTCGCCGCAAAAGGGGCTTGCGTTACAGATCAGACAAAGAATCTTGCAGAACGTTTACTCGGCGGGGGTCATGCCCATCCGCCCAAGCACATGCCGTTCCAAGATCAGCACGGCCTGATAGAACACGACCGACAGCACAACCGTGGTGGCAGCGACACTCCAGATCATGCCAAAGTCGAGGTACCCGCGCGATTGGTTCAACAGATTGCCAAGGCCTTTGCCGGTGGCCAGCCACTCGGCGATCATGACCCCAAGCAAGGCGCGGGGCACCGTCAGCCGTGTCGCGGCAAATAGCCAGGGCATCGAAGCCGGGATCGAAACAAGCCGCAACTCTCGCCAGGCCGAGGAGCCATAGGCCCTTGGCAGTTCCATGGCGCTTTGTGGGACTTGCGCAAGACCCTGCGCCAGCATGACATAGGCCGGAAAGAAGGTGACAGAGATCGTTACCCAAAGCGTCAGGACCGTTCCACGCCCCAGCATCAAGACCAGCAACGGCGTCAGCGCAACCAGGGGCATCGTCTGGGTGACAAGGGCGACCGGCAAGAAGGCGCGGCTGAAGTTCGGAAACAGGCGGCCCGATACGGCCAGCGCGAAGGCAAAGGCCAACCCGCAGATCAGGCCCATCGCAGTGATCGGAAGCGTCTCTGACAAGGCCAAAATCAGCTTTCCACGCGCCAATGCCGCGTTGTCCGACAGAAAAAGATAGGAGAGCACCGCCCAAGGCGTCTTTGCGATCATCTCCGGGGCCGAAAGCGCTTTTAAGGCACCCCACCAGATCACAAAGGGCAATCCCAGCGATCCCATCGCCAGTCCGACCTTCAGCCACCAAACCTCCGTTGTTGGCTTTGCCGCGGGCGGGGCGGGGTTGAGCGTGATCGCCCGACTTGCACCCAGCATCCGGGCCGAAAGGAGCGCGAAGACAGCGTAGCTGAGGCCGGCAATGGCCGTGGCCACCAGACCGATGCCCCACAACCGCGGCGGGTCCGCCCGTCCAAGCGATCCCAGCAGATAGGCGCCAAGGCCCCAGCGTCCACCACCGCCAAACTCAGCAAGAATGGCACCCAAAACCGCGTTTGGCGCAGCGACCCGAAGCCCGGACAGGATGGCAGGAACCGCCCCGCGCAATTGCACAAGCGTCAGCACCTTGGCCCGCCCTCCGCCATAAGCCAGCACGACATCTGCAGCGCGGCGATCATATTGCGTCAGGCCGACGACCGTGGCGCTCATCGTGACAAAATAGACCCCGATGGCGGCAAGGGTCACGCGCGGGGTCATCCCTTGCAGAACAAGGGCAAGGATTGGCGCAATGACGATCGGTGGTAGGGCAAAGATGGCAATGTTGACCCCCCGCGCCAGCCGCAACAGGCCGGGCGACAGCACAAACAGGACGCCGGCCAAAATGGCCACCAGATTGCCGATCAGAAAGCCAAGTCCAGATGCTTCCAGTGTCGCCCAGACGTGATTGGGATAGTCCGCCCGGTCTGCCCAAAGCTTGATCAAAATGGCGGAAATGGCCGGAAGGGCCCCGCCGGCGATCAGGTGCAACTGGCCAATAAACTCCCAAACCAGGGCCAGAACCGCGAGGTTGCGCAGGGTATGCGGCTTACCCTCCATGCAAAACCCCGGCGATATGGTCCTCCATGTGGTGAAATTCCGGATCGGCAAACAGCGAGGGCAGCCGTGGGCGCCCGAACGGGATGGGCACCTCTTCGACAATGCGTCCCGGTCCAGCCTGCATGACCACCACACGGTCCGCGAGGAACACCGCCTCGTCGATGCCATGTGTCACCAGGAGTGCGGTGGCCCCGGTTTCAGCCCAGATGCGTTGGAGTTCGATGTTCATCTGGCGGCGCAGAATCTGGTCCAGTGCGCCAAAGGGTTCGTCCATGAAAAGGATCTGAGGTTCCGTCACCAAAGCCCGCGCAATGGCCACCCTCTGCCGCATGCCCCCGGACAATTCGCCGGGCAACGACGCCTCATAGCCCTTCAGGCCAACCAACGTAATGAGGTCACGAATGCGGCCCTGATATGGACGGATGTCGCGTCCCAACGCTTCCAGCGGCAAGGCGATATTGCGCTCGACCGTGCGCCACGGAAGCAAGGCGGCGTCCTGAAAAGCCACACCGGTGATCCCCTCGCGCCGCGCCACTTCGGGCGGCTTTCCGGCAATCAGAACTGAGCCGGAGTTCAAAGGCTCCAGTCCCAGTGCCACACGCAGGACCGTCGATTTGCCACATCCCGAGGGCCCGATCAACGCCGTGAAACTTCCCGGAGCGCAGTTGAGCGTCACATCCCGCAGGGCTTCCACCACCTGACCGCGACCTTGATAGGTCTTGCACAGCCCGGCCAGCGAAATCCCTGCGGGAGCATTCATCAAATTTCCTCAAGCAGCGTGGTGTCGAACATATCGCGCGTTGCCGCGATGCCGACCGCGGACAGGGCGGCGATATTGGCGGCAATCGCCTCCTCGCTCATCGAGAAAATCCCCCTGTCGCTGTCGATCAGCGGCTTTTGGGCCGTGTTGTAGAAGACCTCGTTGGCAATCTCGCGGCCATTGCCGGCAAAATAGGTGTCCTTCCACTTCGGCGGCCAGACGGCCGGGTCGGCAAGGTTTTCGGTCCAACCCTTGCGAGAGGCGCGCAGCCAAGCGACCAGTTCCTTGCGCTTGGATTTCAGCGTGTCTTCGGTGACCACGACCGTATCGTTGAAAAGGGTGTAGCCAAAGTCGAACAGCAGGAAAGAGGTCGCCTCCTCACCGGCAAGTTTGATCGAATAGGGCACGTTGGTGACGAAATCGAGCGTTCCATCGACCTCACCCTTGATCAGTGGGGTCGGGTCGTATTCGTAGGGCACGATGTTGACTGAGGCCGGGTCGATCTTGTTCATCTTCAGCATCGCTTGAACCGAAATCGTATTCACTGGCGGCACGGCGATGGTCTTGCCCACCAGATCGGCGGGGGTTTTCAGTGGCTTTTTGGCCAAGGATACAATTCCCACCGGGTTCTTCTGGTACTGCGTGCCGATGATTTTGAACTTGGCGCCTTGGCTGGTGATGGCCTGAATTGTGGTGTCGGGCGTGGTCAGGGTCAGATCTGCCTTGCCCGCAATCAGCGTCGATTCCGGGATGACATCCGGGCCACCGGCGGCATAGACCACATCCAGCCCTTCGGCCTTGTAATAGCCCTGATCCATGGCAACGTAGTAGCCCGAGAACTCGGCATCGTTCAACCACGACGCCTGGAAGTTCAGCGGCGTGCCGGCGGCAGCCATGCGCGGCATCAGGGGCAGGGCAGCGGCGGCCGTCAGGAAGGAGCGGCGGTTCAGCGTCAGTCTCATGTCAGCGTTCCCTGTTTGGTTGTTATGCAAGGCCTTGGATTCGCTGCAACTCCTGCAGCGGTGGGGTATCTTCGATCTGCTTGGGGTCCAGCAGGTTCCATTTCACGCCAAACGGGCGCTTGGCGCGGCGACCCACAGTGTAAAGCTGGCTTGGGGTGGCAATGTAGTCGACAAGGATATCGGTTTCAGAGGGGGTAAGGTTCTCCTGCACGACCTGACAGTCATGCACGACCGCCACAACCGGGGTGGTTTCGTCCACCAAACCAAGGTCGGTGAACATGCCCCATTCCAGATCAAAGAACCCATGCCCCTTGCCAAAGCGCACGCCGTCAATCGAGACAGCGGAGGCTCCGGTCACCATGAAATCGAACCTGCCGCGCTTGGCGATTTCCTCCAGCGAGATCGGGCGACCGAAATGTTCCATGCCGTCCAGCCACGCCGCATAAAGCTCGGCGCCTGCGGGAACCATGCCGGGTTCAATCAGCAGGAAGCCCCGATAGATGCCGTAGGTCGACATGACGAAGGGCTTGCCCTCGGCGATCATCCTGCGGCGCAGGTCGACAAGACAGTTGTCGGGGGTGATGAAGGCAAATTTGGTGGCCTCATAAGCCGGCATCGTCACCAGATGGTCAGTCGCGGCTTCAGAGCCTTCGAAATCCGGGATCACCTCGGCAAAGTTCAGGTGAAAGCGCGTGTCGGGCTTGGCCACGTCTTTCAGCTTGGACCAAATTTGCTGGCGTATGATCTTGGATTTGGACATGATCGACCTGAACCGTTTCGGTGTTTCACGATACTGAAACAAAGGTTTCATCAAAGCAAGTGATATGGGCAGGAAATGGCAACTCGGCTAACCCTTCGGATTCAGGAAAGGATTTCCCGCCTGACCAAAGCCGAGCAAAAAATCGCGGCGCTGTTGCTTGAGAATCATGCACTTATAGAAACCCATTCAGCGACAGAGATGGCCGCTTTGTCCGGTGTTTCAAAGGCAACGGCGGCGCGGTTCTTCCAGTCGTTGGGCTACGCCGACTTTGACGAGGCCAAGACTCAGGCCCGCGAAGAACGCAACCGGACGCAGCCCTATGCCTACTCGGCCGCTCCGGAAAGTGCCGTTCTGGGGCGGTCAATCGGCAACCATCTGGACCTTGAACTGCTGAACTTGACCCGCACCTTTGAGGAGATGCAGTCCGATACCTTGACCGAGGCCGCGAAATTGATCGCCGCTGCCCCTCGCGTCTGGGTGCTGGGTTTTGGGGCTGAGGAAGGGTTGGCGCGCTATGCCCGGCTGATGTTCGCCCGGCTACGGGCCGATGTGCAGATGTTGGGCACTCATCAGGGATCATGGGCCGAGGATTTGGCGATGACCGGCCCTCGGGATGTCCTGCTGCTGCTGACGCTGGAACCTCGGCCAAAGCAACTTGCCACACTGATGGCCTATGCCCGAACCACCAGGATGAATGTGATCACGCTCACAGACCACCAGTATTTCGCCCGCGCGCAGCGGTTTTCCAAGCTTGTGGTCGGCTGCCACGTCGCCAGCTTTGGCAGCATTCCAAGCCACACCACGCTGCTGTCCGTCTTGCGCCTGATGGCCATCGCCTTCATCGGCCAGTCGGGTGAGGTTGCGCAGCAGCGCCTGTCCGTCATTGACGAGATCAACGAGGAAATTGACCTGTTCGACTAATGCAAAACCAAAACGCCCCGGCCGAAGCCGGGGCGTTTCTGCCGTCTTGTCAGATCACAGATCGAAACGGTCGAGGTTCATCACCTTGACCCAAGCCGCCACGAAGTCAGCTTTGAACTTGGCCTCGTTGTCAGCCTGCGCATAGACCTCGGCAATCGCCCGCAGTTGCGAGTTGGATCCGAACACCAGATCAACCCGGGTGCCGGTACCCTTGACGGCGCCCGTCTTGCGGTCACGGCCTTCGAACAGGTCCTGAGCGTCAGAGGTCGCCTTCCACGCTGTCCCCATATCCAGAAGATTGACGAAGAAGTCATTGCTGAGCGTGCCTTCGCGCGAGGTGAAGACGCCATGCTTGGCACCGCCGACATTCGCCCCCAGAACCCGCAGACCGCCGACCAGAACGGTCAGTTCCGGCGCCGACAGGGTCAGCAGTTGCGCCTTGTCGACCAGCAGTTCTTCCGCCGAAACGGTGTACTTGCCCTTCAGATAGTTGCGGAAGCCGTCCGCAGCCGGTTCCAGAACCGAGAAGCTTTCGACGTCCGTCTGCCCTTGCGACGCATCCGCACGGCCCGGGCTGAAGGGAACAGCAAGGCCAGAGGCCTTTTCGACTGCGGCAGAACCACCCAGCACGATCAAATCCGCGAGGGAGACTTGCTTGGCTGCCGTATCAAAGCCCGCCTTGATGCCTTCCAGCACCGACAGAACCTTGGCGAGTTGGACCGGCTGGTTGACCTCCCAATCCTTCTGCGGGGCAAGACGCACGCGGGCGCCATTGGCCCCGCCGCGCTTGTCAGAGCCACGGAAGGTCGATGCCGAGGCCCACGCTGCCGACACCAGTTCCGACACCGACAGACCGGAGGCGAGGATCTTCGCCTTCAGCGCCGCCACATCCGCGGCGTCAATGTTCGACGCGGTCGAGGCCGGGATCGGATCTTGCCAGATCAGGTCTTCCGCCGGCACCAGCGGCCCCAGATACAGCGCCTTCGGCCCCATATCGCGGTGGGTCAGCTTGAACCAGGCGCGGGCAAAGGCATCGGCGAACTGGTCCGGGTTATCAAGGAAACGGCGCGAGATCGGGCCATAGATCGGGTCCATCTTCATCGCCATATCGGCCGTGGTCATCATGGGCGGGTGCTTGATGGAGGGATCGTGCGCGTCAACGACCATATCTTCCGGATCGGTCTTGGCAGGGTGCCATTGCTGCGCGCCAGCCGGGCTTTTGCCCAAAACCCAGTCATATTTGAACAGAACCTTGAAGTAGCCCATGTCCCAAGTCGTCGGATTGGGCTTCCATGCGCCTTCGATGCCCGAACCGGTGGCATGAATGCCAACGCCCGTGCCGAAGGCGTTCTTCCAGCCAAGGCCCTGCTCTTCCAGCCCTGCACCTTCCGGTTCACGCCCCACCAGTGCGGGATCCCCCGCGCCGTGGGCCTTGCCGAAGGTGTGGCCGCCAGCCACCAACGCGACAGTCTCCTCGTCATTCATCGCCATCCGGGCAAACGTCTCACGGATATCGCGGCCAGAGGCTACGGCATCGGCCACGCCATTCGGGCCTTCCGGGTTCACGTAGATCAGGCCCATCTGAACGGCAGCCAGCGGGTTTTCCAGCTGACGATCGCCTTCATAGCGCGCATCTCCCAGCCAGGTGTCCTCGTTGCCCCAGTAGATATCCTCTTCCGGCTCCCAGACATCGGCACGGCCTCCGCCGAAGCCGAAGGTCTTGAAGCCCATCGATTCCAGCGCGGCGTTGCCCGCCAGAATCATCAGGTCAGCCCAGGACAGGCTGTTGCCGTACTTCTGCTTGATCGGCCACAGCAGGCGGCGGGCCTTGTCGAGGTTGACGTTATCCGGCCATGAATTCAGCGGCGCAAAGCGTTGCGTGCCGGTGCCAGCACCCCCACGCCCGTCACCGGTTCGGTAGGTTCCTGCCGAGTGCCATGCCATGCGGATGAACAGCGGGCCATAATGGCCCCAGTCCGCAGGCCACCACTCTTGGCTGTCCTTCATCAGGGCGTACAGGTCTTGCCGCACAGCCTCGATGTCCAGTTTCTTGAAGGCTTCTGCATAGTCAAACTCCGCGCCCAGCGGGTTCGACTTGGCCGAGTGTTGGTGCAGGATCTTCAGGTTGAGCTGGTTCGGCCACCAGTCGCGGTTGGACCGTGCTGCAAAAGTGGTGTGGCTGCCTGCCCCGTGCATTACCGGGCACTTACCGGCTTCAGTTCCGCTCATCGCTCTCTCCGTTCGTGACTGGATCGTGATGTAAGCGCCAAGTGTTCGTTGTCCACAGCATCGCTGCGGAAACCAGAAGTTCAGCGCCAACTTAGAATCTGTCTAACAAATGCAAGCTACGAGTTTAAGGGGCTTTCGTGGCGGACCGCCAGCTCGATGTCACCTTAGCGATAGCCCGCCGCCTGTAGTTCAAACAGTTCCGCATAGCGGCCAGACTGCGCCAGCAGGTCGTCATGGCTGCCCGAAGCTTCCACCCTGCCCCCTGACAGCACCAGAATTCTGTCCGCCATCCGAACTGACGAAAACCGGTGCGAGATCAGGATGGCCGTTTTTCCGACACTCAATTCCTTGAACCGCTGGAACACTTCAAACTCGGACCGCGCATCCAGCGCGGCGGTGGGCTCGTCAAGAATCAGCACCTCGGCTCCGCGCATGTAGGCCCGGGCGATGGCCAACTTTTGCCACTCGCCCCCAGATAGCTCGACACCGTTCTTGAAGCGCTTGCCGATCATCTGGTCATACTGCCCCGGCAGGCCGTCAATCACGCGGTCCGCAAGACTGCGCTGCGCCGAGTCGATGATGCGGGCAAGGTTTGCACGCTCCTCGATCCGGCCGACGGCGATATTGTCGGCGGCGGACAGCGAATAGCGCATGAAGTCCTGAAAGATCACGCCAATCGCGCCGCGCAACTCCTCAAGGTCATAGTCCTTGAGGTCGTGGCCATCGAGCGTGATCCGCCCTTCAACCGGGTCGTAAAGCCGGGCCAACAACTTGACCAACGTCGTCTTGCCGGCACCATTCTCGCCAACCAGCGCCAGGGTCTCACCGGCGCGCAGTTCGAAAGACAGGTGCCTGACCGCCCAACTCTCGGTACCCGGATAGCGGAAGCCGACATCTTCAAAGACAAAACCCCGCTTGATCAGCTTTGGGAAGGGGCGGGGGTTGGCGGGCGACAGGATATTGGGCTTCACATCGAAGAAGCCGAACAGGTCATCCAGATACAGCGCCTGCGCTGCGGTGGACGAGAAGCTGGAGAGCAGGCCTTGCAGCAAGGTTCTCAGCCGCAGGAACGATCCCGAAAGGAAAGTCAAATCCCCCAGCGTCAGCGTTCCGGTCAGCGTGCGGGCGATGATCCAGACATAGGCGGCATAGTAACCCAAAGTACCTACAGCCGTGAATACACCGCCCCAAAAAGCCCGGTTCAGCGCTATCTGCCGGTTGGCGGCGTAGAAGCTTTCCGACAGGGTCTTGTAACGATCTGTCAGGAAAGCGTTCAGGCCAAATATCTTGACCTCTTTTGCGGTCTCAACGCTCGCCGCCGTCTGGCGCACGTAGTCCAATTCACGCCGCTCTGGCGTTCGCGTGAAATCGAGCATGTAGTTCTGTGCATTGAAATGCGCTTCGCCGATGAAAGCCGGCACCAAAGCCACAACCAGCAGCAGGATCAGCCACGGGTTATAGATCAAAAGCCCGGCTGCAAAGGTGACGACAGTCAAAGTATCCTGCATCTGGCCGAACAATTGGCCCAGCAGCGTCATCCGGCCTGACGACTGCCGCCTGGCGCGCTCCAGCTTGTCTTGAAAATCGGCATCCTCGAAGTCTTCAAGGTCCAACGTGGCCGCATGCTCCATCAGCCGGATCGAGGACCGCATCGTCAGCTTGTCAGACAGCAGCGAATCCACAAGGCCAACGACACGGCCCAGCAGGTCCGACAGGATCGCCAACGCGAACTCGGATGCGACATAAAGCGATAGCAGGGTCACATGGCCACTTTGCCACCAGCCCAGCGCCGTATCGGGCCGATCCGCCAAGGCAGACAGATGAACCACCTGATCAATGATCAGCTTGCCAACCCACAAAGCCGCAATCGGCAAGACCGCCCGCGCCACCCGCAGGATGAGGGAAGCAAAGGTCAGAAGGCCACTGGCACCCCAGACCAGTTGCATGAACGGAACGATGTTGCGCAACGCGGCCCAACGGGCGGCGAAGCTGGCAGGGGGTTGCTTGGGAAGCGGTGGAGGCAAAAGGTTGCTCGGTCTTGGGGGTCAGTAGATCTACGCCCAACCTAGTGCCTTCCGTCGGTCTTTGCATCGGGCGGGTCGCAAGAAAAGCTTCCACCACACGCCGGGGCGATCACGCAGGTGAAACCTGAGATGCTTCTTTACCGGGTTGTTCCAGATTGCCGCATAAGGCAGACTTCAGGCAAGGAATTGATCTTGATGCGGGTTGTTGGATGAAGCTTTTGGGCATAGGTTCGGCTTTGCCTTTCCGGCGCATGACAGCGGCCGAGGTTGACCGCACTCTGGGCAAACCTGCGGGGTGGAGCTTTGATTTAACTGGCGTCACATCCCGTGCGGTTGCCGTGGATGAAACCCAGATCGACCTTGCCGTGACAGCTTCCCGTACCGCGTTGGACGATGCCGGCATCCCGGCGGCGGATCTGGACTTCATTGTGTTCGCCTCAGCCATTCCCTATCAAACCTTGCCTTCTACGGCCCCTTTGATCCAACTTGGACTGGGATTGGACGACGGGGCCGTGGCGACATTCGACGTCAACTCCACCTGTCTGTCATTCCTGACAGCGATGGACGTGGTGGACGCGCTCATATCTTGCGGTCGCTATCATCAGGCGTTGATCGTCTTCTCGGAAATCGCCTCAGGCGGATTGCCATGGCAGGCCCAGCCCGAGGTTGCGGCCCTGTTTGGCGATGGCGCGGCAGCGGCGGTGTTCAGGCAGGGTCCGCCACTTTTGGCAACACGGTTCCGCAGCTACCCCTCGGCCTATGGTGCCTGTCAGATCGGCGCTGGCGCCACCCGGTTCAGCCTTGCCGATGCGCCCGATGCGTTCGCCGCCCACGCGACCTTCCAGCTGGACGGGCGCGCCCTGTTCCGCCTGACGGCCAGCCATCTTGCGCCCTTCGTCGCCGATGTTCTGGCACAAGCCGGGCTTTGCCCCAATGACATCGGGCTTGTGGTGCCGCATCAGGCCAGCCCCAAGGCCCTTGACCACATGATCCGACACTGCGGGTTTCGCGACGATCAGGTGCTCAATTTCGCGGCCGCGCATGGCAAGCAGATTGCCGCTTCGCTTCCTTTCGGGCTGGATCTGGCCCGTCGCAGCGGGTTTCCGCCCGCGGGCGCCAAGCTGTTGATGCCGGGCACCTCTGCCGGAGTGTCGTTTGGTGGTCTGGTGATGGATGTGATGGCATGACCACGCTGATTACCGGTGCCAGCGGCTTTTTAGGTGGCGCTTTGGCCGCCTCGGCGCAGGGCAAGGTTCTGGCCTTGGGGCGCGACCCGCAGCGTTGCGGGCTGATGGCCGAAAGGCTGGGATTTCCGGTGCTGCCGCTCGATCTTGCCGCCGCTGATGCCGTCGAAACCCTGACGCGCGTTGCCAAAGCGGCGGGCGTGCGACGCATTGTCCATGCTGCCGCGATGTCGGCCCCCTGGGGCAAGCCGGTGGCCTTCCACCGCGCCAACGTGATGGGCACCCAAACAATCCTGCAGGTTGCCGAGGCGATCCGGGCGGACAGAGTCGTCCATATCTCGACCCCCTCGGTCTATTTCCGGTTTGAGGATCAGGAGAGCTTGCCTGAAACCGCACCTTTGCCTCCGCCCGTGAACCCTTATGCTGCCAGCAAGAGGCTGGCCGAAGAGATGGCCCTTCTGGCCGGTTGCGTGGTGCTTCGGCCGCGCGGGATTTACGGGGCAGGGGATCACGCGCTGATCCCGCGCTTGCTGCGCGCCCTGAAAAGCGGCCCGCTGCCCTTGTTGCGCGACGGGCGGGCTGCCACGGACCTCACCCATGTGGATGATGTGGTGGCTAGTATCTGGGCGGCACTTGCAGTGGGCAGGGCACAGGGCCGGGTCTTCAACATATCAGGCGGGGCCGCGTTACCGATCCGTGACGTCGTTGCGGCCGTGGCCGACCGCTGCGGGATCACAGCGCGCTGGCGCAGTCTGCCCCTGCCATTCGTCATGGCTGCCGCCCGTGGGATGGAGCTTTCGGCAGCCCTCACCGGCAAGGAACCGCAGATGACACGGTATGGGGTTGGGCTGTTCGCCTATCGGCAGACACTGGATCTGTCACAGGCAAAGGCGGTTCTGGGATGGCAGCCAAAGATCAGCTTTGATGAAGGGTTGGATCGTACCTTCGCGCATGGCAATCCATGGAGGTAAGGTTCGCCAACAGCGCTTTTGTCCGGGCTCCTGAAGCGGTGCTTCAACGGGGCGGCGCTTGGCGGTGGGTTCACCTGCGGGTCCGCTATGGCGTGCTGTTGCACCCACGGCACGGCATCTTCCTGATTGATACCGGCATCGGCCCCGCGGCCCTCGCAGCGCCCGGCCGAAGCCGGATGCTGCGCGGCTACGCTGCCGCACTGGGCTACCGACCGGCGGCGGATCAGTAGCCCGCAGCCTTTCTGCACCAGATGGGGCTGCAGAGAACTGAGGTTGCCGGCGTGATCCTGACCCATTTTCATGCGGACCATGTGGCAAGACGGGATGAATTCCCCAAGGCGCGCATCCTTGGCCCTGGACGCACCCTCGCCAAGATCCGCGCCAGCAAGACCGTGGCGAACCAACGCCACGGCATCTTTCCCAGCCTGCTTCCGCACGATCTGGACCGACGCATGGAGGACGTCACCCGCTTGCCCCAGCGCACCCTGCCTTTTGGCCTTGGTGCCGGGGGTGATCTGTTCGGCGATGGCACCTGCCTGACGGTAGATCTGCCGGGCCATGCGCAAGGCCACTTCGGGCTTGCCTTCCCAACCTTCCCGCGTCCGCTGCTGTACGCCTGCGATGTGCAATGGCTTCTGACGGCGCTCCAGCCGGGGAAGGCACCGGGCTCTCCGGCGCGGTTTATCCTGCAGGATGCGGGCGCTGCCGCGCGCAGCACTGCTTTGGCCGGCGGCTGGCAAGAAGCGGGCGACGAGGTCATGGTGTGCCATGATCCCAACCCGACAGCACGGGACGTGGCATGAGCTTGGCGTTGACGCTTCTTGCCTATTTTCGCACCCTGTGGCTGACGCGCCCCGGTCAAGGCCGCGCAGCCTTTCTGCGTGGACAGGATCGGCGTTACGGCCGCTGGCTGCGCAAATCCTTGCCCAAGGTGGCGTTTTACGCCAATGGCACTTTGCCCCTCACGGACAAAGCTTTGGTCATGCAGTACTTTGCCGATTTCAATCGGGCGGGGATTACCGCCACACAAGGCTGGGCCGCCTTTGCCACCACCCGCAAGATCAGTGCGCTGACCGTCGGGGCCAGCACCGGGACCAGTGGCAACCGTGGCCTTTTCATCCTTTCCGACGCCGAGCGGTTCCAATGGCTTGGCGTCATACTGGCCAAGGCCCTGCCACGGTTCTGGGGTCAGAAAGTGGCGGTTATGCTGCCCTTGCACACCGCGCTCTATGACACGGCCCGTCAGACCCGCTGTGTTGACCTGCAATTCTACGACCTGACTGCGCCCCGCGACGAATGGCTGGCGCGGCTGCGACTGCAAAATCCGGGTGTGATCGTCGCACCGCCCAAAGTTCTGATCTGGCTGACACAGCAAACGGACCTGCACCCCCCATACGCTCTATTCGGCCGCCGAAACGCTCGACCCTCCAGACCGTCAACGGATCGAGGCGCATTTTGGCCCGCGGCTGGGGCAGATCTACATGGCGACCGAGGGACTGTTGGCGGTAACCTGCCGTCACGGGACGCTGCATCTTGCCGAGGACGTCATCCGGTTCGAATTTGAACAGGTGGGAGATCTGGTGGCACCGGTCATCTCCAGCTTCACCAGGCACCAGCAGATCGTTTCCCGTTACAGGATGAATGATCTCTTGCGCTTGTCCGACAAACCCTGCCCCTGCGGCTCCCCACTGCGGGCCGTGGCAGAGGTGGTGGGCCGGAAGGATGACTTCTTCCGCTTTCCCGGGACACAGATCACGCCCGACATCCTGCGCAACGCCATTTTGCATGCCGATCGGGGGATAGCGGATTTCAGGCTCGTACAACTGACGCCGGAAACGCTTCAGTTGACCTTGCCCGAATGCACAACCTTGGCGCAGCAGTACGCCGCGGCTGACGCGCTGGCCGCAGTGCTGGCGCGACACGGCGCATCAGCGCGGATCGTGGTGCCATCTGCCATGATGGAGACTCATATGCAGGCAAAACTGCGCCGCGTGGAAAGCCGAGTGGTCCGCGATGGCTGAGGTCGTGATGGTCACCGGCGCCCGCGCGCCCGTCGCAGTGCATTGGGCTTGGGCGTTGCGGGCCAGCGGCCGCCGCGTTCATCTGGCTGACGTATCGCGCCATCCTATTGGCAGCAGTAACGACCTTTCAGAAGGCTATCTTCGCTTTGCGTTACCGCGCCACGATTTCGCAGCCTTCCGTCGGGATATTCTGACCCTATGCCGCCGCCACAGCATCACGATGACCGTGCCAACCTGCGAAGAGGTGTTCTGGCTGGCACAGATTTCGCCCGACCTTGCAGCACAGGGTGTCACCCTCTTCGCCCCTTCCACTGATTTGCTGACAACGGCGTATGACAAGGACGCCTTCATCCGCCTTGGCCAAGGCTTCTGGCCGCATCTGCCCAGAACCCGCCGGCTGGAAAGCCGCGCGGATCTGCACTCTGCTGCAGAAGGGATGGCGTCCTTGGTCTTCAAACCGGTCTTCTCGCGCTTTGCCACCCGAACCCTGATCCGGCCGAGCCTGCATCAGTTGGCCTCAATCACGCCCACCCATGCCGAACCTTGGGTCGCGCAAGACTTCCTGCCGGGACGGGAGATCTGTGCCTTCGCGCAGGAAATCCAGCGGACCAATAACCGGATTTTGACCGCGTGAATTCGTGGCACAGGCGGCAAGAATGCGTTGATCCTGCCGCAGCGCCACCCTGAAGAGCGGGTTGAACGCCACCGCCTTCAAAAGCCCAAGACCCCGGTCGCGCGGTCCGGCAAGGATGGCGATGCCCGCCGCCGTTTCTGGCGTTTCCTGCCGCAGGTGAAACGTCGTCGCCAGACGCAGGCCCGTGGGCCGCCAAAATTCCAGTTCGGCAATTCCTGGCGCCCGAAACCGGCCGAGAGAATACCCGCGATCCTGTTCCAGAAGGGCGCTGACCAGCCCGTGTTGCCGGGCCTCACCGGTATAGCGGGCTTCGACCTAATCGGGGCCCCATGACACATCGACACGCACCCGATAGCGGCGCTGAGACAGGCCGCGCAGGATGCCACGACGGGTGAAATGGGCGTGGCTGGCGTCCAGGATATTTTCGGCCACGTCGGCCACGGCCGCGGTGCTTCGGCTCTCAGACTGGCGCAGCACCGGGTCCGGCGATGTGATGCCGTGCAGGAAGGGTTCTGACACCTCATCCCAAGGCGCCACAAGGATCACGCCGCCCCGCTCGCAAGCTTTCCAGCGGCGCAGATGCACAGCCGGCACCGGACCAAGGTGTCCAGGTATCGCGCGACAGCGGCCCTCCCCATCAAAACGCCAGGCGTGGTAGGGGCATTGCAGCAGTTCATCAACCACCAGACCCGCCGACAAGGGTGCCATCCGATGCGGGCAGCGGTCAGACAGCGCCCGCACCCCTGCTTCGGCGCGAAACAAGACCAGCGCTTCGCCGTTCATGACCGCCCGCAAGGGTTTGCTTCGCAGCGTCTTTGACAAGGCTATGGCCTGCCAGGTCAAAGTGCGTGCCGCCGCATGATAGGCACTCCAATGGCATTTAGCAGGCCTGACAGCAGCGCCGTCGCCAACCTTTCGCGCAATGGCAGATGGGCCACAAAGGCTGCTGTGTATTCGATAGCCGGCAAGGCGCCCCGGCTGCGCTTGAACCCTGCTGCACCCGCGCTGATGTTGAATGGCAGAAGCCGCGCCGCAGCCTCGGCCATCGCAAGGGCCATCAGCATGCGGTACAGCCCAAGCCTTTTCGGCAGATCCGTGCGGTAGCCGACCACTGGAGCCGTCAGCAAACCGCCTAGCGTCACGGTTCCGATCACCCCCAGCAATTTGCCGTCCGCCTGCCTGAGGCCTTGCAACCGCAGGATCCCAGCCTTGCGGAGAATACTCAGGAATTCCGGCGAATACTGCGGGTTCAGCGGCGTGTATTTCTGCAGGTAGAGCAGGCAATATAGCCGGGCGGCTTCAGCGACATCGTCTTCTGCAAAGCCATCATCTCCAACAACGGTCAAAGCGGTACGCGCCAGAAGCTGCGCATCGCGGCGGCGGTTCAGCGTCCAGGGGGCGTCTGGCATGATGACCCAAACCTGACGGGCGGGCAGCAAGGCGGCACCGCCCCGGCGAAAGGCATCCTGAAATGCGTCATCAGCACGGTCATTCAACGAGCGAACCACGATGGCCCGGTCCGGATAGCGTGCGGCCAAGCTGCGCACGGCGACCACGGCATCCGACGGGTCGAGGCCAAGTGGTGGGTTGGTCGCCAAGAGCCAGTTGTTGACCTGACACTGGTGATCCAGCCCACTGGCCCGCAGGATCGGACCACTGGCGCGCAAAAGACCGGTCAGAATGGCCCGCAGGATCGGCAAGCGTGCAAAATGCCGGGTCTCTTCAATGCCGTAGTCGCGATAGGCGACGCTGGGGCAGCAGATATAGCAATTGGGCACGGTCGGACAGGGTCAGCGGCAAGATCGCGCCGGCGGCTTCCATGGCGTCAATCTTACATCGCAAATTGGCAATCAGCGGCGCTGCGGCACCTTGCCAAAGGCCCTGCAACGCCAAAGCTGCGTCTGTGCGGTTCGTCACCATGGGGGCAGGCTGCCACAGGCGCTTGCCTTGCGCAAAGCCGGACATGAAACAGGCCACTCGCTTCGGCCCCGCGACTGCCGTCGCAGGGGTGGTTGAGAAAGGTCTTGCCATCAGGCAACCGATGCGGCTTTACCTCGCAGCGCTGCAGGCTTTCCTCGGCATGATGGCTTTGGTATACAACAGTATGCGCGAAACCCTTCCCGAAATTCTGGCCCGCCGCGTGGCCGAAGGCGCAATCCGCCAAGACCCGCAGCAAACCGCGGTGGCCGAACTGCTGGAGCCTTTGCGGACTTGGCTTGAGGCGCAGGCCCTGCGTCGGACCGGATTGCTGTCGGGCCTATTCTCCAAACCTGCCGCTGCGCCCAAGGGGCTTTACCTTTGGGGTGGGGTCGGGCGCGGCAAGTCGATGCTGATGGATCTGTTCACAGAGGCCACCCAGATTTCACGCAAGCGCCGGGTACATTTCCACGCCTTCATGCAGGAGACCCACCGCGCCATCCACGCTGCCCGACAAAAGGGCGAGGAGGATCCTCTGGCCCCCTTCGCGGCCGAGATTGTCGCCGATCTGCGCCTGCTGGCCTTCGACGAGATGCAGATCACTGATATCACGGATGCAATGATCGTCGGTCGGCTGTTTGAAAAACTGTTGGCGGGGGGCGTGGTGATCGTCACTACTTCCAACCGCCCGCCCGAGGATCTTTACAAGAACGGGTTGAACCGAGCCTTGTTCTTGCCCTTCATCCACCTGCTGCGCGAACGGCTTGATGTGGTGAAGCTGGAAAGCCCAGAGGATTATCGTCAGCATCGCTTGGCCGGAGCCAAAGTCTACTTCCATCCGTCGGGCAAATCAGGCCCCGCGATTGACGCTATATGGCGTGACATGACGGCGGGGGCACAGATCGGCCCGTTGCATCTGGCGGTCAATGGTCGTCAGGTCGAACTGCCGCGCTACGCCAACGGTGTCGCCCGGGCCAGCTTCTGGGAGCTGTGCGCCCGCCCCTTGGGTCCGGCCGACTATCTGGCCATTGCAGGGGCAGTTAGGGTGCTGATTTTGGAGGAAATCCCGCAACTTTCGTCCTCGAACTACAACGAGGCCAAGCGCTTTGTGACCCTGATTGACGCGCTGTACGAGGGGCACGTCCGCCTGATCTGTTCGGCCGCGGACGAACCCGAACGGCTTTATATCGAGGGCGAGGGCAGCTTCGAATTCGCCCGCACCGCCAGCCGCTTGCGTGAAATGCAAAGCGCGGGCTGGGGCGCTTAGCCCCAGACCTGATACAGCAACCGCAACGCCATTCCCGTGGAGGTTATGACCAGCAGCGGCTTGATCAGCCTTGCGCCAACCCGCACGGCCAACCGCGATCCCAACGTGGCTCCGGCGATCTGCGCCAAAGCCATGGCGCCGGCCACCCACCACCATGTTGCCCCGGAAAACGCAAACACCGCGACAGACCCAAGGTTGGAGCCGAAGTTGAGCACCTTGGTTTGGGCTGTGGCCTTCAACACCCCAAAGCCCAGCAGCAAGACCAGCGCCATCATGAAGAAAGACCCTGTGCCGGGACCAAAGAACCCATCGTATCCCGCGATCAATGGCACAACCGCCGCCGTGAAGACGGCAGAGGTCATGCGCGCCGCGCGGGGTTGGTCGGAAAGACCCGGTCGGAAAGCGAAGAACAAGGCAATGGAAATCAGGATCGGGGGCATGATCAGGCGCAACAGTCCGGCTGGCATCGCCCCTGCGACCAAGGACCCGGCCGCGCCAAACGCCAGACTGACCAGCGCCATCCCCATCTGCTCTCGGGGTTTCACCTGACCGGCCAATGCGTAGTTGAGCAAGGCGGTGCCAGAGCCGACCATACCCTGCACCTTGTTCGTCGCCAAGGCCTGCATCGGAGAGGCCCCGCACAGCAGCAAGGCGGGCACCGACAACAACCCACCGCCCCCGGCAATGGAATCGACAAACCCCGCGACGAAACCCACGCCGATCAGGATCAGCGCCAAATGCGGGGCGATTTCAAACAAGATCGAACCTCCGGTGGATGCGCCCCACGATGCGACCGTCGTTCAAGGCAAAGTCCGGTTCGAAGCTGGTGTCGACAAAGCCGATCCGGGCGTAATAGGCCAGCCCCGGCAGATTGTCAGCCCTGATGCTGGCGATCACCCTTCTGACGCCCGCTTTGCGCAGCACATCGCAGGTCACAGCGAAAAGGCTTGCTCCCACACCTTTGGCTTGCACCCCTGGCTGCACGAAGGTGCCAATATCCGCCTCGCCCTGCCAAAGACCTACGGACTGCCAGCCGATCACCCGGCCCTGATCCTCCGCCACGACAGAGGCCAGAACTTCTGAGCCATCGACATAGTCCGCCTGCACCGTCTCTGCCGGTTTCCGGACTTGATGGGCAGTCGTTCCGCCCATCGCTATGATGACGTTCAGGATATCGGTCATGGCCGGGGCGTCGGCGGCCTTTGCGGGCCGGATGATCATGCCACGAAATCTTCACGCGCGTAGCCTTGCAGGAACAGCAGCGCTGTCAGGTCGCCATGGTTCACCCGCACATCGCATTGCGCTGCGACCGAGGGTTTGGCGTGCAGCGCCACCCCGGTTCCCGACAGGGCGAGCATGCCCAGATCATTGGCACCATCCCCCACGGCCAAGGCCTGCGCCGTGTCGATCCCCAACCGCGCAGAGATGTCCTGCAAAGCTTCGACCTTGGCCTGCTTGCCAAGAATGGGCAAAGCGACCTCACCGATCAGCTTGCCATCTTCGATCAGCAAGGTGTTCGCGCGGTTCTCGTCAAAGCCCAGAACCTCGGCGATCTTGCCCGTGAAGGCGGTGAACCCGCCAGAGACAAGGGCGCAATAGGCCCCATCGGCCTTCATCGTCGCCAAAAGGGTCTTGCCGCCCGACATCAGCGTGATCCGATCCCGGATCACCTGATCGATTACGCTGGCGGAAAGGCCCTTGAGCAGACCGACCCGTTCCTTCAAGGCGGCTTCGAAATCGAGCTCGCCATTCATCGCTCGCGCGGTGATGGCGGCGACATAGGCCCCCACGCCCGCCTCATCCGCAAGTTCGTCAATGCATTCCTGTTCGATCATGGTGCTGTCCATATCGGCCAGCAAAAGGCGCTTCTTGCGCCCCACGGCGGGCTGAAGGATCAGGTCGATCTTAAGGCCTTGCAAAGCCTGCCAAACCTCCCACCGGTTGGCAGGCATCGCTTCCAGCGGAAACTCGGCCGCCACGCCCGGATCCAGCCAGACAGCATCCCCGCCACCCCATGCATTGCGCAGGGATTCCACGGTCACCCGTTCCAAAACAGGGTGATCGGGATGGGTCAGCAGGGTGGCAATGAACATGGACGGAATTCCGACGGTTTGGGTGGGTCGTATTTGCGCGCAGATGCGGCGCTTTACGCCGAATTTCCGCCATGCGCCAGCGGGGGAAGACCCATCCCAACAGGTGCGGTCGCCGCCAAAGCCTTGCAGAATGATCCACGGCAGCGCGTCAAACGTAATCCTGTCACAGACTGCCGCAAATACCCGGTCTTGGACGTGGAGCTGATCTTTGACGCGGTCCCCAAACAGATTGGCCATAGCACTCGCCGCACTTGTTCTGGTTGTCCTTTCGGTTGTCATGCTGGAACGGGAACGCGGCGGGCTGGACATATCCGATTTCAACGTCGGCACCACGCCGGTCACGCTGTATCAAAAGCCCAACGCGTCGGGACCAATTGTCGTTGTGGCGCATGGGTTTGCCGGGTCCCGTCAGATCATGCAGGCCTATTCGCTTCATCTGGCGCAGTCCGGCTACCGCGTTTTGGCTTTCGATTTCGAGGGGCATGGCAGAAACCCGGTGCCAATGTCAGGCGATGTGACCTCGGTTGACGGCACCACGGCACTGCTGGTGGCCGAAACCCGTGGCATCATCGCTGCGTCCCGTACCTTGCCGGGGGCCTCGCAGATCGCCTTGCTGGGGCATTCAATGGCAACTGACATCATCATTCGCGCCGCCGCTGCCGAGGCCAAGGCAGGTAGGCCGGTGGATGCGGTGGTCGCCATCTCGATGTTCTCGCAGGCCGTGACGGCGCTAGAGCCTCGACACATGCTGGTCATCACAGGGCAATGGGAAAGTTTTCTGCGCAGATCCGCCCTTGATGCGGTCCATCAGGTTGACCCAAGCGCCGAGGAGGGCGATCTGGCCGCTTCCGGCGGCGTGACCCGGCGCGCGGTGGTGGCCCCGAGGGTCGAACATGTGGGGGTTTTGTTCAGCCCGGCAGCTGTCAATGCCGCAGAGGACTGGCTGGACGTGACCTTCGGGCGACAGAACGTCGGCACCGCCGGTCATCGGGGCTGGTGGATTTTGGCGCTGCTGGCGGGGATTGTGATGGGGTTTTATCCCTTGGTCGCGATGCTGCCCACGCGACCAGCGATGCCAGATATACCTGCGCAGCGCTTTGTGTTGGCGACGCTTTTGCCTACCGTGGCGACCCCGCTGCTGATCACACCGTTCTACACCAACTTCCTGCCGGTCTTGGTGGCGGACTATCTGATGCTGCATCTGGCGGTGTTCGGCATCTTGCAACTTGTGCTGCTGGACGACTGGCGTGGCCTGAAGGGCCGCTTCCCGGCGCTATCGGTTCTTGCCCTGACCCTATGGGGAATTCTTGTGTTCGGGCTCGCGCTGGACCGCTATGCCGCAAGCTTCTTGCCCACGTCGCAGCGACTGCCGATTATCGCTGCCCTATGCCTTGGCACCGTCCCAAGCATGATCGCCGACAGTTGCGTGACCCAAGCCGGGCGCGGTACCCTGTGGCGGCGGGTAGTGGCGCGGCTTTGCCTGTTCACCTCACTTGGCCTGGCGGCACTCCTGGACCCGGCGCAATTGACTTTTGTGCTGATCGTGCTGCCGGTGTTTCTACTTTTCTTCGTGGTCCACGGGTTGATGGGACGCTGGATCGGCCGCCAATCTGGCGCCCTCGCAGCCGGGCTTGGCCTTGGTCTGTGTCTGGCTTGGGCCTTGGGCGTCAGCTTTCCCCTATTTGCGCAGCCCTAAGGCATCGACCACCTCGAATTGACCGTCGCGCGCAGGTTTGGCCCCCGGTCAGCGGGAGGGACCTTCAGCCCAAAACGGAATTTGTCCCCGCAGCCGAGGCGATGAACATCACGCTCGCCGCGCGTCGCCGTCCTGTCCCTGCGCTTCATTCGTCGGGGCCGTTATGTGTATTCCGCGGGCGACGTCGGCATTCCGGTGCGGCCCATGTTGGCGCTGTGCTATGTGATCTCTGCCCTCGCGGCGTTTGTTTCTGGCCTGCTGACCTCGGCCAACCTGCAATCCATCAACATCCGGGTTGTGAACTCGACCCTGCTTTATGACATCGTGCTGGTCGCCATGATCGGCGGCATCGGCCCGTCCGGCGGCAAGGGTGGGGTGCGCAATGTGCTTTACGGCGCGGCGCTGATCGGCATCATGCTAAACAGGATTAAAATAGTCGACATTTCACTGCTCTTCCAGAACCTGATCAAATCCAAGATCCTGCTGGCCGCCATCATCTTCGACGGGGTGATCAACGCGCGCTATGAACAGACGGCCCAGCAGGGTGACACTTAAACTGACGCACCAGAGCTGACGCAAAGGGCATGGTATGAAGTTTGCCAAGCTGATTATGGGGGCCGCAGTCCTCGCGGCCTCGCTGCTGACGACCCCGGCCCCGCGGGCTATTCCGCCGCCCTGACCGGCAAGCGCGTGCTTCTGGTGCCGCGCGCCATGGGGGTCGATCTGGCCCAAGGCTGGTCCGCCATCCTGAAGCGCGGACCGAACTGGTCGACTGAGGCCGGCGCTCAGGCCCTGACCGAGGCGATTTCCTCGGACCCGCATCCCGATGTGCTGGTGGTGATATCACCCGACCTCAACTCTTGCGCCAAGATCCTGAAAAAGGCGCAACAGGCGGTGATCTACGACTTCTGGTCGACAAACCGGCCAATTTTCCGGCTGACGCCTAAATCGGATCTGACTGGAACCGTCTGGGCCAGTTGGAAGCCGAGGCTGTCGTCAAGCAATGCGGCGAGGGCACCTCGAAGAAGATCGCGCTTATTCAAGGGGATGAGGTCAACGCAACCTCGCTGTACCAATATGCGGGTATCGCGAAAGTGCTGGAATCGCACCCCGATATCACCGTCGTCGCCAAGCCTGACAGCAACTGGGACGCCACCAACGCCCGCAATGCTGCGACCACGGTCCTGCAACAGAACCCCGATCTTTGCGGCATCATCGACTTCTGGGATGGCGACGCGACCGGGACTTCGGCTGCGATCCGTGATGCCGGTCTGGCCGGAAAAGTCTTCCTTGTCACCACCGGCGGCGGCGAGAAGACCGCCGACTGCGCGACGCTGGAAGATGGCACTTACGGGGCTGTCGTGATGACGGACCTTGCGCGCGGGTCGGGCGACATGGTCTCGACCATCAAGTACCTGCTGCAAAGCAAACAGCCGCCGGGAACCTCGTCGCCCTTCATCTACACACTGGAAAAGGCCACGACCAAGGGTGACCTCAAGCCTGACACCTGCTGGGACCTCAAGGCCCTGCAAGCTGCTGCGGGCAAGTAAGCCAACGGGCGTCGCGCCCGCCGCGGCGCCCTCTCCTTACATCGAGCATACCCGATGCAACTCCGCAAGCGGCTGCAAGCCTGGCGCTACAACCTGATCCCCGACTATCTGATCGGGATTCTCACCAAGCGCTGGACCGACAACGCCATCCCGTTTCTGGCGCTGGTGATCACGGTGGTCACATTCGGTAGCCTGATCGCGGGCTTCTTCAAGCCAAGCTCGCTGCAAGCCAGCACCCGTCAGCTTGGAGAGTTCTCGCTGGTCGTTACCGGCCTCACGGTCGTGATGCTAGGCGGAGGGATCGACCTTGCCGTAGGCTCGATCTTCGCACTGTCGGCCTTCGCGGTGGTGGCCTGCTTCTTCATCTTCGACCTGCCGGTCTGGGTGGCCTTGCTCGCCTCGCTGAGCGTCGGCGTGGTGTTCGGGGCGATCAACGGCTACCTCATCGGCTACCTGCGGCTGCGCGCGTTTCTGACCACGCTGGTGACCTTCATCATCGGGCGGGCGATCTATGATATTCTGGTGGTGACCTTCGCATCCCTTGTGCAGACGTCCTCGGCGCAATCAGACATCTGGGATTTCATCGGCGACGGCACCGCCTTGGGGATTTCCGTCCCCGTATGGGCCGTGCTGACCCTTGGCATCGTGACCCATATTGCCCTGACCCGCTCTCGCCCCGACTGGCATGTTCTGGCGGTAGGAGGCTCGCACCGTTCGGCCTATATCGCTGGCATCAAGGTCCGCCGGACGGTCTTTCTGACTTATGTCTTCTCGGGCCTTTGCGCTTCCGCGGCAGGCTTTTTGATCGCAACACGGCTTTCAGGCGCTGGCCCCGGCACTGGTCAAGGCTTGGAGATTGCAGCGCTCACCGCTGCCGTGGTGGGCGGCAACTCGCTCGGAGGCGGGCGCGGATCAGTTGCGAAGGGAATGATGGGGGCCATCATCGTCCTGGTGATGACAAACGGCCTGATCCGGCTTGGCTACGGCACCGGCACCAACCAGATGGTGCTGGGCCTTCTCTTGGCCGCAGCCGTCACCATCGACATCCGCTGGCTGAAGAACCGCCACAAGGTGCTGAACGAGGTTTATGTCGCCCCTGTCTACCTCGCCATGGGCCCGACCCAATCGGCTGAACCCAATTCCGGCACCCCTTACGCCCTGAATAACCGCCTCTCCAGCGCCGACGCCATAGGCCTGGGCGAGTTGGAAGGCCCCGAAGACGTCATCCTCGATGCCGAGGACCACCTCTATTGTGGCACCCGGCATGGCGAGATCGTCCGTTTTTTCGCACCTGACTATACGCGGTCCGAGGTTTTCGCTCATGTCGGTGGCTTCCCTCTGGGGCTGGCCTTCGATGCCAAGCGCAACCTGATTTCCTGTGTCGGGGCGATGGGGCTTTATTCTATCTCGCCAGACCGGGTGGTGACCAAACTCTCGGCGGAAACGGCCCGGTCATTCAGATCAATTGTCGACGATGCCCGCCTGCGCGACCCGAACGACCTCGACATTGCGCCTGATGGCAAGATCTACTTCACCGACTCGACCAAACGCTACGACGCGCACGAATGGACGCTGGACAGCATCGAGAACCGCGCGACAGGGCGGCTTCTGGTCTATGACCCCAAGGATGGCAGCACGCGAACGCTGCTCGACGGCTACCGCTACACCAATGGCGTCTGCATGGCGCATGACAACAAGTCGCTGTTCTTTGCCGAAAGCTGGGCCTGCCGGATTCACCGCTATTGGCTTGAGGGTTCGAAGGCCGGGACCGCAGAATGCGTGATCCGCGACATGCCGGGAAATCCGGACAACATCAACCGCGCCTCTGACGGCACCTACTGGATGGCTTGGCTGGGCATGCGGACGCCCTCGTTCGACCTGTCGCTGCGCCATCCCGGCATGAAGAAGCGCTTGGCGCGCAGGTTGCCGCAGGACGACTGGCTCTTTCCCAACATCAACACCGGCGGCGTGGTGAAATTCGACGACACGGGCCGGATCATCCAGACGATGGGCGACCTGACCGGTGCCCCGCATGCCATGGTGACCTCGATGCGCGAACAAACGGGGCAGTTGTTCATCGGCGGCATCTTCAACAATCGGATCGGCCGCTTCACCATTGAAGGCGCCGACTAGGGCTGGAGCGGGATACGCTCCTACTGGGGGGCTGCGAAATGATCTTTGACCCCATCCTCGACATCTTCCTTGGCAAGGCCATGACGATCCCGCCACTGGACGGTGCCTTCCGCCCCAACACCGCGCTGGACGATGCGCCGGTCTTTGCCGCCTTGCCGCAGCCTGAAAATCTGGTGCTGTGGCGCGGACATATCGTGGCCAGTTCCAGCGCTGCCCTGCGAACGCCGGATGGCGAGGTGCGTCAGGACTTCGCTTCGGATGTGTCAGCGCCGGCGGTCTAGGTCGCAGGAGGGTTGGCGGTGGGTCTGGAGGATGGCAGCCTGACCCTCGCCGCGGCCGCTTTGGCCTTGCCGCCAGAGGTGCGCTGCATCACGGCGCTGGCTAACGGGTCGGACGGGCGGTTGTGGGTGGCCAATAGCTCGGCAACGGTGAAGCCGTCGCAATGGGCGACCGATTTGATGATGAGGAACGCCTCGGGCTCGGTCTGGGTCCACGATGGCATCTGGCGGATGGTGGCGGGCGGCCTCGCCTGGCCCTACAGCCTGCTGCCCGAAGGCGCGGGCGTGATCGTTTCGGAAAGCTGGCGACACCGGCTGCTGCGCCTCGGCGGCAGTCGTCCGCAGCCCATACTGGAAAGCCTGCCGGGCTATCCCGCGCGGATCGCGCCGGTGGAAGACGGCGGCGCATGGCTGGCGCTGTTTGCCCCGCGCAACCGCCTCATCGAATTCGTTCTACAGGAAACCCATTATCGCCTGGCGATGATGACCGAGGTGAAGCCCGAGTTCTGGATTGCCCCGGCCCTCTCTTCTGGCCGCAGCTTTCCGGAGCCTTTGCAATGCGCTGGCATCCGGATGCTGGGCGTCCACAAGGCATGGTCGCCGACGCGGTCGTTCGGGCTACTTGGAGCCGATTTCTCGCCCCTGTTCAGCCTGCACAGCCGGGCCAATGGAACACGTCACGGCGTGACCTCGGCGCTGGAGCATCGGGGTCAACTTCATATCGCCTCCAAGGGGGGGGCGATTGCATCATCACCGGCGGCCATACCGAAACAGGAAGCGCCTGAATGGAACCAATCCTGAAACTGGAATCGATTTCCAAGTCTTACCGCAGCTTGCCTGCTGTCAGCGGGGTGGATTTCACCCTTATGCCGGGCGAAATCCACGCCTTGCTTGGGGAGAACGGGGCCGGGAAGTCGACCCTGACCAAGATCATGCCGGCGTGGTACCGGCGACATCCGGCAAGATGTACCAGAAGGGCAAGGAAACCACCTTCGCCACGCCGAATGACGCGCTGGAAGTCGGCATAGCGATGGTGTTTCAGCCTTCTCGCCGCAGGCAAGTCGGCTACGAACGTGCGGGCCGCCGATATTAAGGCCTGGGCGGAAGAGTGGACGGCCAAACTGAACATCCGTGCGATCAACGAAAATACACGGATGATGGAATTGTCGGGCGGCAACCAGCAGAAGGTGGTGATCGGCAAGGGACTGGTGCAAACGCCGCGCGGGGTGATCTTTGATGAACCCACGCTGGGTGTCGACGTGGCGGCGATCTGCGAAATTCATCAGATCATCAAGGGTCTGGCGGATGCGGGTTTGGCGGTCGTGGTGATCTACAGCTATCTGCCCGAGGTTTTGAACCTGTCGGACCGCATCCTTGTCTACTGTCAGGGTCGCATTGTGGAAGAACTGTGCCCCACACAGGCGACCGAGGAAAAGATCATGTACTCAGCGGTGCATTGACCGCAAAGGAGAACTCATGGCTACCGTAAACTCTGGACTGATGCCGAAGCCAACCCCCGCGTCAAAGCCGTCTTCGACGACATCCGCGCCCCCCAAAAATCGGACTTCGTGAACAACTTTTGGGGGGCGACGGCTGACCCTGCACTGCTGGAGCGCACCCTGGGGCGGCTTGACGGCAGTGATGGCCGGGGAAAACGTACTGGGCAGGGTGGTGCAGGAAATGATCTACATCGCCGTCTCGACCGCCAATGGCTGCAGCTATGGCGTGCATTCCCACACCGCCGCAGCCAAGGCCAAGGGCATGACGGACGCCCAGCACGCCGAGCTGATGGCGATCATCGGGCTGGCGGCGCAGACCAACCATCTGGTCACCGCCATGCAGGTGCCAGTCTATCCGGTCTTCCTGATCGAAAGCTGACATGGACGAGGCCCTGATCGCCCACGGCCCCGGCCGACCCGAGGTCATGCAGTGAGAAGACATCGCCACGCCAGACCCTGCTTCAGGCGAGGTGCTGTTGCAGCAGACGGCCATCGGGGTCAACTTCCTGGACATCTAGAACCGCTTTGGCCTTTACCATTGGACCACGCCCACCATGATCCCGGGGGCAGAGGCGGCCGGTGTGGGGGAGGCCGTGGGCGCGGGCGTCTGCGCATTGGCACCGGGGGGCTGTTGCTGGGACAATTGGTACAGCCGGCTCTGACGAGAAGGTCGCGCTGGCACTTCAGCATGGCTATGGCAATGTGATCAATTACCGTTGCCAGAATTTCGTATCCCAGATGCGCGAGCTGACGGGAGCACAGGGGGTTGGTGGTCTAGGACCCGGTGGGCAAGGACACGTGGGCCCGGTCGTTGAAATGCCTGCAGCGGTGGGGGATCTTCGTGAACTTCGGGCAATCCTCAGGCATGATCACCCGCTTTTCGTTGACAGATCTGGCGCGGGGAGGCGACTTGTTCGCACGCCTGACGAGCGGGGGCTGCAAAAGCAGGTGCCACACTGCCATCCGTTGCAAGAGGCGGACAAGGCCCATGCTGACCTGGAGGGGCGCCGGACCACGCCTGCCACGGTTCTGCTGTCCTGCGGCCCCGCAGAGGTCGGCATGAGAAGCCAATTGACACCACCCGTGGATTCGGCGGAACTGGATGGGTCCACAGCAAGGCCTGCCCGCCAATGTGTCACCAGCCCCGCCGCCCTCATCCTGCCGCATGCGCGTTCGATCAAACTCGGTCGTGTGGATCGGCCTGTGCCGACAGATGAATATGGGCCTGTCCGACAAGGTGATCCTGATCACCGGCGCGGCAAGTGGCATCGGATTGGCCATCGCCCGTCAGGCAGCAGAAGAGGGTGCAGGGGCGCTGGTTCTGAGCGACCGTGATGCCACGGGGTGTGCCCTTGCCGCAGCCGAATTGGGTGACACCTGTTCGGTTGTGGTCGCAGACCTGTCCGACTCCGAAGCGCCCAAGGTGATATTGGATGCGGTCAAGGCGCGCCACGGCCGGGTGGATGGGCTGGTCAATGCCGCCGGGCTGACAACGCGCGGCTCGGTTCTGTCAGGCACACCTCTGATTTGGGATCAGCTTTTCACGGTCAATGCCCGCGCGGCCTTCTTCCTGATGCAAAACGCGATTGCCGACATGGCGGCGCGAAGGGCAGTGGGCTCGGTCGTCAATATTCTGTCGATGAACGGTTATTGCGGCGCCCCAGATCTGGCAATCTATTCCGCCAGCAAAGGTGCCATGACGACCCTGACCCGCAATGCTGCCCGCGCCCACATGGCCGACCATATCCGCGTCAACGGCATCAACCTTGGCTGGATTGCCACGCCATCCGAGCATCGGATGCAGGCCGAGGTTCTGGGGCGTGGCCCAGGCTGGCTGGCAGAAGAATCCGCCAACATGCCATTGGGGCGGCTGGTGACGGCGCAAGAAGCGGCACGTCTGGCGGTGTTTCTGCTTGGCGAAGCCTCTGCCCCGATGAGCGGCTCGATTATCGATTTTGAACAGAAGGTGGCGGGTGCCCTTTGACGGAAGGAGTGTGGTTTGACGGAAGCTGACCCCCACCCATCGCCTGCCGCGCAAGATTATGACCGGCTGCGGACCGAGCTTGTCGCACGGGCAGGCACGCTTTCAAAACGCTTGGCCCAGGTGGCGCGGTTCTTCCTCAACCATCCCGAGGAAGTGGCGATCAACACACTCGTTCAATTGGCAGATCAGGCGCAAGTGCCGCCCACCACGATCACCCGTTTTGCCCGGGAGATCGGCTTTGCCGGCTTTGCCGAATTGCAGGCTGTGTTCCGCCAGCGCCTTCTGGGCCCCCGCCTGCCCTATGCTGCGCGGATGGCTGATCCGGGCCTAAAGATCGGCGATGCCGACCTGGACCTGCCGGATCAGGTCTTCGGCAGTTTCGTGCAGGCCGCGGTGCAATCGCTTCTGCGCATCGAACAGGCGCTGGATTGCAGCCAACTTATCGGATTCATTGATATTCTGGCAGAGTGCGAGGCCGTTCACATCGCCGCAGCGCGGGGTGCCTTTGGCTTGGGCGCCTACATGGTCTACGGCCTGGCCAACATAGGCAAGCGGGCGCATCTGATCGACAACATTGGCGCAATGCGGGCCGAGCAGGTCTTCGCCATCGGCCCGAAGGACGCCTTGCTGGTGATGACTTTCGACGACTACACCCCTGAAACGGTCGAGGTCGCAAAGCTGACCGCCCGCTCTGGCCGCAAGGTGCTGGCAATCACTGACAATGAACTCAGCCCGGTCGCAGGGCTCGCATCACATGTGCTTTATGTCAACGAAGCGCGTTTGGGCCATTTTCGCAGTCAGGTGCCCGCTATGGTCGTATGCCAGACCATCATCGTCAGCCTTGGGCGACGGCTGGGAACAACATGGAAAGGGAATATTCAAAACCGCTGAATTGAAAATTTCATTGCATCGAATCACGTCTGCGCGAAAGATCATCTTTGGAGGAGACGAAGATGCAGCGTAGCAATTTCGACTTTTCGGGCGCGCGGGTTCTGGTGGTGGGTGCAAGCCGTGCCGGCATCGGGGCCGCCATCGCACGGGCGTTTAAGACAGGCGGGGCTGCCGTTGCCATCACTGGGGCCGAGGCCGAGCCGGCGGAAGAGGATCGCGGACGGTTTGACTATACCCAGCTGGATGTGACGGACCTTGTGGCCGTGCGGAATCTTGCCGCGTCAACCGATGGCCTGGACATTCTGGTGAACTGCGCCGCGATCACCTCGCGCGGAGAAGAGATGGAGCCGTCGTTCTTTGAACACGTCGTCAACGTCAACCTGCACGGCACGTTCCGCACGGCTGAGGCGTTCCATGACACGCTGAAAGCCCGCAAGGGCAGCCTGATCAACATCGCCTCGATGTATGCGACGTTCGGCAGCCCGAAGAACCCGGCCTACGGGGCCAGCAAGGCGGCGGTTGTGCAACTGACCAAATCGCTGGCGATTGCGTGGGCTGCAGATGGCATCCGCGTGAACGCCGTGGCGCCGGGGTTCGTCGTCACGATGCAGTCGGCGAGAAGCCGCACCGATCCGGCCCATGTGGCTGCCGTGAATTTGCGGACACCGATGGGGCGATGGGGCCAGCCCGAAGATATCGCGGGGCCCGTTTTGTTCCTCGCGTCGCCTGCCGCCGCCTTCATGACCGGGACCTGTCTGGCCGTCGACGGAGGTTATTCGATTGCGTAAGGGGTGCCCTGAATGACCGACTTCACCCGGATTGGCGCCGCGGTCATAGGCACCGGTTTCATCGGCACCGTTCATCTAGAGGCCCTGCGGCGCATCGGGGTCCCTGTGGCTGGTGTTCTTGGGTCTTCCGCCCGGCGTGGGGAGGAGCGGGCTGCTGCCTTGGGGGTAGCGCGGGCTTATGGCAGTCTGGAGGAACTTTTGGCCGATCCGGCGGTGCAAGTCGTCCATGTCACCTCGCCCAACGTATCGCATTATCCTCAGGTGAAGCAGATCCTCGCGGCGGGGCGACACGTGATCTGCGAGAAACCCTTGGCGATGACCTCGGCGCAGTCCGAGGAAATGGTGGCCTTGGCCAAGGCGTCGGGCAAGGTCGCGGCGGTGTGTTACAATGTGCGGTTCTATCCCCTGAACCAGCACGCGCGCGGCATGGTGGCGGCGGGTGAATTGGGCGACATCCGCCTGATTTCGGGACACTATCATCAGGACTGGCTTGCCAAGCCGACCGATTGGAATTGGAGGCTGGAAGCCGATCAGGGCGGCCTCCTGCGATCCGTCGGCGACATCGGCACGCATTGGGTCGACCTGACCAGCTTCATCATCGGCCAGAAGCCAAGTGCGGTCTTTGCCGACCTTTCAACCTTCGTGCCCGTGCGCCAGAAACCCATAGGTTCGGTCGAAACATTCGCCGCAGCCACCAACACAGGCGAACCCCGTTCCATCACAACGGACGACGCCGCCTTGATCCTGCTACGCTTTCCAAACGGCGCCCGCGGAGTGATGAGCACCAGCCAGATCAGCGCGGGTCGCAAGAATGCGCTAAGCTGGGAAATCTCTGGCTCTGGCGCATCGGCGGCTTGGCACTCCGAGACGCCCGACCACTTGTGGATCGGCCACCGGGATGCGCCCAATCAGATCCTGCAGCGCGATGCCAGCCTGATGAACGCAACAGGGTCCGCCGCCACGCGCCTGCCCGGAGGACATGTCGAGGGGTTTGCCGACACGTTCCGCGCGCTTTTCGCGCAGATCTACGGCGACGTAGCACGCGGCCAACGCTCGGACGGTGCCACCTATGCCAACTTTGAAGACGGCCACTACGAGATGGAATTCTGCGACGCCGTGCTGACCAGCGCCCGCGAGGGGCGATGGGTTGCGATTGGGGGATGACATGAAGCTTGGCCTTTTGACCGTGCCCTTCGGCGATACCAGCCTGTCAAAGGTCGCCGACTGGTCCGCCGCAAACGGATTTCAGTCACTGGAGATTGCCGCATGGCCCTCGTCCGGCCATGAGACGCGGCGCTATGCCGGCACCAGCCATGTGGCCGTCGAGGCGATGACCAAGGCGCAGGCCGTCGAAATCGTTGCGGAACTGGCCGGGAAAGGTCTGACCGTCTCGGGCCTCGGCTACTACCCCAACCCCCTGCACGCCGAGACCGCGCACCGCGAGAATGTCATTGGCCATCTCAAGAAGGTCATCGCAGCGGCCAGCCTGATGGGCGTGAACGTCGTGAACACCTTCATCGGCGGCGACCGTATGCTGACCCTGGACCAGAACTGGACAAGGGCGACGCAGATCTTCCCTGACGTCGTGGCCTTCGCGCGCGACAACGGCGTCACACTGGCCTTTGAAAACTGCCCGATGATCTTCTCGAAGGACGAATGGCCCGGCGGACACAACATCGCCTACTCTCCCAAGATCTGGCGGCGGATCTTCGAGACCTTCGACGGCGTTGGCATGAATTACGATCCCAGCCATCTGGTCTGGCAGATGATCGACCAATCTCGGTTCATCCGGGAGTTCGGGGCGAAAATGGTGCACGTCCATGCCAAGGATTTGATGATCGACCGCGACGGGCTCTATGAAAACGGTATCATGTCCTTGGGAATCGGGTGGCAAGTCCCCCGCATGCCGGGGCTGGGAGACATCAATTGGTCCGAGGTTTTTTCGGGCCTTTACCGTGCCGGATACGACGGCCCAGTGATCATTGAACATGAAGATCGGAACTTTGAAGGATCGGACGACAAGATCAAACGCGGGTTCCTGTTGGCGAGAGACGTCCTTCGCCCCTTTGTGAAGTAGGACGAGAACGAACAGACGGAAAACAAAGACACTAGGGAGGACTACCGATGAAGACACTTCTGTTGGGCACCGTTGCCCTGACTTTGGCCGCTTTCGGGGGAATGGCTGACGCCAAGCCCTACAAGATCGGCATTTCCAACACCGTGCAAGGCAATGGCTGGCGCGAGGAGATGGTCTGCGCGATGAAAGCGCAGGCCTTGGCCTCGGGCGAGGTTGCCAGCCTGAACATCGCCCACCGCAATACCGACGCCGCAGGCCAGTCTGAAGACATCCGCAACCTGGCCCAGGCGGGCGTGGACGCCATCGTGGTCAACCCCGCCAACGCCGATGGCATCAACGCCGCGATCAAGGAAGCAACGGACAAGGGCATCGTCGTCGTGGCTGTGGACCAGGCCGTGACCGAGCCTTCGGCCTACATCATTTCGAACAACCAAGAGAAATATGCCTATTTGGGTGCCAAATGGCTGTTTGACACGCTGGGCGGCAAAGGTTCCGTGGTCTACATGCGCGGCGCCGCAGGTGCCGGTGCCGACAATGACCGGGACAAGGGTTTCAAGAAGGCCTTGGCCGAATACCCCGGCATCAAGGTCGCGCAAGAGGTCTTCACCGGCTGGCAACAAGATCAGGGCAAGCAGCAGATCAACGACATCATCGCGGCTGGCACCAAGTTCGACGGCATCTGGACCTCGGGCATCGACAACGTGATCGTGGATGCCCTGACCGAATCTGGCGCGCCGCTGGTGCCGGTGGTGGGGGCTGACAACGCGGGCTTCGTTGGCCAGCTGTCGTCGGTCGCCGGGCTGAAAGGCGCTGCCGTGACCAACCCAGGGTCGGTGGGTGGGGCGGGCGTCGCTTTGGCGCTGCAGATCTTGGATGGCAAGAAGCCCGCCGACAAGACAACGCTGGTCGATCCGGTGGTTTGGGACAACACCAGCGACGCGGGCAAGGCGCTGTTGAAGGCAGCGGCAAATCCCAGCCTCAACCCGGACTGGCCGGTCTCCGTCTCGATCCCGGGCTGGACCACCTACACGATGGACCAGGTCATCGCGTGCAAAGGCCCGGGTGAATAACAGGGCAAGACCAAGCGGCCCCCGGCATGTGTCGGGGGCCCGTTCAACCGAATTGCAGGCCCTATGACCCTTCTGGAAACCACTGCGCCCGTTCTGGACGCGCAAGGCGTGTCGAAACGTTTTGGCTCTGTCGTGGCCCTGCGCGACGCGTCTCTCGTATTGCACCGGGGCGAGGTGGTGGCCCTGATGGGGGCCAATGGGGCGGGCAAATCAACCTTCGTCAAAATCTTGACCGGGGCTTTGGCACCCGACACAGGGCATGTGCTGATCCGGGGGCAAGACGCCCATGTTTCCTCGCCGGCCGAAGCGCGTCGGTCAGGGTTGGTGCCGGTCTATCAGGAACCCTCGCTGATCCCGGATCTGGATGTGGCGGACAATCTGCGGCTGGGCAAGACGCCAGTCGCGGCCTTTCGGCATTGGGTGGAGGCCTTGGGCATCCACGATCTGCGGCTGGATGACATGATCGGGCGTCTTCCCTTGGCCACATTGCGCATCCTTGATCTGGCGCGTGCCTTGGCGGCAGAACCCGATGTGCTGCTGCTGGATGAAATGACCGCCGCCCTGCCGACCGATCTGGTGGCCCGCGTGCTGCAGGTTGCACGCCAGCAGGCCGATGCCGGGCGGTCTATCATCTATATCTCGCACCGTTTTGCCGAGATCGCAGCCCTGTGCGACCGCGCCACGGTGCTGCGCGACGGGGCGACGGTGGGCAGCGTCAACATCGAACCCGGCATCGAAGAGCGTATTGTCGAAATGATGCTGGGGGCGGATCATACGCAGGCAGTGCCCAGCGCCCGGATCGTGAAGCGCGCTGCGCAAAGCCCGCCGCGTCTGGCCGTGCGCGGCCTTGCGGCAGGCAATCGGTTGACCGATGCGTCCTTTGATCTTCATGCTGGAGAGGTTTTGGGCGTCGTGGCGCTGGAAGGGCAGGGTCAGGACGAGTTGTTCGATGTTCTGGCCGGCAATCGCCGCGCCGCGGCAGGTTCGGTCTTGGTAGACGGCCAAAGCGCCAGCTTTCGACATCCTGCCGATGCCATCAATGCGGGCCTGACCTTCGTGCCCGGTGACCGCACCAAAGCGCTGCTGATGTCGCGGTCAGTGCGGGAAAACATCGCACTGCCTCTGATGGCGCGTCTTCGCGATTGGGGCGTCATTCCGATGCGGGACGAGGCCCGTCGGGTGACAACCGCCATCGAACGCCTGCAGATCGACACCCGCGCCCAAGGCGAGGTGCGGCGACTGTCGGGCGGCAACCAGCAAAAGGTCACGATTGCGCGCTGGATCGCCAAGGGGGTCGAGACATTGCTGCTGTTCGATCCCACGCGCGGCATCGACATCCGCACCAAGCGGCAGATTTATGCCCTGGTCCGCGAACTTGCCGCGCAGGGGGCGGCAGTGCTGTACTACACATCGGAACTCAGCGAGGTGCGCTTGGCCTGCGACCGGACGGTGGTGATCTTCAATGGGCGCGTTGTCGATGTGATCGACGCCCTTGACGCCGACGAGCCGACCCTGATGCGCGCCGCTTATGGCCTGACCGAAAAGCAGGTGACGGCATGAACCGAATCCTGTCCCGAAACGGCTGGACCTTGGGACTGGCGGCGCTTCTGACGCTGCTGCTGATCGCCACCAAGCTGATCCAGCCGGATTTCGGGGTATCAGGCCTCGATTCCCTTGGCCGCGCAGCGCTGCCCTTTGCCTTGGCGACGCTTGGCATGGCTGTGGTGGTGATTGCGGGCGGAATTGATCTGTCGCTGGCCTCGATGATGGCGGTCACCAGCGTGTCCACAGCGACGTTGATGGAGGGCGCAAGTGACGGGCAATCGGTTCTGGTGGTGCTGTTCGTGCTGGGTCTGGGCGCAGCCATGGGGGCCGTGAATGGCACACTGGTGATAGTGACCCGCGTGCCCGATATCGTGGTGACACTGTCGATGCTGTTTGTCTGGCAAGGCGTGGCTTTGCTGATCCTGAACGCGCCCGGAGGCGCCGCAGCCCCATGGCTGCGGGCGCTCAGCGTCGGCGGCGTCACCTTGCCCTTGGTGCCAGAGGCGCTGACGGTCTGGCTGCCCAAGTCGGTGGTGTGTCTGTTCGTCTGTCTGGCCGCGATTTGGCTGCCAATTCGCCGGTCGACCCTTGGCTTGCGCTTTTACGCCATCGGCAGCGATGCGCTGGCGGCGTTTCGGTCGGGTGTTCCGGTCGGGCGGACAAAGATTGCAGCCTATGCCGTGACCGGGCTGTTTGCCGCGCTTGGCGGGATTGCCGTGACGATGAGCACCGGCATTGGCGAGCCGATCCCGGGCCCCTATCTTCTGGCGGCGGTGGCGGCAGTGGTCTTGGGCGGTGTCGTCCTGGGCGGCGGCAGGGGTGGCTTGCTGGGCCCGATCCTGGCAGTCTTTGTCTTGCGGCTGGTGCGGATGGACCTGACCCTGATGTCGGTTGACCCCAATGTCACGACCATCGTCGAGGGCGCCATCATGGTCGTCGTCGTGATGTTCGGCGGGGTTGTGGCCATGCGGGGGCGGCGCGCATGAGCAGCACCGAGGCCCCCCCGACGCGCCGTGTGACCCGTCTGATGGCGGAAAATCCGCTGATCCCGCTTACACTTCTGCTTCTGGCGCTGGTTCTGGCGCTTGAGGTCATGCAACCCGGCATTGTCAGCGTCTTCTGGGTCGGCAACACGGTGAAGGTTGCCATTCCGCTGGCCATGCTGGCGGCCTGCCAGACCCTGACCATGCTGACCGGCGGGATCGACTTGTCTGCAGGCACCGTGGCCACGATCACCGCCTTTGTGATGGCCACCCTGTCGCCCATTCTGGGCGTGCCAGAGGCGGTGCTGATCGGACTTGGCTGCGCGCTGCTGGCCGGCATGGTGAATGGGTTTGGCATTGCCATCTGCCGGGTGCATCCCCTGATCATGTCCCTTGGCACCGGGTTGATCGCGAATGGCTGCCTTCTGGTCTATCAGCGCTATGTCATCGCCACCGGCACGCTGATCCCTGACCTGCTGGTCTGGCTTGGCACCGGGCGCAGCTATGGCGTCCCAAACGGTCTGGTGATATTTCTTCCCTTCGCCGCCTTGCTGATCTGGGGCCAGAAGCGCACCGGCTTTGGCAGGCTGCTTTATGCCTTGGGCAGCAACGAGCCTGCGGCGCGGCTTTCAGGAGTACGCAGCTGGCAGGTCTATTTCGTGCTGTATACCCTCTCGGGCCTGATCGCCGGGCTGACAGGACTGATCCTGATTGGCCTCGTGAAAACACCCTCGCTGTCGCTGGCACTGCGGTTCGATCTGCCCTCGGTGGCGGCGGCGGTGGTCGGGGGCACCTCGATCTTCGGCGGACGCGGGGGCTATGGCGGTACGATCGTGGGCGCGCTGATCCTGACGGTACTGACCACCATGCTGACCTTGCTGCACATGCCCGAGGGCGCGCGCGGCATCCTGTTTGGCCTGATCATTCTGGCCGTCACCTCCCTTTACATCCGCCTGACCGAGAAAGGATGACCATGACCTTCCGCATCGTCGGCATCAGTTTTGACCACATGCACATGGGCGACCTTTTGCGCCTTGTGCATGACCACCCCAAAGCCGAACTTGTTGGCATCTTCGACCCAGACCGCGCCAAGATGACCCGCGCCATCGCGAATTTCGCCATCCCGCCGGAGCGGGTCTTTACCGACTTCGACGCCTGCATGGCAACCAAACCGGACCTTGCCATCCTTTGCGCAGCCACCGCGGACCACGCCCGCTACACGGAACGGCTGGCAACTCATGGCTGCCACGTCTTCGTGGAAAAGCCCTTTGCCGCCTCTGTCGCGGACGCGCGCCGGATGATCGCCGCGATGGAGGGCAAGGTTCTGGCAGTCAACTGGCCATTGGCTTGGGTGCCCGCTCATGTCACCGCCAAGCGGCTGATTGATCAGGGAATGATCGGCGACCTGCTGGAGGTGCATTTCTATGACGGCAACCGTGGGCCTTTGTATCACCTCGCCGACAAGGTCAAGGTTTCGCCCGCCGAAGTCGAGGCACAGAAGCCCACGTCCTGGTGGTACAAGCGCGCCTCGGGCGGGGGCAGTCTGCTGGATTACCTCGGCTATGGCGCAACTTTGGGCACATGGTACATGAACGGGCAAGAACCGCTGGAGATAACCTGTGCTGTAGATGAAACCGCAGGGATCGAGGTCGACCAGCATTCCATCACCATTCTGCGCTACGCCCGGGGTCTGTCGAAGATGGAGACGCGCTGGGGCACCTTCACCGACCCCTGGACAATCCAGCCGCAGCCGCATTGCGGGTTTGTGTTTGTGGGGACCGAAGGGACGATCCAAAGCCGGGACTATGCCGATCACGTGACGGTACAGACCCGAACACGGCCCGAACCGCATCCGCTCCCCGCTGAACAGCTGCCAGACGGGCGACAGGATGCAATTGGCTTCGTTCTGGATTGCCTGACCAAGGGCGAGAAGATCAGCGGCCCGCTCGATCCGCAAGTCAGCCTTCTGGGCCAGCGCATCGTCGACAGCGCCGTTTTGTCAGCACAGCTGAAGCGAACGGTGGCGCTTGTCCCATGACGGCACCTGACGCCGACACCTACGCCCTGCGCACCACCGAGACGGGGATCGCCCCCGCCCCCAACCTGCCCTATCAGCCCCCAACTCCGCGCAGCTATCGCCCCCGGATCGGCCTGATCGGCGCGGGTGGCATCGCCTCTGCCCATCTGGACGCTTATCGCACGGCAGGGTGGGAGGTTGCCGCGATCTGCAACCGGACCCGCGCCAAGGCCGAGGCTTTGGCGCAGATCTATGCCCCAACAGCCCTTGTGACCGACCGCCTTGAAGACGTTCTGGCCGACCCCACCATCGACGTGGTCGACATCACCCCCCACCCGGCCGACCGCCTGCCGCTGATCGAAGCGGCGTTGAAGGCGGGCAAGCATGTTCTGTCGCAAAAGCCCTTCGTACTGGATCTTGATCACGGACAGCGCCTGGTCGACCTGGCCCACGACAAGGGGGTCAAGCTGGCAGTCAACCAGAACGGCCGATGGGCCCCTCATTTGGCATGGATGCGCGCGGCGGTGAAAGCTGGGCTGGTGGGGGATGTGATTTCGGCCCACGTCGCCATTCACTGGAATCACGGCTGGATTGCCGGCACGCCGTTTGACAGGATCGAGGATCTGATTCTTTACGATTTTGGCATTCATTGGTTTGACTTCATCGCCTCTGTTATCCCCAACCCGGAAAGCGTCTTCGCCACGACCAGCCGGGCCCCCGGCCAAAAGGCAACCGTACCGCTTCTGGCGCAGGCTTTGGTGCGGATGCAGGGTGGTCAAGCCTCGCTGGTCTTTGATGGCGGGGTGCCATTTGGCGCCACTGACACAACCTTCATCGGCGGCACGCTGGGCAGCTTGCACAGCAGCGGTCCTGACCTTGGCAAACAGTCCGTCGCCCTGACAACGCCCGAAGGCAGAGCGCAGCCTGATCTGGTGGGCACTTGGTTCAACGACGGCTTTCGCGGCGCGATGGGCGCGCTTCTGGTCGCGATCGAAGACAACAACGAACCGCAAAACGGCGCTGCCGAGAACCTGCGCAGCCTTGCCCTTGCCTTCGCGGCGATCCAGTCGCGCCGAACCGGTCGCGAGGTTGCGGTGGGTTCTGTCACGCGGTTGGAGGTGTGAAATGGCGCGCGTTCTGGTCGTTGGCTTGGGCAACATGGGCTGCTCGCATGCCTTGGCGCATCACAAGTTCGGCTCGCAGATCGTGGGGTTGGTCAATCGGTCAGAGGTGACCCTGCCGCCGGAGTTGCGGCACTATCCCCGCTTTCGCAGCCTGCAGGACGGCCTTGCCACCAATCCCGATCTGGTGGTGATTGCCACTTATGCCGATAGCCACGCCGAACTTGCCATTCAGGCCATGACCCATGGCGCGCATGTGTTTGTGGAAAAGCCCCTCGCGACCACGGTGGCCGATGCCGAACACGTGGCAAAGGTGGCGCGGTTGACCGGGCGCAAGCTGGTGGTGGGATATATCCTGCGCCACCACCCCTCCTGGCAGCGGCTGATCGCCGAGGCGCGGGCTTTGGGCGGGCCTTACGTGTTTCGCATGAACCTCAACCAGCAATCGACAGGCCATGCGTGGGAGGTGCACAAGGCGCTGATGCGATCCACCTCGCCCCTTGTCGACTGCGGCGTGCATTATGTCGACGTGATGTGCCAGATCACAGATGCCGTGCCGTTGAGTGTGCAGGGCATAGGCCTGCGCCTGTCGGATGAAATTGCGTCAGACATGTACAACTATGGCCAACTTCAGGTGATCTTCGATGATGGGTCAGTTGGCTGGTACGAAGCCGGCTGGGGGCCGATGATGTCGGAAACTGCGTTCTTCGTGAAGGATATCATCAGCCCAAAGGGGGCGGTGTCGATCGTGGACAGCGACAAGGCGGCCTCGTCCCAGATTGAAGGGCACACGAAAGTGGGTGGAATTCTTCTGCATCGGTCGGGAGGCGACCACCTGATCCGGATGCCCGATGATCCCAGCCATCAGGATCTTTGCGACGCCGAACAGGCCTATGTTCTGCGCGCCATTGCCGAAGACATTGACCTGAGCCGCCACCTGCAGGACGCGGTGCAATCCCTGCGCATCTGCCTTGCCGCCGATGCAAGCATCCGCAGTGGTCGAATCGAGGTCTTGCAGGCCCCGGGCAAGCCGGATGTACCTGCCTCATCGCAGAACGTGCCGTGCAAGCCGCAGAATGTGTGGCTTCCAGCCGTAAGCGCCGACAAATCCAGTTGAGGTTGCGAATGACTTGGCGCCGTCCCAATCCTTCCGCCTAAACGCCCGACCTACACGGCTTCAGACTGCATCCGGGCCCACGCTTGACGGGCACGAAGGCCCTCATCGTACAAATCTGTCAGCTTCCATCAGACGATGCCGCCGCAAAGCCCCACGCAGCAACATCGGGGGCAGGTTGCCTTGGCCCAGCGCACCAAGCGCCGGGTCCAGCACACACCGGGCCACTGATGGGTTCAAAGTCATGCCGTCCGGCATTGGACGGACGGCTTCTTGGCCAATTTGTTGATCCAAGCCTGCGCCATGCAACACCCAAGCCAGGGTAAGACAAGATGATCCGGCACGTTGATGCGCTCATTTGCGCACAGGTTCGGATCACTATTTTGGAAATAGTGGTGCCGCTGAAGAGACTCGAACTCCCGACCCCATCATTACGAATGACGTGCTCTACCAGCTGAGCTACAGCGGCACTTTCTGGCCCGCACCTACTATGAGCCAGCGAGATAGAAGTCAACCCCTGGAGAGAGCGGGATATTGCCATTTGCAGGCAAGGCCTTGCGTGTCGACAGCATTGCGACGACAGGCTTCAGTTTGCCCGACGGCCAATCGCTTCAAGGTCAATCGGCTCAGGCGCGGGTGCGGTCGGGGCAACAAAGGGTTTGGGTGCGCCGACGATCACCGGCAGAAGTTCGGCACCTGTCGCGCTGGCACCCCGGGTTTCGCTGGGTTCACGCCAGCTCAGCGTGTCAAAACCCTGACAATTCTCGCAGATCGGCGCCCAAGCCGAGTGGACAGCCTGACATTTGTCGCAGCACCACTGCGGGCCGCGCGGGGCGATCAGGGCTTTGGACAGCCAGGCGCGTACCGTGGCATCATCGCCACCCTCGCCGCGTTCGATTGCGGCCATGATGGCAAGGCTGCGCTGCGTCGGATGACTGGTGGCCAGATCGCCCAAGGCGCGGCGCGCGGCCGGGAAATCTTCGGCGGCGATGCAAAGCTCGGCCGTCAGCAGTTTGCTTTCGGGATCGTCCGGATGGATTGCGGTCAACAGCTTGAAACGGCGCAGGCGGGCTTCCGGGCTTTCCTCGGGCTCGATCTCGGCGAAGGCGGCGGCGAGGTCGGGGTGCGGGCGGGCCTCCCATGCCTTCTTCAGAACCCGGGTGGCGTTCTTTTTGTCACCCTTTTGCACATAACTGCGGGCCGCCATCGTGGCGGCCGGGATCAGGTCGGGCGAGAGCTTGTTGGCGGCAATCGCGGCCTCTTGCGCCTCGATCGTGGAATCTTCGTCGATCACGCCCTTGGCCTCTTGCAGGGCCATGACGGCATCACGGCGGCGGTAAACATCGCGCGGCAGGGCTCCTGACTTGGCCTGAGCGGTCAAGGTGGCACGAGCACCCTTCCAATCGGCGGCACCCGATTGCAGCTTCAGCAGGATGTCCTGCGATTCCGCGTGGCGCGGCTTCAGTTCGAAGGCCTTTTCGGCCAGCTTCAGCGCGGTTTCGGTATCGCCCTCTTGCAGTTTCTGCTTCAAAAGACCCCGGATGCCGACAAACCGTGTCCGGGGATCCACCAGCAGGGCCTTGTAAGCGGCTTCAGCCCTTTTGGTATCGCCCACCACATCCGCCGCCTGCGCCATCAGCAGGTTGGTCAGTTCGGGCCGGTCCAGATATCCCTCTGCCCGCTGCGCCTTGATCAGCGCCAGCCGGCCCTCGCCAGCGGCCAAGGCCATCATGCCGTCAGTCAGCGCCTGAAAGCCGCGCCGCTCGCGGTCACGGTCAAGATAGCGGGAAATCGCCGTCTCATCGCCATTGAGAAAGCGCAACACGGCGACCAGCAGGCCAACCAATTTCAGCAGTATCCATACCGCCAGCACAAGAACCAGGGCGGCGATCACCAGTTGCAGGGGGCGCAGGCTGAACTCCCACCCGGCGAAGGCGATGCGCATCACGCTGTCGGCCTGAATGAGGACCGTGGCCGCGAAGGTCAGGGCCAGAACCACGATGACGAAAAACAGGATGCGAAATAGCGAAAACAGCATGATTTATCCCGCCTGCGCCATAAGGGCCTGAACCGCCGCGGCGGCATTCAAGCGAAGTTGCGCCCGGGCCTGCCAATCGGCCAAGGCAGCCAGACCTTCTGGGGGTAAGCCCGCAATCTCTTTCAACGCAGCCCCAAGGTCGCCCTTCGCCGTATCGTCTTGTGCCCGCGACAGCACGGCGTCGGGATCAGAGCCTGCATGGGGCGCCAGGGTCCGCGCCCCGGTTTGGGTGCGCAGGAAGTTGGTCACCCGCTCGGACCATGTGGCTCCCATGTTTGCGCGCAATGAGGCGTCAAGGGCGGCGCGGGCGGCGTCGGGGAAATCGGCCTGCAGACCTTGCAACGTCGGCAACCCGGTGCCCGCATGATCGGTCAGAACGGCCGGCAGATTGGCGCCGCCCAAGTCCGCCAAAGCCGCGCCGTAGGGCGTACCGCTGTCCAGCGCAGCGGCAATCTGGCGCACTGCCGCGCGGGAAATGGCGGCTGCGGCACTGGCCTTAGCAGTCTCTTCGATCGTGGCAAGCCGGGCTTCGGTCTCTTTAACCTTGGCATCCAGACTGGCCTGCACGGCAGGCGACACTTCACCGGCACCATTGGCTTTCAGCACCTCGATGTCGGACTTGATCTGCGCCAAAGCGGCCGGATCCGCACTGGCGCCCGCCGGTTTGGCCTCAAGAGCCGCCACCCTTGCCTCAAGGCCAGAGATATCCGCGGGCGCGGTCGGGGCAGGCGTCGCCTCCAGCTTGGCGACACGTTCGGCCAGTTTGGAAGAGTCCAGCTTCTGGCTCAGGTCAAGCACCTGCGTCTTCAGCGCGTCCACCTGCGCCATCTGCGCCTTGATATCCGCCTCAATCGTCGAGGTGCTGCCAAGGGGCCAGCCATGCGGCACCAATTGCGCCACGGCAAATCCCACCAAGGCCGCCACAACGCCGCCCAAAACCGGACCAAGCGCCGAGCGCGGACGAGGCGGATCCTGAATTTGTGGGGCAACGGTGGCCTCTGCGACCTTGGGCTGTGCAGCAGTGGTGCCCGTGTCATCCGTGTCGGCCATGGTCGATCCTTCCGTGCGGCGCATCATGCCGCAAGGTAATGCGGCAATGAGCCTCTGTTCAAGTGCCCTGCCCTGCGGCCAAATGGGTGACCGCGGCTTCCAGCATACTTTCCGCTGTTGGCCGCGCCGCCACAAGGCTGTTGCCGAAGGTTCGCCCCACGCCCGCGACGACGGAAGCACTCATACCCAGAAGGGTCACGGGGCAGGTGGCTTTGACCCTTTGGTACTCTGAGGCCAGAATCTCGGCACTACGCGGTGAAAATACAGGCGCAAGCACGGAGTCTTGGCCGCGCAGAAGCGCAACCGCCTCCGGCGTCAGGGGCTGTTCCTCCTGAGCGTAAACCACCGCCTCGTCCGTTGCGATGCCATTGGCCGAAAGCCGCTTAGCAAGGTCACCCCGCGCCTCGCGCCCGCGCAAATGAAGCAAAGGGGCGAGGGGTTGCGAGAGAATCAGGGCCAGCAGCGCCTCGGCATCGCCCTGCGCCGATTGCGGGACAAAGCCTGCAGCCCGCGCCGCCTGCGCGGTCCGGTCCCCGACACAGAAGGCTTGGGTCGGCAGGAACGCCTTCATCCGGCCCGCGGCCTCGGCCCCGGTTTCCGAAGACAGGATGACGGCGCGCCACGGCCCCGTCGGCAAGGCGGGCGTCAGAAAGACCGGCGCGATCAGGGCAGACGTGACGATCCGCACGCCGGGCACCCGCGCACGCAGACTTTCAGCGAAACGCGCCGATTGCGCGGCGGGTCTGGTCAACAGGACAACGGGGGCAAAGGATTGTGCGGCCATGGCCAAGGTGTTACCCCGACACTTGGTCTTGGGCAATCTTGATGGGTCGATGAACAGATCACTCACCTTTCTTGGCATCGAAAGCAGTTGCGATGACACGGCGGCTGCCGTGGTGCGCCTGATGGCCGATGGGCGCGGCCATGTGCTTGCCTCAGAGGTTGAAGGCCAGTCCGCCTTGCATGCCGCCTTCGGCGGGGTGGTCCCCGAAATCGCAGCCCGCGCCCATGCCGAGCGCCTGGACCATTGTGTTGAACGGGCCTTGGCTGCGGCCGGAATCACGCTGTCGGATCTGGACGCGGTTGCGGTGACATCGGGTCCGGGGTTGATCGGCGGGGTGCTGTCCGGCGTGATGCTGGCGCGCGGGATTGCCGCAGCGACGGGATTGCCCCTGTACGGCGTGAACCATCTTGCGGGCCATGCGCTGACGCCCCGGCTGACGGATGGCTTGGCCTTTCCCTATCTGATGCTTTTGGTCTCGGGTGGGCATTGCCAGTTCCTGATCGTGCGCGGCCCGGACCAGTTCCAGCGCCTTGGCGGCACGATTGACGATGCCCCGGGCGAAGCCTTTGACAAGATCGCCAAACTGCTCGCCCTGCCGCAGCCGGGCGGCCCCTGGGTCGAGGCGGAGGCCGCCAAAGGCGATGCCAAACGCTTTCCCCTGCCCCGGCCCCTGCTGGACCGTCCCGGTTGCGACATGTCTTTTTCCGGTCTGAAAACGGCCGTCCTGCGCGCACGCGACGCGCTAATGGCCGAAAAAGGCGGGATCACGGTGCAGGACCGCGCCGACCTTTGCGCCGGCTTTCAGGCGGCAGTGGCAGCCGTTTTGTCCGAAAAGACCCGGCGCGCGCTGGAGACCTATCTAGATGAGGCCCCGGGCACGCCAACCCTTGCTGTTGCCGGAGGCGTTGCTGCAAACTCTACGCTTCGCACTGCATTGCAGACCGTTTGCGCCAAACTGGGCGTCGCTTTCACCGCCCCTCCGCTGAAGCTTTGCACCGACAATGCCGCGATGATCGCCTGGGCCGGGATCGAGCGGCACCAGATGGGAGCCGACGCGGGCAGCAACCTCACAGCACGACCGCGCTGGCCGCTTGACGGCAGTGCGGCGCCGATGATCGGGTCGGGCAAGAAGGGGGCCAAGGCATGATCGGGGTGGCAGGCGCCGGGGCATTTGGCACTGCCCTGGCCGTGGCTCTGGGGCGCGAGGGGCGTCATGTCCGGCTATGGGCGCGCGATGCGCGCCATGTGGCCGAAATGGCGCTGGCGCGTTGCAATAATAGCCGCTTGCCAGGGATTGCGCTGCCGGAAACCGTCTCTATGACAGCCGATCTGACGGACCTCGATGGGGCGGAGGCAATATTGCTCGCCCTGCCAACACAGGCTTTGGCAGCCTTTCTGGCCGAACATGACGTGGCGCTGAACGGAACGGCCTTGGTGGCCTGCTGCAAAGGCGTCGATCTGGCAAGCCTGCGGGGCCCCACCTCACTGATCGCCCAGTTCTGTCCGGCCAGCCCTGCCGCAATCCTGACCGGGCCCAGTTTTGCCGCTGACATCGCCCGGGGCCTGCCCACGGCGTTGACGCTCGCCTGCGCAGCGCCCGAAGCGGAAAAGCTGCAACACCTGCTGTCCACGCCGACCCTGCGCCTGTACCGGACCAGCGACGTTGTGGGTGCCGAACTGGGGGGCGCGCTGAAGAACGTGATTGCCATAGCTGCAGGCGTGGTGATTGGCGCGGGTCTGGGCGACTCCGCCAGGGCAGCCCTGATCACCCGGGGCTTTGCCGAGATGCAGCGCTTTTCCCTCCGCCTTGGCGGCAGACTAGAGACACTTTCAGGCCTGTCCGGGCTTGGGGATCTGGTGCTGACCTGCACCTCGACCCAATCGCGCAACCTGCGCTATGGCCTGGCCTTGGGGGCGGGTCAGTCCTTCGATCGTGCAACGACAGTGGAGGGCGTGACCACGGCGCAAGCCATCCGCCAACTGGCAGAAGCACAAGCGATCGACATGCCCATCGCCACAATGGTGGCCCGCTTGATTGCCCACGAAATCCCGCTGGATCAGGCCATCCGCAGCCTGATGTCCCGCCCGTTGAAAGAGGAATGACATGCGCGTTGCCTTGATTTGTATCGACAAGCCAAACTCCTTGGACATCCGCATGGCCAACCGGCCCGCGCATGTCGAACACCTGAACGCCTCGGGTGTCGTTGAACTCGCCGGACCGTTTCTGGATGTCGATGGGGCTATGTGCGGCTCGATGATTGTCCTCACGGTTGAGGATCTTGCCGCTGCCAAGGCTTGGGTGGCCGAGGATGCCTATACCAAGGCGGGTCTGTTCGCCTCTGTCGATATCCGTGAATGGAAAAAGGTGATCGGATGAGCTTCTGGCTATTCAAATCCGAACCCAATGTCATCAGCTTTCAAAGCCTGTGGGACAAACTTCCCGCTGACGAGGAATGGCATGGCATCCGCAACTATCAGGCCCGCAACAACATGCGGCTGATGCAGTTGGGCGAACGCGGGTTCTTTTACCATTCCAACATCGGCAAAGAGATCGTCGGTGTGGTTGAGGTCACGCGCCTGTCGCAACAAGACAGCCGGACGGACGATCCGCGTTGGGATTGCGTCTGCTTTCGTCCGGTCGCCAAATTGCAAAGGCCGGTCACGCTAGAGATGTGCAAGGTGCAAGCCGGTCTGGAAAGCATGGTGCTGATCAACAACTCGCGTCTGTCGGTTCAGCCGGTCAGCGTTGAAGAATGGCGCATCATTTGCGATCTGGGCGGGGTGGACGCCTGAAATCCTATTGCTGAAAGCGCAGTTGCGGCTAGTCTTTCGGAAAAACCTGACGGGAGGGAACCGATGCAATTTCTAGCCGTGATTGTTGCTGCCGCCGTGGCTTATGGCTTTGGGGCGTTTTGGTACATCAAGATGTCAAAACCGTGGATGGCGGCTGCCGGAATTCCGGTGGATGCTGCCGGCAAACCACAAGGCAGCGGCAGTCCCCTGCCCTTCATCATCGGTTTTGTCGCAGAGGTTCTGGTCGCCGGAATGATGCGGCATATCCTGTATCAAGCCCACGCTTTGGACCCGAATTTCAACATGCTTGTTTTGGGCGTGATGGGCGGCTTTGGGATCGGGACCTTCCTGATCACGCCTTGGGTTGCGATGAACTACGCCTTTGCCGGCCGGCCATTCAAGCTGACGCTGATCGACGGGGTGAACAGTGTCGTCGGGTGCACCCTGATGGGTCTTGTTCTGGCTGTTTTGTAAAGCTCAGTCGTTCCGCGACCGGATGTGGGCCAGAAGGGCGTTCACATAGGCGCGGACCGAAGCGGAATCGAGCGTTTCAACGATATGCGTCGCCCGCGCGCGTTTCTGGCTGTCTGGCATCTGCCGCGACAGGATCAACTGAAACTGCGCCTCGGTCATGCCGGGGCGCTGCAAGACGCGGGCGCGTTGAACTTCGGGCGGGGCGGTGACCAGAAGGGTGGCGTCCATCTCGGCCTCCGTGCCCTTTTCGAACAGCAAAGGAATGTCGAACAGCGCGATGTCAGAGCCGATCTGCGTGCAGAAAGCCGCACGGTCGGCCGAGACGAGCGGATGCACGACGGCCTCGATCTGGGCAAGCGCAGTGATGTCGCGCGCGATCCAGTGTTTCAGGGCGGCGCGATCAATTGCGCCGCCCTGAAGCGCCTCGGGGCAAAGGGTGCTGATCTGGTCGACGGCGGCGCCACCTGTCGCGTAAAGACGGTGGACAGCCGCATCTGCATCCCAGATCGGAATCCCCTCGGCGGCGAACATGGCCGCTGTCGTGGATTTTCCCATGCCAATAGAGCCCGTCAACCCCAGCTTGAAAGGCCCACTCATGCCGATAGGACGGCAGCGCGCGTCGCCTCGTCAACCTCGGGCCGGTGATTGAACCAACGCTCGAAGCCAGGCGCGGCCTGATGCAACAGCATGCCAAGACCGTCAACAATTTGCGCGCCGCGGGCTTTCGCTTCCAGCAGGAAGGGCGTCATCAGGGGTGTATAGACAAGATCGGTCGCCACCGCCCCCGCCTCCAGCAGGTCGAGGGGCAGGCGCAGGTCAGGCTTGCCCGCCATGCCCAACGAGGTGGAGTTGATCACAAGCGCGGCACCGTCCAGCATGTCGACGGCGTGAACCCAATCATACACCACCAGCTTGGCACCAAGGTCATGGCGCAACACCTCGGCCCGCAGACGGGTGCGGTTGGCAATCCGGATTTCAGGAACGCCCACCTCGATCAGCGCAGCGATCACGGCACGGGCGGCACCGCCGGCACCGAAAAGCGCAACCGGCCCGCGAGAAGGCTGCCACAAGGGTGCATGCTGGCGCAGGTTCGCCATGAAGCCCGCACCGTCGGTGTTGTCAGCGTGGATCTTGCCATCCTTGCGGAAGATCAGGGTGTTGGCTGCCCCGATCAGGGCAGCGCGGTCTGTGACGACATCCGCCAGCTTGAGGATGGTTTCCTTGTGCGGGATGGTAACGTTTATGCCCACAAAGCCCAGTTTTGGCAACATTTTCAGCGCCTCGCCCAGATCTCCGGGGGCGATGTCCATCGGGATGTAGTGGCCCTTGATGCCATAGCGCTTCAACCAGAAACCGTGCAGCGCCGGGGACCGGCTGTGGGCAATGGGATGGCCGATCACGCCGGCCAGGGGGATGCGGGGCAACTCGGTCACGACGGAATGAAACCTCGCAAGGACAGGTAGGTGAGGAGGGGCAGAAGGGGCAGACCCAGAATGGTAAAGTAGTCGCCTTCGATGCTGGAGAAAAGCCTGATCCCTTCGGATTCCAGCTGATAGGCACCGACCGAATGACCAATCTCAGGCCAGTTCCGGTCAAGGTAGGCGTCAAGATAGGCCGGGCTAACCTCTCGCATGGTCAGGCGCGCGACCCCGACATGGCGCCAGATCGGTTCGCCCTTATCGTAAAGGACAAGGGCGGAAAGCAGTTGGTGGGTGTGGCCGCACAGGTCTTGCAGCTGCTGATGGGCCTCTTCGCGCGTTTCAGGCTTGGCGAAGAGGCGCGGACCAAGGGCGAGAATTTGATCGCATCCCAGAACAAGGTTGCCCGGATGACGCTGCGCCAGCTTCAGGGCTTTCGCCTCTGCCAGGGCGTCGGCGATGTCACGCGGGGTGGCAGCCTCGGCCTGCAAGGCGGCCCGCAGGGCTTCTTCGTCGATGCGGGCAGGGTGCGCCTCGACGACCAGGCCCGCGTTGCGCAGCAGGGTCAGGCGGATGGCGGATTGCGAAGCGAGAAGCAGCGGGGTCATGCGATTTCCCTTGGGGGTGGGTCTGTGGACAATGCTGGTTTGTTCCTGCGGTGAAAAGGGGGCGTGGAACCGGGACCCAACATTTCACGGCATGCGCCCTGAGAACGAAAAGGCACTGTCCCCATGGGGACGACAGCTTGGGCACGCTGGGGAGAAGTCTTGTGCGACGGACATGGGGGTAGATTCAAAGACGCAACTTCAGGCAGCCAAGGCGCTGAGATATCGGCACATTTTCCAGGGTTGACTCCATCTTGCCAAAAGAACGCTCTCGATTCCTCCACAGCCTTGTCCCTGTGGGAAAGATGCGGGAGGAAAGCGTCTATCCAGTTATCCACGACCTCTATTACATCATCATTCCTTTCTTTATCTTATCTATAAAGAAGTAGGGGGAAGGCGATGACGGACTTTTTGTCAGAATGGTATCCGTGGATCAAAACTGCGCATGTGGTCAGCGTGATCGCGTGGATGGCGGGATTGTTCTACCTGCCGCGGCTTTACGTTTATCATGTGGAGCAGGTGGAAAAGGGCTCTGCCACCGACACGATGTTCCAGACGATGGAGCGGCGGTTGCTGAAGGGGATCATCGGACCAGCGTCCGTTGCCGTCTGGGTGTTTGGTCTGTGTCTGGTGTTCACACCGGGGATTGTCGACTGGGGCATGGTGTGGCCGTGGACCAAGGCCGGTTCGGTGCTGGTGATGACGTGGTTTCAACACTGGCTGGGGATGCAGCGGAAGCATTTCGTGGCCGGCAGCAACACGGTGACCGGCCGCCAGTACCGGATGATGAACGAGGTGCCGACCTTGCTCATGCTTGTCATCGTGGCCTCGGTCATCGTCAAATTCTGAGAAGGTTGACTTTTGCGGGGTCCAGGGCTAATGGGCGATCTGCGGGGCCGTCCGGCCGTAAACGCATTCCGTTGACATTGCTGCACTGAGTCGGTCCTGCCGACCTACCCAAGGGTTTTCCATGACTGTTGAACATCTGAATCTTGCTGATCTGAAGGCCAAGACACCGGCTGAATTGCTGGCGATGGCCGAGGAATGGGAGATTGAGAACGCACCCTCCATGCGCAAGGGCGAGATGATGTTCTCGATCCTGAAAGAGCATGCCGAGGAAGGCTGGGAAATCGGCGGCGATGGCGTTCTGGAAGTGCTTCAGGATGGGTTCGGCTTTCTGCGTTCGACCTCGGCCAACTATCTGCCAGGTCCGGATGATATCTACGTGTCCTCAGATATTCTGCGGCAGTTCAGCCTGCGGACGGGGGACACGATTGAAGGCCTGATGCAGGCGCCGCGCGATGGGGAACGCTATTTCTCGATCACCAAGGTCACGAAGATAAACTTCGATGACCCCGAGAAGGCGCGGCACAAGGTTTTGTTCGACAACCTGACGCCGCTCTACCCGGATGAGCGGCTGAAGATGGAGGTCGAGGACCCGACCATCAAGGACAAGTCGGCGCGGATCATCGACCTGGTTTGCCCAATCGGGAAAGGTCAGCGCGCGCTGATCGTTGCGCCGCCGCGGACGGGCAAAACGGTGCTGTTGCAGAACATCGCCAATTCCATCGCGACGAACCATCCGGAATGTTACCTGATCGTGCTGCTGATCGACGAACGGCCGGAAGAAGTGACGGACATGCAGCGGTCGGTGAAGGGGGAGGTTGTGTCTTCGACCTTCGACGAACCGGCCTCACGGCACGTTGCTGTGGCGGAAATGGTCATTGAGAAGGCCAAGCGGCTGGTGGAGCACAAGAGGGATGTTGTGATCCTTTTGGACTCGATCACGCGTCTGGGACGGGCGTTCAATACCGTGGTGCCGTCGTCAGGCAAGGTCCTGACCGGTGGTGTGGACGCGAATGCTCTGCAGCGGCCGAAGCGGTTCTTTGGCGCGGCGCGGAATATCGAAGAGGGTGGCAGCCTGACGATCATCGCCACGGCGCTGATTGATACCGGCAGCCGGATGGACGAAGTGATCTTCGAAGAGTTCAAGGGCACTGGTAACAGCGAAATCGTGCTGGACCGCAAAGTGGCGGACAAGCGCACCTTTCCGGCGATTGACATCCTCAAGTCCGGCACGCGGAAGGAAGAGCTGCTGGTCGAGAAGACCGATCTGCAGAAGACCTATGTGCTGCGTCGCATTCTGAATCCGATGGGGACGACGGATGCCATCGAGTTCCTGTTGTCGAAGCTGAAGCAGACCAAGACGAACGGCGAATTCTTCGAATCGATGAACACCTAAGAGGGCGACATGGGCGACACGATCTTTGCCCTGGCCTCGGCACGGGGCAAAGCGGGTGTGGCGGTGTTCCGTATTTCGGGGCCAGCAGCGCATGAGGCAGTGGCCGCGCTGTGCCATCCGCCTCAGACCAGACGTGCCGCCTTGCGGAGGCTGGTGTGGCGCGATGAGGTGCTTGACGAAGCCTTGGTCCTGACCTTTGACGCCGGTGCAAGCTTTACTGGCGAATGCGCCGCCGAATTGCAGGTGCACGGTAGCCAGGCTGTCCTGAAGGCCGTGACGCGGGCCCTGGCCGAGATACCCGGACTTCGATTGGCCGAGGCCGGAGAATTCACCCGGAGAGCACTGGAAAACGGTCGTCTGGATCTGGCGCAGGTTGAAGGCCTTGCTGACCTGATTGATGCCGAGACGGAGGCTCAGCGCCGTCAGGCCATGCGCGTTTTGTCGGGTGCGATCGGGCGCCGTGCGGAAGGATGGCGGAAGAATTTGATCCGCGCCGGAGCGTTGATTGAGGCGACGATCGATTTCGCTGACGAAGATGTTCCTGTTGATGTGACACCAGAGGTCTTGCAGTTGATCGACGACTTGGCAGCCGATCTGCAGCGCGAGATTGCCGGAACCGGCGCTGCAGAGCGTGTGCGTGATGGTTTCGAGGTGGCGATCATTGGCGTGCCAAATGCCGGAAAATCCACGCTTCTCAATGCGTTAGCAGGCCGCGAGGCGGCAATCACCTCTGAAGTGGCGGGGACGACGCGGGATGTGATTGAGGTCCGGATGGACCTTGCGGGGCTGGCCGTCACGCTGTTGGACACGGCGGGTTTGCGCGAAACCTCTGATCTGGTTGAGCAGATTGGGGTCGCGCGGGCGCTTGAACGGGCCCGGGCTGCCGAGCTTCGCGTCTTTCTTCTGTCGCATCCGGGCGAAGAGCTGCTCTTGACGCCGCAGCCTGACGATATTGTGGTCTTGGGCAAGGCAGACCTGCATCCTGGTTCGCCGGACGCGATTTCCGGTCGGACGGGGCAGGGAATCGATGCGCTGATCGACCGAATCTCGGACCGTTTGGAGAAGATGGCAGCGTCAGCCGGTGCTATGACACGAGAGCGGCACAGGGTTGCAATGTTGCGTGCCGTTGAGGCTTTGGAATCGGCGAGAAGTCAGCTACAGAGGCCGGGAGGCGCGGCTGAGCTGGTCGCGGCGGAACTGAGGCAGGCGATGCGGGCCCTTGATATGCTTGTGGGCCGCCTGGATGTAGAAAATCTGCTGGACGAAATATTCGCCAGTTTTTGTATAGGCAAGTGAGGATGTTTCACGTGAAACATTTCGATGTGGTCGTAATCGGGGGCGGGCATGCAGGCGCGGAAGCGGCGGCTGCCTCGGCGCGGATGGGGGCACGTACAGCCCTGGTGTCGATGCGCAAAGACCGTATCGGCGTGATGTCGTGCAACCCTGCCATTGGTGGCTTGGGCAAGGGTCATCTGGTGCGCGAAGTCGATGCCTTGGATGGCATCATGGGTTTGGCAGCGGATGCCTCGGGCATACAGTTCCGCTTGTTGAACCGTCGCAAAGGTCCGGCCGTTCAAGGCCCACGTACGCAGGCCGACCGCAAGTTGTACCGCGAGGCGGTGCAGTCATTGTTGGCGACGCAAGCGGGTTTGCAAATTGTCGAAGGGGAAGTTGTCGATCTGATTGAAGGCCCGGGTGGACGAATCACTGGAGTTGATCTTCTGGACGGAACGCGCCTTTCGGCGGGGGCTGTGGTTCTGACGGCAGGTACCTTCCTGAACGGTATCATTCACGTTGGGGATCGCCGCCGATCCGGAGGGCGAGAGGGCGATGTCGCCTCCGTTCGTCTTGGCGACCGGCTTGGCAGCTTTGGTCTGAAGCGGGGTAGGCTAAAGACCGGGACACCGCCGCGCCTTGACGGCCGGACCATCGACTGGTCTGGACTGGAGACGCAGCCGGGTGATGAGGATCCGGTCATGCTGTCTTTTCGCAGCTCGTCCCCAGCCGTGCGGCAGGTGGCCTGCGGCATCACGCACACCAATGAGCGGACGCACGACATTGTGCGTGCGAATTTGGGGCGTTCGGCGATGTATGGCGGACATATCGAGGGCGTCGGGCCGCGATATTGCCCGTCCATCGAAGACAAGGTTGTGCGCTTCGCCGACAAGACCGGTCACCAAATTTTTCTGGAGCCTGAGGGACTTGATGATCATACCGTCTACCCGAACGGCATTTCCACATCGCTTCCGGCCGAGGTCCAGTTTGAATATGTGCGCAGCATAAAGGGCTTGGAACAGGTGGATATCCTGCAGCCCGGCTACGCAATCGAATATGATTACTTCGATCCGTCCGAGTTGCGCCCAACTTTGGAAAGCCGCGTGCCGGGGCTGTTCTTCGCGGGTCAGATCAATGGTACCACCGGATACGAAGAGGCCGCGGCCCAGGGGTTGGCTGCCGGCGCCAACGCGGCTGCCACAGTTTTGGGCCGTGCGCCTGTGATGTTTTCGCGAACGGACAGTTACATCGGCGTAATGCTGGACGACCTGATTTCGCGTGGCGTGACAGAGCCTTACCGGATGTTCACGTCTCGCGCGGAATTCCGTCTGCATCTGCGGGCCGACAACGCTGACCAACGCTTGACTCTGAAGGGTGTCGAAGCCGGTCTCGTCGGGCCGGGCCGCGCGACGTTCTTTGCCGAAAAGATGAGCCGCCTTGATGCCGCGAACGCCATACTGGCGGACCGCAACTGTGCTCCCCAGGAACTTATCGCGGTTGGCCTGCCGGCAAGCCGGGATGGTGCGCGCCGGAACCTGCTGCAAGTCTTGGCAGGACCTGACGCAAGCTGGGATCACATCGCGCAACTGGAACCGCGCTGCGCCGAGATTGACCCGGGCACCCGAACGCAAGTCTGGCGCGACGCGCTTTATGCGCAGTACCTCCATCGTCAGGACGCTGAAGCACAAACGCTACATCGCAATGAATTGGTCAGCATTCCTCCTGAGCTTGAGTTTTCGGGGCTTCCTGGCTTGTCGAATGAACTCGTCGCCAAGTTACAGCGCCGAAAGCCGACGAACCTGGCAGAAGCCGAACGGATTGAGGGCATGACTCCCGCTGCTCTGCTTCTGATCCTGGCGCATTGCCGGAAGACCGCGCACGCCCGGGCGGTCGGTCAATGACAGCGCGGAGCAGGGGAGAAACCCCGTCATGGCTCGATGTTTCACGTGAAACATTGGCACAGCTTGAGGTGTTCCTTGCCTTGGTTGAGAAGTGGCAACCGGCGATCAATCTGATTGCCAAGGGCACGCTGCCCCTCGCATGGGAGCGGCACGTGCTGGACTCTGCGCAACTTTTCGCATCTTGCCCGAATGATGCAAGACTCTGGGTGGATCTGGGCAGCGGTGCTGGCTTTCCCGGCATTGTTGTTGCTCTGCTTGCGAAGAGCAAATTGCCAAATCTGCGGGTGACCTTGGTTGAATCAGACAAGCGGAAGTCGGCATTTCTCATGCAGGCGGCCCGATTGCTGGATCTGCAGATCATGCTCCTTAGCCAACGAGCTGAGGGGCTGGACCCGTTGAATGCCGATGTTCTGTCCGCCCGGGCGCTTTCTTCGCTGTCAGAACTTTGTCCGTTGGCCCAGCGTCATCTGAAATCGGACGGTGTCGCGATCTTCCCCAAGGGCGCGCAAGCCGAATCCGAAGTGGCGGCGGCCCGGCGCGACTGGAAATTTGACGCAACCTTGTTGCAAAGCCAGACGGACCCCGCGGGACGCATCGTCATCATGAAGAACCTTCACCATGCATGATTTCAGCCGTGACCATGCGCCCCGCATCATCGCCATCACGAACCAGAAAGGCGGCGTGGGCAAGACGACGACTGCCATTAACCTGGCGGCGGGTTTGGTCGGCCTTGGTGCGAAAGTGCTTCTGATTGATCTGGATCCGCAGGGCAATGCCTCCACCGGCCTCGGCATTGCCGCAGAATCGCGTCGCGCCACCACCTATGACCTGCTGATCGAAGAGCGGCCGATTTCCGAAGTCATCCAGGCCACCTCGATTCCAAACCTGATGATTTGCCCTGCCAATTCGGATCTTGCCTCCGCCGACATCGACCTTGTGGCGAACGAGAAGCGCATCTACCTGCTGCATGACGCGCTTCGGCAACCCGCGGCCGAGCATCTTGGCTTCGATTTTATCCTGATCGATTGTCCGCCTTCGCTGAGCCTGCTGACGGTGAACGCCTTGGTGGCCGCACAATCCGCCCTCATCCCGCTTCAGGCGGAATTCTTCGCGTTGGAGGGGCTTTCGCAACTCATGCTCACCATTCGCAAAATTCGCACGACAGCCAATCCGAACCTGCGTATCGAAGGCGTGGTGATCACCATGTACGATGGCCGCAATCGATTGAGCCAGCAGGTCGAAACTGACGCGAGGGCGACGCTGGGCGATCTTGTGTTCAAGACCGTCGTGCCCCGCAACGTCCGGCTCAGCGAGGCGCCGTCCTTCGCATTGCCCGTTTTGCAATATGACAGCGCTTCCAAGGGCAGCGACGCCTATCGCAATCTCTCGGCAGAGATTTTGGCCCGCCATCCCCTCAAGACACCAAAACAGAAGGCCTGAGCCATGGAAAAGAAATTGGACCGTCGCGGATTGGGCCGGGGGCTTTCATCGCTGCTTGCAGACATCAACATGTCCGAACCCGCCGGTGACAGCCCCGAACCGCCGCGCGTGACACAAGTCTTGCCGGTGGAGCGGATCCAACCCAACCCGAACCAACCGCGCCGGGAATTCGGCGCGGAGGCTTTGGAACAACTGGCGCAATCGATCCGCCAGAAGGGCATCGTCCAGCCCCTGATCGTGCGGGCTATCGGGGTTGAGGGCCAGTTTGAAATTGTCGCCGGCGAACGGCGCTGGCGTGCCGCGCAGCTTGCGGGTCTGCACGAGGTTCCGATTGTTGTGCGCGAGTTCACCGATGTGGAAGTGCTCGAAATCGCCATCATCGAGAATATTCAGCGCGAGGATCTCAACCCAATCGAAGAGGCCATGGCCTATCGTCAATTGATTGAGCGGTTCGGTCATACGCAAGAAAAGCTTGCCGAGGCCATGTCGCGCAGCCGCAGCCATGTCACCAACCTTCTGCGCCTGCTGACCTTGCCCGATTCCGTGCAAGACATGCTGCGCAAGGGCGATCTCACCTCGGGCCACGCCCGCGCGTTGATCACGGCACCCAACCCCGCCGTTCTGGCCGCGCAAGTGGTCCGTCGCGGCCTTTCCGTGCGAGAGACTGAAAAGCTGGCGAAGACGGTCGGCACCAAGCAACCGCGCAGCAGCGGTGCCCGGTCGGAGAAAGACGCCGACACCCGCGCCATCGAGGCCGATCTGTCAGCCAATCTGCGTATGGTGGTCCGGATCGACCATCGCGGCGTGGATGAGGGTGGCGTTCTCAGCATCAGCTATCGCACGCTTGAGGATCTTGATCTGCTTTGCGATGTGCTGTCGAAGATCCCGCGCGATATGATGCCAGACCGGACGTTCTGACCAATCGGCTCGGGACGTTCAGTCGACCAGCAGTTCACGCAAGATCGCATTCAGCAGCAAGCGCCCTGCCGTCGTGGTGCTCACCCTTGGCCCGTTGATTGTCAGGAAGCCGTCGTCGACCAACTCAGCCAATTTTGCGGCTGGCAATTCCCGACCGGACATGGCGCGAAACCGTGCCATGTCGCTTCCCTCACCAAGCCGCAGCGACATCAGCAAATATTCAGCCGCTTGGTCCGCCGCGATGCTTGTGCTGCGTGGCAACTCGCCAGGCCGCCGGCGCTCCACCGCTTCCAGCCAAGCTCCCGGCTGTTTTGGGGCTTCGGTGGCCCATCGCACGCCGTCCAGCGTCAGCCGTCCATGCGCGCCGGGCCCGATCCCGGCATAGTCGCCCAGCCGCCAATAGATCAGATTGTGCCGCGACTCCTGTCCCGATTTTGCATGGTTAGAGACTTCGTAGGCCGGCAACCCCGCAGCCTCGCACATCTCTTGCGTCATCAGATACATGTCCGAAGACAAATCCTCATCGGGCAACCCGCGCAATTGGCCCAAGGCATGACGTGCACCGAAAACCGTCCCGTCCTCGATCGTCAACTGGTACAAGGACAGATGCGTCGGTTCCATCGCCAGCGCCTCGCGCAATTCAATGCGCCACGCCGCCTCGCTTTGATCCTGACGGGAGTAGATCAGATCGAAACTCACCCGGTCAAAGGTATGGCGCGCAATTCCGTAAGCCGCCTTAGCTTCGGCAACGCTGTGCATGCGGCCAAGTTTGCGCAGGTCATTGTCGTTCAGCGCCTGCATCCCGATCGAAACGCGATTGACCCCGGCATCGCGATAGCCGGCAAACCGCCCGGCTTCCACCGAGCTGGGATTGGCTTCCATCGTGATCTCGATATCATTGGCCAGCGTCCATGTCGCGCGCACCGCTTCCAGAATTCCAGCAACCAGCGCCGGGTCCATCAAAGACGGCGTCCCCCCGCCAAAGAAGACCGAGTTCAGAACGCGCCCCCGGGTCTCGGCTCCAACCCGGGCAATCTCCGCCAAGTAGGCCGCCTGCCACCGCGTTTGGTCGATATGGGCGGCCACGTGGCTGTTGAAGTCACAGTAAGGGCACTTCGATTGGCAAAATGGCCAATGCAGATACAGTCCAAAGCCACCGCTCCGCCAATCTTCCATCATCACCCCTTGAAGGCCGTAACTTCGATTTCGACTTTCATCTCCGGCCGGATCAGTCCTGCAATCACCATTGTCGCTGCCGGCCTGATCTCGCCAAGTGCGGCACCCAGAACCGGCACCAGGGCCTCCACCAAAGCCGCGTCGGTCACCGTATACTGCACGCGCACGATGTCGGCCACGTCAAAGCCACCTTGCGCTAAAACACCGGAAATCGTTGAAAAGCAGTTCCGTGCCTGGTCGGCAATCGTCTCAGGCATCGTCATCGTTGCATAGTCATAGCCCGTGACACCTGAGACAAAGCACCACCCGCCTTTTACAACGGCGCGGCTGTATCCCATCGTCGCCTCGAATGGTGATCCGGTAGAGATGTGTTTCACGTGAAACATTCCTTCATCAGTTGGCCAAACGCATCAGCGCGATGGCTGATCTTGTTCTTGATCGCTTCGTCCATTTCGCCAAAGGTCTGTTCATAGCCATTGGGCACAAAGATCGGATCATAGCCGTGGCCAAGGGTGCCGCGTCGCGGCCAGACAATCTGCCCCGCCACACGCCCTTCAAACACCCGCTCTTCCCCGTCAGGCCGCACCAGTGCCAACGTGCAGCAAAACTCTGCCGTCCGGGGTGCTTTGGCCGCTACCCCCTGCAGCAGTCCCCACGTCTTTTCCATGGCCCGGCCGAAATCGCGGCCCTTGGCGCCCTCCGCCCAATCTGCCGTATAAATCCCCGGCGCCCCGCCCAAGGCGTCCACCATAAGCCCAGAGTCATCCGCCAAGGTCAGCAGCCCTGATCCCTTGGCCCCGGCCCGCGCTTTCAGCAACGCATTGCCTGCAAAGCTCCGCTCGGTCTCTTCCGGCTCCGCCAGACCAAACGCAGCCAAACCCAAGACCGATACGCCGAAAGGCGATAACAGAGCCGAAATCTCCGCCATCTTGCCCTTGTTTCCGGTGGCAACCAGCAGTTTTTCTCCCGCCAGAATCCGCATCAGCCCACCGCCACCTTCTGCGCTGCGACCAAGGCCTTGACCCCGGCTTCCGCCAGATCCAGCAGTTTGCCCATCTCATCGCGAGAGAACGTCGCCCCCTCGGCCGACATCTGAACCTCAATCATGCGCCCTCGCCCGGTGATGACGAAATTCCCATCCGTCCCAGCCACCGAGTCTTCCGCGTAATCCAGATCCAAGACCTCTTGCCCGGCATAGACCCCGCACGACACCGCGGCGACATGGTCAATCATCGGATCGCTGATGATCGTACCTGCCTTCAGCAATTTGTTCATCGCCAGTCGCAACGCCACCCATCCCCCGGTGATCGAGGCGCACCGCGTCCCGCCATCCGCTTGGATCACATCGCAATCCACCACGATCTGCCGCTCCCCCAAGGCCGAACGGTCCACGCCGGCCCGCAAGGCCCGCCCGATCAGCCGCTGAATCTCTTGCGTCCGCCCGGATTGCTTGCCCATCGCGGCCTCCCGCTTGGTCCGGCTATTGGTTGCGCGCGGCAGCATCCCATATTCCGCCGTCACCCAGCCCAGACCTGTGCCCTTCAGGAAGCTCGGCGCCTTGTCCTCGATGGTGGCCGAACACAGGACATGCGTTTCGCCCATCTTGATCAGGCAAGACCCTTCCGCGTGTTTCATCACCCCGGCTTCTATCGAAACCGCCCGCAATTCATCCAATTTCCGGCCAGAGGGACGCATGTTAGCACCTTTTGCTGCATCAGTATCTAAAAGCCAGATATGACGCAGCGCGCCCACGACGCAACCCCGATTGACGCCCCGGCGCTCGCGTCCCTAAATGGGGGCATGGCAGACAAACCCTCCCTCCTGACCGAGATGAATGACCGCTCCCGCGAGGTTTTCCGCCGCGTGGTCGAATCCTACCTGTCCTCCGGTGACCCCGTTGGGTCCCGCACCCTCACCCGCTCGATGACCGAGAAGCTTTCCGCCGCCACGATCCGCAACACAATGCAGGATCTGGAATACCTCGGCTTGCTCGACAGCCCCCATGTCTCCGCCGGCCGCATCCCCACCCAACTGGGTCTGCGCATGTTCGTTGACGGCCTGATGGAGGTCGGCACGATCGATTCCGCTGACCGGGCCAAGATCGAATCCTCGGTCGAGCGGGATGAGCCTGACGTCACCTCCCTCCTCGACCATGTCGGTGCCGCGCTTTCCGGCATCACCCGTTCCGCCTCACTGGTGCTTGCCCCCAAACAAGAAACCGCCATCCGCCATATCGAGTTCGTCAGCCTTTCCCCCGAACGCGCCCTCGTCGTCCTCGTCTTCGTCGACGGCCATGTTGAAAACCGCGTCTTCACCCCTCCCCCCGGCCAAACCCCGTCTTCCATGCGAGAGGCGGCGAATTTCCTCAACGCCATCGCCGAAGGCCGCCGCCTGTCGGAACTTCGCCCGCTGATTGCCGCGCAAATCGCCCAGAACCGCCAGCAGATTGACGTCCTCGCACAGAACCTCGTCGAGAACGGCCTCGCCCTCTGGGAAAACGCTGGCGAACGCGGCGAGCGTCTCATTGTCCGGGGCCAAGCCAACCTGATCGAATCCGACCCCGAATCCCTCAACCTCGACCGCATCCGCACCCTGTTCGATGACCTGGAACGCAAGCGCGATATCGCCGATTTTCTGGAAATGACGGAAACCGGCGAAGGTGTCCGCATTTTTATCGGGTCTGAGAACAAGCTTTTCTCACTTTCGGGTTCCACTCTCGTGGTTTCTCCCTATATGAACACCGACCGTAAGATCATTGGCGCCATCGGCGTCATCGGCCCGACCCGTCTGAACTACGGGCGGATCGTCCCGATCGTGGATTATACCGCCCAACTGGTGGGCCGTATGGTCTCCGGACGGGGCAAAGGCTGAACTAAAAAGGGTGAATGACATGGCAGACGACAAATCCGGTCCTGAAGAGATCGACCTGAAAGAGCTTGAAACCTTCATGGAAAGCGAAGAACTCGCCGCCGCCAAGGCCGAGAAGGAAGAGATGCGCGACCGTTACATGCGCGCCCTGGCGGATGCGGAAAATGCCCGCAAGCGCAGCGAACGCGACCGCCGCGAGGCCGAGCAATACGGCTCCACCCGTCTGGCCCGCGATCTTCTGCCCGTCTACGACAACCTCAAGCGCGCCCTTCTCGCCGTGCCGGAAGATCTCAAGGCCCCCGCTGCCGCCCTCCTCGAAGGTGTCGACCTCACCCTGCGCGAACTGACTTCTGTGATGACCAAACACGGCGTCAAGCCCATCACCCCGCAAAACGGCGACGCCTTCGACGCCCAAACCATGCAAGCGATGTTTGAAGCCCCCCTGCCCGGCACCAAAGCCGGCACGATCATTCAGGTGATGACCGAGGGTTTCATGTTGCACGACCGTCTCCTGCGCCCCGCGCAAGTCGGTGTCTCATCCAACACCCAAGGCTGACCGCACGGGGACGGACGTAGGGTGGGGTTACAACCCCACCCTACCTGACCAATCCCTTCAGCTCATAAATCAACTGCAACGCCTCCTTCGGCGACAGATCATCAGGGCTGATCTCGCACAAGCGCGTCTCCACGGATGAGGGCGCCACCCGCACCACAGGCTCCGGCCTCACCGCCCGAAACAGCGGCAAGTCGTCGATCAGCGCCCTCTGCCCTGGCCGCTCCCGGTCGCCCTTCTCCAGCGCCTCCAGCACAACCTTGGCCCGCTCCACCACCGCATGTGGCAGACCCGCCAGCCGTGCCACCTGCACCCCGTAACTCCGGTCCGCCGCCCCTTCCCGCACCTCATGCAGGAAGATCACATCCCCCTCCCATTCCTTGACCGTCACCGTGGCGTTCTTCACCCCCTTCAGCTTGCCCGCCAAGGCTGTCATCTCATGATAATGCGTGGCAAACAGCGCCCGGCAGCGGTTCACATCGTGCAGGTTCTCCAACGTCGCCCAGGCAATCGACAACCCGTCATACGTCGCCGTCCCGCGCCCAATCTCATCCAGAATGACCAAAGCCCGATCATCCGCCTGATTCAAAATAGCGGCGGTCTCCACCATCTCGACCATGAACGTCGACCGCCCCCTTGCGAGGTCATCCGCCGCCCCCACCCGACTGAACAACTGGCTCACCAACCCGACCCGAGCGTAGCGCGCTGGCACAAAACTCCCCATCTGCGCCAGCAGCGCAATCACCGCATTTTGCCGCAAAAACGTGGACTTACCCGCCATATTCGGTCCAGTCAGCAGCCAGATCGCCGGAGTCCCCCCCTCCGTCAGCCGACAGTCATTCGGCACAAACGCCGTCCCCGTCCGCTTCAGCGCCCGCTCCACCACGGGATGCCGCCCGGCCACAACATCAAACGCCCGGGAGTCATCGACAACCGGCGCCACCCAATCCTCCGCCACCGCCAGATCCGCCAGCGCCGCGCTCAAATCCAACTCCGCCAAGCCCCGCGCCGCCGCCGCAATCGCCGCCGCTCGCGCCAGAACCTCCGCCCGCAGCGCATCAAAATGCGCCTTCTCCTGCTCCAACGCCAAATTCCCCGCATTGAGAATCCGCGTCTCCATCTCGCTTAACTCAACGGTGGAAAACCGCATCACATTCGCATTCGTCTGCCGATGGATGAACCGCCCCCCGCCGAGCAGCTTTTCCGCATGGACCGAGGTCACCTCGATGAAATACCCCAACACATTGTTATGCTTGATCTTCAGGCTGGAAATCCCCGTATCCCGGATGAACTCCGCCTGCATATCCCCGACAACCGCCCGCCCTTCATCCCGCAGCCGCCGCGTCGCATCCAGCTCCGGGTCATGGCCAGAGGCGATATACCCCCCATCCCGCACCAACAGCGGCGGCTCCGCGACCAACGCCCGGTCCAGCAGATCGACCAAGTCCTCCTGCCCCCGCAACACCGCGCAAGCCAAAGCCAATCCTTCCGGCGCCCCCGCCAATTCAATCCGCGAGGCCTGACCCAACCCCGCCCGAATAGCCGCCAAATCCCGCGGCCCCCCGCGCTCCAACGCCAGCCTTGAAAGCGCCCGATCCATATCCGGCACCATGCGCAACGCGCTGCGCAACTCATGCCGAGGCCCGTCCACCAGCCACCGCACCCCCTCCAGCCGTGCCCCAATCACCCCCAAGTCCCGCGATGGACTGCTCAACCGCACCTCCAGCAACCGCGCCCCCGCCGCCGTCACCGTCCGGTCCATCGCCGCCAGCAAGGACCCTTCCTTGCCCCCTGACAAAGCCTGCGTCAGCTCCAAATTCCGCCGCGTCGCCGCATCAATCTGCACCGTCCCACCCGACGCCTCCCGCACCGGAGGCCTGAGCAACGGCAACTTCCCCCGCTGCGTCAGCTCCAGATAATCGACCAAGGCCCCCATCGCCGAAACCTCAGCCCGCCCGAAACTCCCGAAACTCGCAAGCCCCGCCACCCCATACAGCGCCGAAACCCGCACCTCCGCCGACCCGCTATCAAAACTTCCGCGCGACAGCGCCGTAATCGCCGCCCCCGCCTCTCGCACTACCTCCGCCCAAACCCCCTCGCGGCTCTCCGACACCAGCACTTCCTTCGGCCCCAGCCGCGCCAGCTCCGCCGCCAACCGCGCCGGCGGACACACCATCACCCGGAACTCGCCCGTCGAAATATCCGCCCAGGCCAAAGCCCCCTCGTCCCGCACCTCCGCAAACGCACACAGATAATTCGACCGCCGCGCCTCCAGCAGGCTGTCCTCGGTCAAAGTCCCCGGGGTCACCAGCCGCACCACATCGCGCTTCACGACGGACTTGTACCCGCGCTTCTTCGCCTCCGCCGGGTCCTCCATCTGTTCCGCAATCGCCACCCGGAACCCCTTGCGGATCAGCCCCAGCAGATACCCTTCCGCTGCATGCACTGGCACCCCACACATCTGGATCGGCGCCCCGGCATGGGTCCCCCGCTTGGTCAAAGCAATATCCAGCGCCTCGGACGCCTCCACCGCGTCCTGAAAGAACATCTCGTAGAAATCGCCCATCCGGTAGAACAACAGCGCCCCAGGATAGCGCCCCTTGATCTCCAGATACTGCGCCATCATCGGTGTCACGTCGTCTTGCACATCGGCCCCCAAGCTAACCTCAAGACCCTATCCAAGCCTTCCCTTCCCCGAAAGCCCCCCTTAACCTGCCCCCATGCAGGAGGCCCCCATGACCGACGTTTCCACCCACCAAGCCGAAGACGATATCCGCAACGAATCCATCCTGATCTACGTCAACGGCCAGATCGTCCCCAAAGCCCAAGCCACCGTCTCGGTCTACGACTCCGGCTTCATGCTCGGCGACGGCGTGTGGGAGGGCATCCGTCTCTACAACACCAAATGGACTTTCCTAGACGAACACATCGACCGCCTGTTCGAGGCCGCCAAGGCCATCGACCTCGACATCGCCCTGACCCGCGAACAAGTCCTGCAAGCCATCTTCGACACCCAAGCCGCCAACGGCTTCACCACCGACGCCCACGCCCGCCTGATGGTCACGCGCGGCGTCAAGACCCGCCCCTTCCAACACCCCAAACTCTCCCAACGCGGCCCCACGATGGTCATCATCATGGAACACTCCCGCCAAAAACTCCCCCGCCCCATCCGTCTGGCAACAGTCCCCCACATGCGCGGCCTGCCGATGACGCAAGACCCCAAACTGAACTCCCATTCCAAGCTGAACTGCATCCTCGCCTGCATCGCCGCCGAAAAAGCCGGCGCAGACGAGGCGCTGATGCTTGACGTCCACGGATTCGTAAACACCACCAATGCCTGCAACTTCTTCATCGTCCGCAAGGGCGAGGTTTGGACCTCCACCGGCGACTACTGCATGAACGGCATCACCCGCCAAAAGGTCATCGACCTCTGCAAAGCGAATGGCATCCCCGTTTACGAGCGCAACTTCTCGCTGGTCGACACTTACGGCGCTGACGAGGCTTTCCTCACCGGAACCTTCGGCGCCCAAACCCCCGTCAGCAGCATCGACGGCCGCCAGATCGGCACCGGCGAACTCGGCCCCGTCACCCAACGCATCCGCGCCCTCTACAAAACCCTCGTCGGCGCGTGATTTCATTTGTTCATAAATATCCCACGGGGGCGCGGGGGTGTGAAACCCCCGCTCTTCCTCTCAACCAGAGACCGGCATGACCCCTGATCCCCGCAAAATCGCCATGTGGAGCGGCCCCCGCAACCTCTCCACCGCCATGATGTACGCCTTCGCTTCTCGTGGCGACTGCGCCGTCTGGGACGAACCCTTCTACGCCGCCTACCTCAAACACTCCGGAATCGTGCACCCGATGACCGAGGACGTCATTGCCGCCGGCGAACCCGACCCCGCTAAAGTCGCAAGCCAGTGCCTCGGGGAGATCCCGGGCGGCCAATCGTTTTTCTACCAAAAACACATGACCCTCCATATGATCCCCGAGTTCGAACGTGGCTTCATGCTGGGCCTGACCAACGTCTTCCTGATCCGCCACCCGGCCCGCGTCGTCGCCAGCTACTCCAAGAAGCGCGAGAGCCCGACGCTCCTCGACATAGGCTACGTTCAGCAAGCCCACCTGTTCCATCAGGTCGCCGACTGGCTCGGAGAGCCGCCCATCGTCGTAGACAGCTACGACATTCGCGCCAAACCTCTGGAAACCCTGACAAAACTCTGCGCCGCCCTGAACATCCCCTTCACGGAAAAGATGCTCCACTGGCCCGCCGGCCCCAAACCCTACGACGGCGTCTGGGCCCCGCATTGGTACAACGCCGTCCACCAGTCTTCCGGCTTGGATGAACCCGAAGGCCCGCTGCCGACCCTCACGCCTGAATTTCAGAAGCTAGCCGACGAAGCCCAGCCCTACTACGACCGTCTGGCCGCCTTCGCCCTGCGCTAAAAATGAATGAACGGTAAAGGATTTTTCCAATACCGTTCATAATCAACAGGTTAGATCACATTGCACGCGTGCAATCTTACCCTTTCACCCGGGCATTTCGGGTCGCGATCAGCTTCAACCGCAGCCCGTTCAACGTGATGAACCCCTGCGCGTCCTTCTGATCGTAAGCGCCCGCATCGTCTTCAAACGTCACGTGCTTTTCAGAATACAGCGACTCATCCGACCACCGCGCCACCGTCCGCGCCGAGCCCTTGTACAGCTTGACCCGCACCGTGCCGGACACATGCTCCTGGCTCTTGTCGATCAAAGCCTGAAGCATCTCCCGCTCCGGCGAGAACCAGAAGCCATTGTAGATCAACTCCGCATAGCGCGGCATGATCGAGTCCTTCAGGTGCCCCGACCCGCTATCAAGCGTGATCTGCTCGATCCCCCGGTGCGCCTCCAGCAGGATCGTCCCGCCGGGCGTCTCATAAAGCCCGCGCGACTTCATGCCGACAAACCGGTTTTCCACCAGATCCAACAGCCCCACGCCATGCTTGCCGCCAATTTCATTCAGCCGCGTCAGGATCGTGGCCGGAGACAAAGCCTCGCCATTGATGGCAACCGCATCGCCCTTCGCAAAGGTGATCTCGACATATTCCGCCACATCCGGCGCCTGCTCGACCGGCGTCACGCGCTGATACACAAACTCCGGCGCTTCCTCCGCAGGGTTCTCCAGAACCTTACCCTCAGACGACGTGTGCAACAAATTCGCATCCACCGAGAACGGCGCTTCCCCGCGCTTGTCCTTGGCGATCGGAATCTGGTTCTTCTCGGCAAATTCCAACAGCTTGGTGCGCGAGGTCAGGTCCCACAGCCGCCACGGCGCAATCACCTTGATCGCCGGGTCCAAAGCAGCGGCCGAAAGTTCAAACCGCACCTGATCGTTGCCCTTGCCCGTCGCGCCATGCGCCACGGCGTCGGCGCCAACCTCATGCGCAATCCGCACCAGATGCTGCGAAATCAGCGGGCGGGCAATCGACGTGCCCAGCAGATACAGCCCTTCATACAGCGCATTGGCGCGGAACATCGGGAACACGAAGTCCCGCACGAACTCCTCCCGCACGTCCACGATATGGATATTCTCCGGCGCAATCCCCATCAGGATCGCCTTGGCCCGCGCCGGTTCCAATTCTTCGCCTTGGCCGAGGTCGGCGGTAAACGTCACCACCTCGCAGCCATACTCGGTCTGCAGCCATTTCAGGATGATCGAGGTGTCCAACCCACCGGAATAGGCAAGGACGACTTTCTTGGGTTTGAAGGTGGACATCGGGCGCTCCCAGTGGAAAAACTGACCGGGGTCTAGTCAGTTTTTCACTTCGGAACAAGAACCATCGGTGCCGCAGGCCTTATGCGGCGAAGGCCTGCGCGGCATCGGCCTCAAACTCTGCCAGACAGGCGGCATAGGCGGCGCGCACGGCGTCAAGGTCGGTGGACAAATCGCCTGCAGTGGCCCGCCGTTCGCCATCCTGACACAGACCCGATAGGCTGGCGAAGCCAAGGTTCAGCGCGGCACCTTTGAGGAAATGCAGGTCAGCGGCCAGTGCCTTGGCGCCGTTGGTTGCCGAAAGCCGCGCAATCGCCTCATCCGCCTCTTCGAGAAACAGGCTCACCACCTCTTCAAAATCCTCGGGCCCGATTTCAGACCGCAACTCGCGCACTCTGTCCCAATCAATCATGACGGTTCCCCAACTTCACCCTAGGCCCAGCATGAGGCTTCACCCTTAACAACCGGTAATCCCGAAAAACCCGAGAAATGAGAGTTTTAGGTTTCATCCTCTCTTAAACCCTGACGCGCAGAACAAGGGCATGAGGGCAAATTCCGGCGCTTTGGCGCTCAAGGTGACAATGTTGGCAATGGTGCATCCCAGCGACCCGTTTCTGGCCTCGGCCCCGCAGGGTCGGGTCAGCGTGCTTGTCGTCGATGACAGCCGGGCGCAGCGCCGGATCCTGAGCGTCCAATTGCAACGCTGGGGCTATGAGGTGACCGAGGCGGAGGATGGTGCTGCAGCGCTTGATCTGTGTCAGCGCCGCACCTTCGACATCGTCTTGTCGGACTGGATGATGCCCGGCATAAGCGGACTGGAACTGTGCCAAGCCTTCCGTGCCCTGCCAAAGGAAGGTTACGGCTATTTCATTCTTCTCACCTCAAAATCTGAAAAGACAGAAATCGCGGTGGGCCTGGAAAACGGCGCCGATGATTTCCTGACCAAGCCGGTGAACTCCGACGAACTGCGCGCCCGCCTGCGGGCGGGCGAGCGGGTCGTCACCATGCATCAAGCCTTGGTGGAAAAAAACCGTCTGGTCGGCACCACGCTGGATCAGTTGCAAAGGGTCTATGACTCGCTCGACCGTGATCTGATCGAGGCGCACAAGTTGCAGCAGGCCCTCGTTCGGGATCGGGTGCGTGACTATGGCGGTGGCACGGCCAATGTGTTGTTGCGGCCCTCGGGTCATGTCGGCGGCGATCTGGTCGGCAGCTTTCGCATCGATGCCCACAGGGTTGCGATCTTTTCGGTCGATGTCTCGGGACATGGCGTGGCGTCGGGCATGATGACGGCGCGTTTGGCCGGTCTGTTTTCGGGCGGCGCGTCAGATCAGAACATCGCCCTGACCGTGAATGCCCAAGGCCTGCGCGACTCGTGGCCGCCGGAGGTTGTGGCGGCGCGTCTCAACCAGATGATGATCGAGGAAATGCAGGTCGATCAGTATTTCACCATGGCCTATGCTGAAATAAACCTGATCACCGGGCAGGTCGACTTCGTTCAATCCGGCCATCCGCATCCGATCGTGATTCGGGCCAACGGCAATCTGCAACAGTTGGGAGAGGGCGGCATGCCCATTGGCCTGATCCCGGGCGCGGTCTATGATCGTTGTTCGATCATCCTCGCGCCGGGCGACAGGCTGTTCCTGTCGTCGGACGGCATCACCGAATGCCCTGACGCGCTGGGCAACGAACTGGGCAGTGAGGGATTGTTGCGCCTGTTGGTCCGCAGCGTGTCCCTCCCCAGCACCGAACTGCTTGAAGCTTTGATCTGGGATCTGTCAGCCTTTGCTGGCGGCAAGGACTTTCCCGACGACGTGTCGGGCGTGCTGTTCGACTTTACCGGTGAAGGCTAAAGATCCGCGCGATCCAGCACGCGCGCCAACATCGCGCGGTCCCCGACATTGTCCAGCAAGTCCAAGGCAGTACGAACATCCGCCCACAGCGCCCGATGTCCCTGCTCTGACGGAGGACCCATGCGCATTGTGGGCCGCGCCAGATAGATTGCGCAGACCTTTTCAGCCCACATGTCGTATTCCGGCATGAAGGTGAAACGCCGATAGGTGCCCAACCAGCGCGGGCTGCTGATGTGCCATCCGGTTTCTTCGTAGACCTCGCGGTGCAGCGCAGCGATCGGGGCCTCCCCTTTGTCAATGCCGCCGCCAGGAAGCTGGTATTCCGGGATCGGTTCGGCCTGATGGGTCAGCAAAATCTCGCGGCCGCGCAGAAGGACGCCGTAAACCCCCGGCCGCCGCCTGTAGCGCTGCCCCGTTTTCACAGCCTCGCCATACCGTCTGATCATGGCTTCCCCCTTGGTGGCCCGGTTGCTCTGCCAATATAGGCGCGGTATGCCAAGACTGGCACCTTAAGGAAACCCCATGGTCACCGGAAACCAGATCACCTGGGACGATACCGTCCTGCCCTTTCAGCTTGACGCCAGCGACATCCGCGGCCGTGTGGTCCGTCTGGACGGCGTCTTGGACCGCGTGCTGACCCAGCACCACTATCCCGACCAGATCGAGGCTTTGGTGGCGGAAGCCGCACTGCTGACCGCCCTGATCGGGCAATCGATCAAGCTGCGCTGGAAACTGTCGCTGCAAATCCGCGGCAAGGGCGCGGCGCGGCTGATTGCGACCGACTACTACGGCCCGACCGAAGAGGGTCAGTCGGCCCGCATTCGCGCCTATGCCAGCTATGACGCGGATCGGCTTGATCCCAACGCGCCGGCCTTCAGCCAGATCGGCGAGGGATATTTCGCCGTCATGCTGGACCAGGGCGCCGGGATGACGCCCTATCAGGGGTTCACACCGATTTCCGGCAATTCCCTGTCCGACTGTGCGCAGACCTACTTTGCCCAGTCCGAACAGCTGCCGACGCGTTTCGCGCTGACCTTTGGCAAAAGCCAGATGCCCGGACATCCGTCGCATTGGCGCGGCGGCGGGGTCATGCTGCAGCACATGCCGCAGGTGGGCGAAGGCGTCGCCGCCCCGGAAGGATCGGGCGAGGGTGGCTTGCTGTCGCACACCGACATTCTGGCAGGGGAACCGGCGGAAAACTGGAACCGCGTCAACGTCTTGCTGGACACCGTGGAAGAGCTTGAGCTGATTGGCCCGACCGTTGCCCCCACGGATCTGCTGGTCCGTCTGTTCCACGAGGAAGGCCCGCGGGTGTTCGATGCGACGCCGGTCCACTTCGGCTGCTCGTGTTCCGAGGACAAGGTCCGGCAGACCATGTCGATCTACTCGCAACGCGACATTGCGCATATGACCACGGCCGAGGGCATTGTGACCGCCGACTGCCAGTTCTGCGGCGCGCATTACGAGTTTGACCCCAAGACCCTCGGCTTTGAAGCCTCAAAGGCTGACAATGCCTGATGAACTGGCCCGGCTGACCGCCTCGCTTGCGCGGTCAGCCGGCGCCTCGTCTGACTTTGACCTCAACCCCGGCCTTTATCCTGCTGGCCGGACCCTGCGCCCGGCTGCGGTTCTGGTCGGGGTTATGGCAGGGCCCGGCGGGGCCGAGGTGATCTTGACCAAACGCGCTTCACACCTCAAGCACCATCCTGGCCAGATCGCCTTTCCGGGCGGCAAGCAGGAAGAGCATGACGCCACCTTGGAAGACGCCGCACTGCGTGAAGCTGACGAGGAGATTGGCCTGCCGCCGCAGTTGGTTCGTGTGATCGGCCGATTGCCTGCACATGAGACAGTCACCGGCTTTGAAATGACGCCGATCCTTGCTGAAGTTGCCCAATTTATGCCCAAACGTGACCCGGGAGAGGTCGAAGAAGTCTTTACCGTCCCCTTGGCGCATCTTCTTGATCTTTCCCGTTACGGCATTGAACGGCGGCTCTGGCGTGGACAATGGCGGGCGTATTACGCTGTGCCTTGGGGCCCCTATTATATTTGGGGGGCGACGGCGCGCATCCTGCGCGGATTGGCCGAAAGGGCAAAGGGTTGAGAATTGGCGGCGCTTGGCTGAACCATCACGGGACACAGGCCCTGTGTGCCGTCTTGGGCCTTGCCGGTCACCGCATCCTGTTTGTTGGCGGTTGCGTGCGCAATGAATTGCTGCACCTGCCGGTCACCGACATTGACCTTGCCACCGACGCCTTGCCACAGGCGGTGGTTGATCTGGCCGGGGCGGCCGGCTTCAAGGTCATTCCAACGGGCATTGATCATGGCACCGTGACGGTTATTGCAGGTGGCATGACCCACGAAGTGACCACCTTCCGCCGCGACGTGGAAACCGATGGCCGTCGCGCCGTCGTGTCCTTTTCCTGTGATCTGACGGAAGATGCGGCGCGGCGGGATTTCACCATGAACGCGCTCTACGCCGAACCCTCGGGCGAGGTTGTCGACCCGCTGCAGGGTCTGCCGGATCTGCTTGCCCGCCGGGTGCGCTTTGTCGGAGAGCCGGATCAGCGCATTCGCGAGGATTACCTGCGGATTCTGCGGTTCTTCCGGTTTTACGCGGTCTATGGCGACCCGACGGAGGGGATTGATCCTGAAGGCCTGGCTGCCTGCGCCGACCTTGCCGAGGGCATTGACGGGCTCAGCCGAGAGAGGGTCGGCGCCGAGATGCGCAAGCTTCTCGCTGCCCGTGACCCTGCCCCGGCCTTGGCGAGTATGGCCACAACTGGCGTCCTGCGCCACATTCTGCCCGGCGCGGACCCCCGCGCCATGGCTCTTCTGATCCACCTTGAGGCCGACCAGACGCCGCGCTGGCAGCGCCGTCTTGCTGTGCTGGGCGGTGAAGACCCCGGTCCGCACCTGCGCCTGTCTCGGCAAGAGCAGTCCGAAATCAGCCGGATCCGCGATGAAATCGGCTCCTCACTCACCCCCGCCGCGTTGGGGTGGAAACTTGGGGCCACGCCGGGTGGGGATGTGGTGCTGGCGCGCGCTGCCCTTTTGGAAAGCGCGCTGCCCGAAGGTTGGCGCGCTGATCTTGACCGTGGCGCGGGAAGCCGTTTCCCGGTGTCCGCTGCCGACCTGATGCCCGGCTTGCAAGGTGAAGCGCTGGGTCTAACGCTGAAAGCGCTGGAGGCGCGCTGGCTTGCCAGCGATCTGACGCTGACCCGGGAAGCCCTGCTGACGTAACCGTCGTTTCCCTTTCCGGCAAATCGGGCTATATCCAGCGGGCAATCCAAAGGTCCGCCATGTTCAAGTTCTTCGAGGGTCTTGTCGACCCTTACGCGCCTTATACCCAGACTGATGCCCCGCCGCGCCAGCTTTGGCCCTTTCTGGCGGACTATATTCGCCCATTCCGCTTCGTGTTCGGTGTCACAGCCTTGTTCTCGACGATGAATGCGGCTGCCGAAGTCAGCCTGATCTGGTACATGGGCCATCTGGTCGACCTGCTGGGTCAGGGGACCCCCGTGCAGGTCTGGGCTGCGCATGGCACGGAAATCATGCTGGTGGCGGCCGCCATCGTGCTGATCCGTCCGTTGATCGGCGGCACCAACGTTGCGCTGCTGCACAACACGATCCTGACCAACTTCGGCACGATGATGCGCTGGCGGGCGCATGCACATGTGCTGCGCCAACCGGTCGGCTGGTTTGAAAGCGATTTCGCCGGCCGTATCGCCAACCGCATCATGCAGGCGCCCCCGGCCGCTGGGGACGCCGTGTTTCAGGTTTTCGACGCGGTGGCCTTCGCTTCCACCACCCTGATCGCGGCTGCCCTGATGCTGGCCAACGCCGACACCCGTCTGCTGATCCCCCTTGTCGCATGGTTCCTGGGCTACATCGCCTTGATGCGCTGGACGATCCGGCGCGCCGGCCCCGCTTCCACCGCCAGTTCCGAGGCGCGTTCGGCCGTCACAGGCCGTGTGGTGGACAGCTACACCAACATCCATTCCGTCAAGCTTTTTGCGCATGACGACCGCGAACTGGCCTATGCCAAGGAAGCGATCGAGGGCGCACGTTCCACCTTCCAGAAGGAAATGCGGATCGTCACCGTGATGGACACGGCGCTGACCTTCATCAACGGATTGATGGTCACCGGCGTGTCCGGCTGGGCGATCTACCTGTGGTATCACGGGATGGCCTCGGTTGGTCTGGTGGCCGCGGCGGTGGCCCTTGTGCTGCGCCTGCATTCGATGACCTACTGGATCATGTGGGCGACGACGAACCTGGTCCAGAACCTCGGCACCGTGCAGGAAGGCATGCAGACCATCACCCAGCCGATTTCGTTGGTCGACACCAAGGACGCCAGCCCGCTGAATTTCCAGAAAGGTCTGATCGAAGTCAAATCCGTCAGCCACCACTATGGCCGCGGTTCCGGTGGGTTGCAGAACCTGTCCCTGACCGTCCGTCCGGGCGAACGGATTGGCCTGATTGGCCGCTCTGGCGCGGGCAAGTCCACCCTCGTAAAGCTGATCCTGCGGTTCTACGACACCGAGCAGGGTCAGATCCTGATCGACGGTCAGGACATCGCCCATGTCACCCAGCCCAGCCTGCGCCGCCAGATCGGCATGGTACAGCAGGACTCAAGCCTGATGCACCGCTCGGTCCGCGACAACATCCTTTACGCCCGCCCCGATGCGGGCGATGCGGCGATGATCGCCGCCGCAAAGCAAGCCGAGGCGCATGACTTCATCCTGACGCTGGAAGACCCCCAAGGCCGCAAGGGCTATGACGCCCATGTCGGCGAACGCGGCGTGAAACTGTCGGGCGGTCAGCGTCAGCGGGTTGCACTGGCACGGGTGATCCTGAAAGATGCCCCGATCCTGATCCTTGATGAGGCGACCTCGGCCTTGGACTCCGAAGCTGAGGCAGCCATCCAGAAGGCGCTGTTCGGCGTGATGCAGGGTAAAACCGTGATCGCCATCGCACACCGCCTGTCCACGATCGCGGCGATGGATCGGATCGTGGTGCTGGAGGGCGGCCACATCGCGGAAGAGGGCACCCACGCCGCCCTTCTTGCCAAGGGTGGACTTTATGCCCAGTTCTGGGCGCGGCAATCGGGCGGTTTCCTGCGCGATGAAGACATCGAGGAGGCTGCCGAGTGATGCTGGGACCCACGATCAGGCCATTCCGGCCGACCAACCTGCCACCACCGGCGCGTCCGGTGAAATTCTTCGGCTGGGCGCTGCAGGGCGCTTGGGCCGGGGTTCTGTGGGCCACCTTCTGGTCTGCCGCCGCAGGCTCGCTTGAGGCGATCAGTGCCACCATCCTTGGCCGGGTGATTGACGCCGCCACTGGTACCCCGTCTGAGGTGTTTCATCTGCACTGGCATCTGTTCGCCACCTTTGCCGCCTTCTACCTGATCGCAAGGCCGCTGATTTTCGGCATCAACACGTCTGCCTTGTCGTTGACGATTGAACCCAACCTGTTCCCGTTGATCCTGTCACGCCTGCATCGGTGGACCTTGGGCCACTCGGTCACCTTCTTTGACAATGACTTCGCCGGTCGTATCGCGCAAAAGCAGATGCAGACCGCGCGGGCGGCGACGGATGTCGTGTCAGGCTCCATCGAAACAGCGGCCTTCGCGCTGGCTTCGGTGATCGGGTCCGTGGCGCTGATGGTGGCGATCAATGGCACCGTCTCGCTGGTGCTGCTGGCCTGGGTTGCCGCCTATTGCCTTTTCATCCGCTACTATTTGCGCCGGGTGCGCGGGGCTTCTGCGATGCGTGCCTCGGCCCGGGCGAATGTCACCGGGCAGATTGTTGATACGGTCACCAACATGAAGACCGTGAAACTCTTCGCGCATACGGAACATGAAGACCGCGTGGCACTTGACGCGATGCAATCCTTCCGGGACAGCGCCATGGTCTATGGTGCGATTTCCTCGTGGTTTCGCTTCAACCTGATGGCCTTGGCGGGCGTCTTGCCGGTGTTGATGGTTGGCGCGACGGTTTGGCTGTGGTCGACCGGGGCTGCCACGGCCGGCGACATCGCCGCATCGGGCGCGGTCAGCTTCCGTCTGGCGCAGATGACCGGCTGGGTCAGCTTCTCGCTGATGGGAATCTTCGGCAATCTGGGCGAGGTTGAAGACGGACTGCGGACCCTGACGCCGCCCTATTCCCTGACCGATGCCGCCAACGCCATCGAGATGCCGCGCGCCAAGGGCAAGATCGAGATGGACCACGTCTCTTTCGCCTACGGTCGAAAGAAGGGCGGGCTGCAGGAGGTTTCACTGACCGTCACGCCGGGTGAAAAGATCGGCATCGTCGGCGCCTCGGGCGCGGGGAAATCCACCCTCGTCTCCCTGCTGCTGCGACTTTACGACACCGAAAGCGGGCGCATCCTGATTGACGGGATCGACGTCCGCGCCGTGACACAGGAAAGCCTGCGCCGGCAAATCGGCATGGTGACGCAGGAAACAGCGATGTTCAACCGCTCGGCCCGAGAGAACATCCTGTATGGCCGTCCTGATGCCACCGAAGCGGAAATGTTCGCCGCCGCCCGTGCCGCCGAAGCGCATGAATTCATCCTTGGTTTGAAGGACCATCAGGGTCGCAGCGGCTATGACGCGTTCCTTGGCGAACGCGGCGTGAAGCTTTCCGGCGGTCAGCGCCAGCGCATCGCCCTCGCCCGCGCCTTCCTGAAGGATGCGCCGATCCTTGTGCTGGACGAGGCCACTTCGGCGCTGGATTCCGAAGTGGAAGCCTCGGTGCAAGGCGCCTTGGCCCGGGTGATGCAAGGCAAAACCGTGCTCGCCATCGCCCACCGCCTGTCCACCATCGCCGAAATGGACCGGATTATTGTCCTGGACGAGGGCCGGATCGTTGAACAAGGCTCACATGCCCAACTTTTGGCGGCAGGAGGGCTTTACGCCCGCTACTGGAACCGTCAAAGCGGCGGCTTCATCGGCGTTGACGAGAAGGAAGCGGCAGAGTGAATTTCACCATCGCACGGCTGGGACATTTGGGTGACGGGATCATCCTTGGACCAGAGGGGGCACTCTATGCGCCCCAAACCCTGCCGGGCGAGGAGGTCGAGGGTACGGTCAAAGGCGATCAGTTGATTGACCTGCGCATCCTGACCCCCTCGGCATTCCGTGTCAAAGCGCCCTGCGTCCACGCCCGCACCTGCGGTGGTTGCATGATGCAGCACGCCTCGGATGGCTTTGTCGCGGATTGGAAGACCGGGATCGTCCGAGCGGCCTTGGCGGCCCAGGGGCTGGAGGCCGAACTGAGGCCAATCCTGACCTCGCCCGCCCGCTCTCGCCGCCGCGCCACATTGGCCGCCCGTCGCACCAAGGGCGGCGTTTTGATGGGCTTCCATGCCCGCGCGTCGGATGTGCTGGTGGCCGTGCCCAATTGCCAACTCCTCCACCCTGATCTGATGGCCACCTTCCCGGCACTTGAAGAAATCGTCAAACTCGGCGGATCGCGCACCACGGAACTGGACCTTCAGATCACCCGCACACCCTCTGGCACTGATGTTGCCGTATCGGGCGGCAAGGTGGCGGATTCCAACCTGCAACTGGAACTTGCCCGCCTGACCGAGGCATTCGGTCTGTCGCGCCTGACCTGGAACGGCGAGATCGTGGCTTTGCGCGCCCAACCCTCGCTGCGGTTGGGCAAGGCCAATGTGCCCCTGCCCTTCGGTGCCTTCCTGCAAGCCACCGCCGAGGGTGAAGCCGCCCTGCTGGCAGCCGTTCAGGAATCCGTCGGCACTGCGCGCCGCATCATTGACCTGTTCGCCGGCATTGGCACCTTTGCCCTGCCGCTGGCCGAAAAGGCTGAAGTTCACGCGGTGGAAGGCGAAGCCAAGATGCTTCTCGCGCTCGACAAGGGGTTCCGGATGGCGGAGGGCCTCAAACGCGTGACCAACGACGTCCGCGATCTGTTCCGCCGCCCGCTGGAGCCCGATGAGTTCCGCCACATTGACGCGGTGGTGATCGACCCGCCGCGCGCCGGGGCCGAGGCGCAAAGCCACACCTTGGCGAAATCCAAGGTTCCGGTCATCGCCGCCGTGTCGTGCAACCCCGCCACCTTTGCCCGGGATGCCAAGATCCTGATCGCGGGCGGATACAAGCTGGACTGGGTGCAAGCGGTTGATCAGTTCCGCTGGTCGCCGCACGTCGAACTCGCCGCCCGCTTCTCGCTTTAAGCATCCGGTGGAATTCAGGCTGGCCAGAGAATCCAACATCGGCTAATCCAACAAAAAACGCTGAGGCAGGCACATGACGGCATTCTTCCGGGCTATTCTGTTGACCCTATCCCTGTTGGGGCTGGTTTCCTGTGGTCAGCATTCGAAATTCTTGACCTACACCGGCCCTTCGGTCACCTTGATCGAGGTGCATAAGGCCGACCGCAAGATGTTCCTGATGCATGATGACAAGGTCCTGAAGACCTATGACATCCAGCTGGGAGGTAACCCGGTTGGCACCAAGCATTTTGAAGGCGATGGCAAGACGCCGGAAGGCTCCTACAAGATCAGCCAGCGCAATCCGGGGTCAACCTATCACCTGTCGTTGCGGATTTCCTACCCCAACGACGCCGATCGGGCCTTCGCCAAGGCGGCACACAAGGAACCCGGTGGCGATATCTTCATCCATGGCCAGCCCGGCTGGACGAAGGTCAGCGGTGACTGGACAGTGGGCTGCATCGCGGTGTCCGACAAGGAAATCGAGCAGATCTATTCGATGGTTACCCCCGGAACGCCGATCCACATTTTCCCGTAAGACAAAAAAGGGGCCCGAAAGGCCCCCGATTTTCTCTGTAGGAACGCTCCTGACGGTCAGGCCGCTAACAGCATCGTCCACCACAGCTTGCCCGATGGTTCCTGAAACCACGAAAAGCCGATTTGTGTGGCCCGCGGATCCAAGAGCATCGCGCGTGTGTCCGACTGGTTCATCCAGTCCGACAGGGTGACAAGCTCTGTCTCGTAGGTTTCCGAAATCAACTCTCCCAGCAGTTTGCCGGTAAAGCCGACCCGTTGCACCCGCACCAGTGGCGAGGACCCATCGGATCCGAAGTGCCAAGGCCGGTTCTGCACGGCCATATCCCGCGAATGGGCCGCACAGGCAGCGATCAGCTCGGCATTGAACGACACCTGGGGCGCGCCTTTGCTTTGGCGCAAGGCGTTGACCGCATCCAGCATCCGGTAGGAAATCGCCGATTCATCGCCGGGATTGATGTGATAGACCTTGGGCAAGGGCTTGCCGTCCGACCCAAGCGGGGCGGGCGGTGGCGGCGGCGCACAAGCGGCGAGGGCTGCGGCAGCGCCAAAAAGAAGGGCAGAGCGTCGTTCCATGTTCGTCACCTGTATCGGACCCTGATCGGGCCTCTGACTCCGTATCAATCGTCCTTACCGCAAAACGGGAGCGAGAAAAACCCATGGCAATCGGTGGCCGATTGACATGCGTGTGAATTGCGACGGACCGCACATGTCTGTAAGAACCCTTCATCAAGCAGTCTGCACGAAAACAACGGAGATCAGAGAATGTCTGACGAGAACAAGAAGTTGGGGCGTCGTCTGTTCCTCGGTGCCGCCGCCGCAGGACTGGGGGCTTCTGTCCTGCCCGCCAAAGCCGAAGATTTCGCGAACTCTACCGAGTTCGAGACCCCGACAACTGAGGCGAACCCCCGGGCCAACATCTCCAGCTTCCGGTTGCTGGACTGGCAGGATTATTTCGCCGACACCAAGAAGGGTGCGATTCTGGTCGATATCACCTCGCGCGCGCTGCACTTCTGGTCAGAAGATCAGACGATCTACAAACTCTATCCCACTTCGGTTCCCTTGACCGAAGAACTGACCAAGCGCGGAAAGACCGCTGTCATGCAAAAGGTCGTAAACCCGCGCTGGGTTGCAACCAAGGGTGAGTTGGAGCGCAATCCCGACTGGCCGCCCTTTGTCGAAGGCGGCTCGCCCGAGAATCCACTCGGCGTTCGCGCCCTCTATTTGGGTTGGCCGTCCTATCGAATCCACGGCACGCATGACACCCGCAAGATCGGTCGGCGGTCGTCAAATGGGTGCATTGGCCTGTACAATGAACACATCCTGGAGCTGTTCGATCTGGCCAAAGTCGGCACGCAAGTTCTGCTGATCTAGGCGGAATTAGACTGGCAAAAGGTCGTAATCGTTGGGTTTTGTCCCGACGCATGCACGACCTGCACCTACCTAAAGAGGAGGTTGGTGCCCAAACAAGATCGAAAGGTGTTGCTTATTTGACGATTCTGCGGCCCGGCCCGCCAGAACTCTCAAGCAGGCTGTTGCAAAGCATGATTTGACCTGCTTTTTACGGCGCCATGAGGAACAGTCTTGGGCGCGCCCGCCGCCTCTGCGAAACTTCGGCTGGGCGCAATAACTGGAGATCACTATGAAGAAAATCGCTCTCGCCGCCGCTCTGTCGCTGGCCGCTTCCACCGCTTTCGCCGGCGGCGTCAAGGTTGCCACCGTCACCCCGACGGCCGTTGCTGCTACCACCACCTCGTCGTCCGCTGGCGGCCTCGTCGTTCCGCTGCTGCTGCTGCTGGTTCTGGCTGCCGTCGCTTCGAACAACTAAGTTCGACTGCACGATTTCGTGGGAAAGACGGTGGGTCTCCACCGTCTTTTTCTTTTTCTTTCACTGGGTAATCTGGCAACACTTGGTCAAAGGCGGCGCGGAGCGGTTGCAAATCCGCCTTCAAAATGCTTTTATCCTGCCACGAGCAACAATTCTGTCGCGCCCTTGCGGGTCAAGCGACCGGATGAACCAAAACGGAGACCAAGATGAAAAAATTCGCCCTCGCCGCTGCCCTGACGCTGGCTGCTTCCACCGCTTTCGCTGGCGGCATGGCCCAGCCGGTTGTTGAACCCGCTCCGGTCGTCGCTGCTGCCACCACCAACTCCTCCTCGGCTGGTGGTCTCGTCGTTCCGCTGCTGCTGCTGCTGGTCGTGGCTGCTGTCGCCGCAAGCAATAACTGATACGGGCCT
>NZ_CBBQHX010000006.1:0-173240 GCF_964946895.1 Stagnihabitans sp. | reverse complement strand
CGAATGAAGGCACGCTCCACATTTAGCGGGTCTGGCGTCACCATCAGTGACTTTAGCTGTGCCAAAGTTTTTGCTGAGGGAACGTCCTTACCGTTTTCCCAAAACGATACTGCCTGCTGTGTCACGCCAAGTCGATGCGCCAATTCCTTCTGGTGCAACTCTTGGGTCAGTCGCCAAGCCTTTATCCGACGGCCGAGGCCCTCGCTGTCGTCCATTCGTTCATTCCCAAACTGATGGCAAAAGTAGTATAGTTGAACGATGCGAGCCGGTCCATGCAGCATTTGCGGGACATGATTTTGGACGCTTCAAGGACACCTTCTTGAAGTGCTGATGTCAAGAGCCCGTTAGGGTCAGGACTTCGGTAACGGGGCCGTCCCAGTCAAGCGGTTTCGTTCATGCGGCATGTGTCGCCCAAAGGCGGGTTTGATGTTTGGATCGGTTTAGGCCGTCCTGCTGTCACTGCAGCCTTCGTCTGCGATCAACCCGGGTGCATGCTTCGGTCCGGGGTCAGCGCATGGCTGCCAACATGATGCTGGTTCAATGCAATTCCGATGTGCCCATCTCATTGGCGTGCTCGACTTGGATCGGCAACAGTCCTGACCACGGCATCATAGGAACCGCGTCCCTGGAGGAACCTCAAAGGCCTGCGTTCAGGCAGGCAACGGTTGGGAGTGCAGGTCGTCAGGCCGCAAGTGGCATTGAGTTGTCGGTCCCGAAGTCAGTGTCATCAACTCACATGCGGTGAAGGATCACTGCGCTTGACCTAATGGGATGAACTGCCTTCCCGCCCAACCGCATCTATAGTTGCGGTCATCGGTAGTACAGTAAGGAGGATTCCGATGGAAATCGCGGTTCTTGGAATTGACTTGGGCAAGACGATCTGCAGCTTGGCGGGAGTGGACGGCACTGGTGCTGTCGTGATACGCAAACGTCTTCAACGCTTTCGGCTTTTGGAGTTTCTTGGGCGGTTGGCGCCTTGTGTTGTGGCCATGGAAGCCTGTGGCGGCGCCCATCACGTTGGGCGGTTTTGTTTGCAGTTCGGTCAAAAGCCTCGCTTGATGTCGCCACTTTATGTTCGGCCCTACGTGAAAGTGCAGAAGAACGATGACCGTGACGCCGAGGGCATCGCAGAGGCCGCAACTCGCCCGACAATGAGCTTCGTGCCGATCAAGTCGGAAGAGCAACTTGATTTGCAAGCCCTCCATAGGGCGCGAGAGCGGCTTGTGCAGGATCGGACCCGACTGATCAATCAGGCCCGTGGTTTTCTGATGGAGCGCGGTATTCGTCCGGCACAGGGGCGGCATGTGTTCCAGAAATTTCTGACAAGGCTCGCCGAAGATCACAAGGACGACCTGACGCCGAGGATGATGGCGCTGCTGGCGGACATGGCTGCCGAGTTGGGCACGATCAACGATAAGGTCGCCGCACTGGATAGCGAGATAAAATCGGTTGCAGGAGCTGATCAGGACATGCGCCGGCTGATGGAAATCCCTGGCGTCGGGCCTACGATCGCGACTGCACTGGTGGCGGCCGTCGGCAATGGGAAGACTTTTGGCAAGGGGCGAGATCTTGCGGCTTGGCTCGGCCTCGTTCCCCGGCAAGTTACGACAGGAGGCAAAGCCAAGCTGATCGGCATATCCAAACACGGCAACACGTATTTGCGAAAGCTGTTTATTCACGGGGCCAGAACCGTGCTGCACCTGGTCAAGGACAGGTCGACCCCACTCGCCAGCTGGGTCGACAGCTTGAAAACCAGGATGCATGTCAACGTCGCTGCTGTTGCGATGGCCAACAAGTTGGCGCGCATCGCATGGGCAGTGCTGACAACGGGCGAGCGATAGCGTTCAGTCGCCGCGGTCAGCATCTAGCAGCGCGCTTTAGCGGGGAGAAACACAAGAATCTGCAAGTGAAACGGAGATGGACCAACGACCTGATCGGCGTCCTGCAAGTCTGACGGGGGGCATGGCATTTGAAGGCCGATGAGCTAACGAGACACAGGGCGCGCGACTTCCCATCTTGGTCAGGGGCAAACAGAAGGGCCCCAACATAGACCGAATACATAGGAGCAGGGTTAGCGGCGCATCAACAAATCACTTGCAGGGGAAGGCAGTTCATACCTGCCCCCCGAAAGTTCCCTCGGTCTGATGTAGAGTCTACCCAACTCTGAAGGAGCAGACGACATGAGGAGACGCCGTTTTACGGAAGCGCAGATTATCGGGATGATCAAAGAGCAGGAGGCAGGCTTGCCGACGGCTGAGCTCTGCCGCAAGCATGGCCTCAGCCCAGCGACGTTCTTCAAGCTGAAGGCCAAGTATGGCGGGATGGACCTGTCGGACACCAAACGCCTGAAGCAGCTTGAGAAGGAGAACGCCAAGCTGAAGCGCCTGGTGGCGGGTGTCATGCTCGACAACGTGGTCCTGAAAGACCTGCTGGGAAAGTCCTGACGACGCCGATGCAACGGCGGGACGCGATGCTGCGGGCGATGAAGGGTCATCCGATCTCTCAACGCCGGGCCTGCGTCCTGATCGGTGCGGGTCCGAAGACCGTGCGGCGCGAGCATCCGCCTGATACCCCGGAGATCCGTCTGGAAATGAACAAGATCGCCGAGAAGCGCCGCCGGATTGGCTATCGGCGCATCTGTGTCATGCTGGAGCGCAAGGGCATGGTAATGAACGAAAAGAAGCTTTACCGGATATACCGTGAAGACGGAGGAGGATCAGAAAACAGTCCGGGGGACTGTTTTCCCGACGACGCTGTCGGTGCGGCGCAGGCGTGGCCGCAAACGGGCGAGAGGCAGCCGCAGACCGATGCCAATGCCACTTCGCCCGAACCAGCGCTGGTCTTTGGACTTTCTGTCCGACCCCTTCGGGGCCTGCCGGAGGTTCCGCATTCTGGCTGTGAACGATGATTGCTGCCGTGAAAACCTCTGCCTGATCGCCGACACCAGCATCTCGGGGGCCAGGGTCGCACGAGAATTGGACGCTCTCGTCCGGATCTATGGAAAACCCGCCTGCATCGTCAGTGACAATAGGACCGAGTTCACCAGCAAGGCGATCCTCAAATGGGCGAACGACAACAAGGTCGAATGGCATTACATCGACCCCGGCAAACCGCAGCAAAACGGATACATCTTGCGTCGGGGGAATTGATCCACTGGATCAATTTCTGATCCCTCCTCACATTCAACGGAAGCCTGCGCGACGAATGCCTCAACGAGGAGATATTCGACAGCCTGACCCAATCGTCGGGAAAACAGCGCCCCGCGCTGTTTTCTGATCCTCCTCATACCCGCCGCACGTTGGCCCTCTGGCGCTATGACTACAACACCGTCAGGCCGCATTCCTCGCTGGGCAACAAGACCCCGACAGAAGCGCGCCGGACGCTTGAGCTGCTTGATGGCACCGCGCCCGGCGCGCTTGCCAGACCTGAAACCAATGCCTATCAACCCCAAGGACTCTCGTTATGAACGAGGGACGACCGGGGAGCAGGTCAATGCAAATGCTGCAAACAGGGATCTGATCGCTACATTCCGTTTGAAAGATCAACGGCAAGACCTCATCCTGACCCCAAATCAACGGAGACAAGAGTTGAAACAGACGAAAGTGACCGAGGGCTTGGCCCCTTCTGCCGTTATCCTTGGCTTGATGCGCATCGCCAAGATGGACGATGCGGATATACGCAGTCTTTACGACACCGCGCGCGAGGTCGGGATCACCATGTTCGACCACGCCGATATCTATGGCGGCACCCCGCATTTGTGCGAGGCGCGCTTCGGCACGGCGCTTGGCCTGAGCCAGTCCGAGCGGGAGGGCATCATCCTCCAAAGCAAGGCGGGCATCCGCAATGGATTTTTCGACTTTTCCAAAGAGCATATCCTGACTGCAGTCGATGGCTCGCTGGCTGCCCTGAAGACGGACTATCTGGATGTCCTGTTGCTGCACCGCCCTGATACCTTGGTCGAACCCGATGAAGTGGCCGCCGCCTTCGATGCGCTGGAAGCTGCGGGCAAGGTGCGCCATTTTGGCGTATCGAACCAGACACCCGGCCAGATCGAACTCTTGAAGACGGCGGTGCGCCAGCCCTTGCGCTTCAACCAAGTGCAATTGTCGATCACCCACGCCAACCTGATCGCGCAGGGTGTGGCCGTCAACATGGATGGGCTGGATCAGTCGATCAGCCGGGACATCGGTCTTCTGGATTATTCCCGGGTGAAAGGGATGACCCTGCAGGCATGGTCCCCCTTCCAGAAGCGTTTCTTCGACGGAGTCTTTCTCGGCGACCGCGAGGCCTATCCCGAGTTGAACGACGTGCTGGACGAACTGGCCGAGACCCATGGCGTGACGCCCACCGGTATCGCCGTGGCCTGGATCACCCGCCATCCCGCCGACATTCAGGTGGTTCTGGGCACGACCACCCCCTCCCGCGTGCGCGAAAGTGCGGCGGGTGCCGAGGTCAGGCTATCGCGCGAGGCGTGGTATCGGCTCTTCCGCGCCGCCGGGCACAAAGTGCCGTGATGGAGCACGTCTTGTACGGACAAACCGCCGTCGTGACCGGGGCGGGGCGCGGCATCGGTCGCGAAATCGCCCGGGAACTCGCGCGGCGCGGGGCCAAGGTTGCGGTCCTCGCCCGAACAGCGTCCGAGATTGACGAAACCGCCGCGCTGATCGCCGCCGATGGAGGCCAAGCCATTGCCCTGCCGGTCGATCTGGTCGATTTGGCGGCGGTGGAGGTCGCCCTTAGACGCGTGGTTCGCGATTTGGGACCGGTTGATCTTCTCGTCAACAACCACGGCTCTTTTCGAGCGTTCGGTCCGGTCTGGGCTTGCGATCCGGAAGAATGGTGGGCTGATATCGAGATCAACCTGCGTGGCAGCTTTCACACGTGCCGGGTGCTCGCGCCCCAGATGCTGGCCCAAGGACGGGGCCGGATCGTCAATCTGGTCGGCGGTGGCACCGGTGGCAGCTTCCCGCACGGCTCTGGCTATGCCGCCAGCAAGGCCGGGCTGATGCGCTTTACCGAATGCCTGAACGACACCACCTTGTCCGGCGGTGTCCGCGCCTTTGCGCTGGACCCCGGGTTGGTGCGAACCGCGATGACCGAATTGCAATTGCAGTCCACTGCCGGGCAGACTTGGCTGCCGGGCATTGAAGCACTGTTCGAGCAGGGCATCAACGTACCCCCGACCTTTGCTGCCGGTGTCGTGGCGGCCATTGCCGAGGGGCGATTTGACGCGCTGGCAGGGCGGATGTTGCGGGGTGTGGACGATCTGGGCGACCTTCAGACGCAAATCCCCCGCATCCTTGCCGAAGACTTGCGCAGTTTGCGCCTGACCGGTGTCGACCTGCCCAAGCTGTAGGGCTAAGGCAAGTGCCATGATGCCGCGCCTTCAGCCAGTCCGTCGCTTTGGGACGTCATGGGCCCGGCCGGCACCGGCTTCTTGCCGATGACCAACTGACCCTTACAAGAAATCGCTCCCAGCGTGACTCTTTTCCGACCGCTCGGGCGTTCTTGAAGAGAAAGCCCCAAAAGATGGGTCGCATCCGGGAAAGACAGATGGACCTCGCAGGTGACCGTCGTGGCGCGGGGGGGCCAAGGCCCTCGCCGCCGCCAAGGAACGGTTTCTGTCAATCGGCGGGGAACACTGACCGCCACCGGCATGCAATTTCGCCCCCTTGGGGCTGTTTGGATCGGGGATTGAGCCTCCGGAGCTGATCAAGTTGTGAAGGCGGGTCAGGCCCTGATCGGGGTCAGGCACGGTTTTTGAAGCGCCATGACTTGTTGCCGGCTTCGATGATTTCGCAGTGGAGGGTAGGGCGGTCGAGCAAGGCCGTTGTCATTTTTGCGTTGCTGAAGACGGCGGGATCTTCGGGGAAGGCGAAGTCGAGGCCGGTGAGAAAGTCGGCCATGCGGCCTTGCTGGCCACCACGCATCTCGGTCTCTGGCAGGTTCACAAGATCGATGACCGGCGTGCCGCTGGTGCGAGAATAACGTGCCGCGCTGCAGGCCCTTCTGCTGGCCCGACCGCTGGCAATGCCACACGGCGGCCCGGCACCGGACTTCAAACTGAGGCGCGCCGCCCGGCACTGGGGTGTTCGGCGCAATTCGTGCCCTGACAGGGCGATGGGCCGCGCTATCGAAAGCCGCAACCCGCGCTGTGCGTCCGGCCACCTCCATGGACAATCCGGTATATCTTTTGCGCAAAGATTGCAGCGTAGGAGTGTTTGATCGGTTCCCCCAGTCAGAATAAGCATGGTTGGAAGATCAGGGGACGTGAATATGCATCAAACATGGCAGATCGATCGCCTCTCGGGACTTCCCAAGATTGCCGGGAGCTATATCCGATCCTGTTTTACATGGCCGTCTGATGTGACGGCGCAGCGGTCCGGTGGCGCAACAATCGATGCGCCGCTGCATTGGGCCATGAGCGCGCATTTCGACATCCTCAATGCCAAGGCGGACAAGCTTGATGCCAAATCGCTTGCCGTGATGGAAGGCTACGACATCAGGCCGATGCTGTTTGTAGGCGGCGCGAAGTCGTTTCGCGAATTGCGGAATTGGTTGGCGGATCAAGGTCAAAGGATTGATCACCATGCCTGTCTTGGCGAAGCCGTCGACGATTTGATATCCAATGGCGACCGTTGGTCCTTTGTAATCGTGGATGTCGATGACTTCGGCGGTATTGCTGCTGCTGTTGATGCGCTGCTGCTGTTGCGCAAGGCATCCGGTGATCGTCCGGTTATTCTGATCAGCGCCGAGGTCGCAGCTGATGATCTGACGGCCGAACGGCTGGTTCTTTGCGATGCGACATTGCGACTGCCGCTGACGGTCACGCGGTTTGAATTGGGCGTGGCGGAGGCGACCATCAACAATGGCGTCTGGCATGACAGAAGATTTCAACTCGGCCTGTCCGATTACGAACGCGCTCTCTGAAAAGATGGCGCGAGCAAGCAAAATTCGAATAACAGGTGCAAGATGTTGAGAACGATTCAGGTCGGTAATTACCAGTTCATTCAGGGTGAATACCTGAAGGATATTGGTGACGGTAAAATTGCCGTGCGGGTTTATGGGACCGTCCATGTCGGGCGTCCGGTCACTTCGTACCTGCGCGAAATATCGGGCCGCGGGGCAGCCAATCCCAATTGGAACGACGCAAAACTGGCGAGCTGAACGGCGCGTGGGTGGGGTGCTTGGCACCCCAGTCTTCCGGGATCGGCAAGGCCCGTCGAAGACCGCAAACACCCGCAGCGAATCACGGAGTGGCTGCCGGATCAGGGCGCGTTCGGCCGTGGGTTCGCGGGGAAAGTGCGTTTCGAATCCATAATTTGCCCGCGGCGCCCAAGGCGTTTTCCGAAAGCAGACGGTCGGATTTGGCGGGTTCCGGGCCGTCTGGTCGTCATAGCCGCGTCCGGTTGATGCCCATCAAACGGCAGCTCCGAACGCGGCAGGTTTCGGGCTGACTGACGCGCGCGTGTCGATTGCGCGATGGTTGCTTCACGCGGTCGAGTTGCCGCTAAACGGGCCAATTTCAACGTATATTTGCAGTTTCAGAATTTTCTGGCCGGTTTGAGTCGCGCCCTTTCGGGCGCCGTCGTGGCGGCACCGATCATCTTCTCACCCGGGGTTGATTTGTCCTTGCGCGTGCCCAGGTCCGAAGGGGAGAGATGTGCGATATGCTTTCGCGCAGACGACTTCAGGAACATATCCTAAAGCGTATCTTCAGATCCTGAAAGCCAAGTGTTAACCTATCCATCGAAGAATTGGCGCACCCGACTTTCTCGGTTTCATGGAGGAGGTATCTTATATCGTCTCTTCCTGCCTCTTGCAGGAGCGGTTCGGTACAGGGACCACGGTGCTTTCGTGCAGTGAACCGCAAGGTTTGATAATGGGAAGTAGAATGGAACTGTCAAAGAAGCCAAAGGTCTTGGTCATTGATGACCACAAAATGGTTGCAGAGTTGCTGTCTGAACTTCTGGCTGCGAACGACACCATTGAAGTGCACCACGCCTTCAGCCTGCCGTCCGCTTTGACGGAAATCACCAATGCGGGGCCTTATGACCTGATCCTGCTGGATTACCATCTTCCCGATGTCGTTGGTCTGAACGCATTCTACGCCATTCAGGCCGCGTCTCCGAAAAGCCGCATCGTGATCATTTCCGGTGTGATGCGGAAATCCATGATCACCGAGGCGATGAATGCCGGCGCCGCAGGGTTCCTGCCAAAGAGCTTTCCTGCCAAGGCGCTGGATCAGGCCATCAGCTTGATCATGTCCGGCGTGGATTTCATTCCCGCAGACATGAGCGATGTTCTCGATTCTGACGTGAAAGAGAAACCCGCTGGCATCAAGGGCCTGAACGAGATTGAGACTTCGGTCCTCAAGGGTCTGGTCAGTGGCTTGACCAACAAGACGATCGGCAACCAGCTGGGCCGCACGGAAGTGACGATCAAGATGTATGTGCGCAAGATTTGCAAGAAGTTGAACGTCGCCAACAGAACGCAAGCTGCGATGGTGGCGCGGGATATGACCTTCGAGTGACGCCTGTGCGTCGGCGCGGGTCTTGTTGACACGTTTTTGAGTTTGATAAGCTGCTGGCCTTCGTGGCCGGCAGGTTTTTGTTTTGGTCTCGTGGGGCCGTTCATGCACGCGGGGTTCGTCCGCTTCCGGGCCGCCCTTTGTTAAAAGGGCCGGCGCACCGGATGGCAGCAGGTCAGTCCTGCTTCTTCGCCTCGGCGGCGGCTTTCATGCGCGCCAGAAGTTCTGCCTTGGTTTCGCGGTGGAAGTAGGGGTTCTTGTCGGTGCCTTTGGCGTTGTGTTCGACATGGCGCGGGATGCCCTTGCCGAATTTCGCATTGCCGGATTTGGAATAGTCCATCGTCTTGCCCTTTTCTGCACGAGGCGCTCTGCCGCGCTCTTGCCGCAAAGTGGCCGCCGCCACAAGGCGCTGGCAGGGGAGCGATTATCCGGGCGCCCAGCTTTTGCGCAAGTCGTGCCCTTGTCGCACCGGCCGGGGCAGCGGTTCTGTGCCCAAAGCTCAGGGTGCCGCGTCAGGCGGGAAAATCGGTGTGTCAAAGTGGGTTGGATTGTCGAAACGAAAGAGTATGGTTAATACTTTAGAAGCACAGGCGGGGTGCTGCGCTGGGTCAGGTTTCAGGTAATTTCATCCGGGGAAAGCCCATGACAAAAAGGTCTGCTGCGACGTCGGCGCGCACCATCCTGTTTCGGCGGGTTTTGCTGGCGTCGGCGGTCCTGACCGGTGGCTTTGGTTCCGCCGGGGCGCAAACGGTCGAGCAGCATCCGGCACCTGTGTTGCAAGGGGCGCAGACGGCCGCGATCTCGACCGCAGCTTTGGAAAATCGGCTGACCGATCCGACACCCTTTGGCGTTACCTTGTCGGGTGTGATGCTGGTTGATACCCATGCCAATGGTGTGAAAGCACGGGCCAAATCCGGCAGCGTCATTGACACAAGTCTGGCCGGTGCCACGGCGCAGGAGCCCGCTTTTCGGGCCGTTTTGCAAAAATACATTGGCCAGCCGCTGTCCTATCAGGCGATTGGCGCGATGGAGGCCGAAATCACCAAGTTCTACCGCGACCATGGCCGCTCGCTGGTCTTGGTGACGGTGCCGCCGCAAGAGGTAACCTCAGGCCGGTTGCAGATCAACGTCAACACCTTCGTGCTGGAAGAGACGGCGGTGACGGGTGCCGTGCCGGGGGCCGCGGGCTATGTTGCCAGCCAGATCCGGGTGAAGCCGGGGCAAGAGGTCGATACCACCACGCTTCTGGCCGATGTGAACTGGCTGAACCTCAACCCGTTCCGCCATGTTTCGGTGGTCTTTGAACCGGGTGCCGCACCGGACAGCACCAAGCTGACCCTGCAGGTGCAGAATGGTCGGCCGTGGTCGGCCTATGCGGGCGCTTCGAACGCGGGCACCCGCGACACCGGGTTGGGCCGGATCTTTGCCGGCTTCAACATGTCGGCGCTGCCGTGGCAGGACCACCAATTGTCCTATCAGTTCAACGGCGCGCCCGGCAGTCTGGGCAAGGGCGATCTGTGGGACACGCACAAGGACAAGGGCTATCTCAGCCACGCGCTCAGTTATTTCATCCCGGTTACCCTGTCGGACGGCTTCCGCGTCAAGATCAAGCTGGGGCTCAGCCATATTTCCAGCTATTCGGTGCCGGGCAGCGGCTTCACCTCGTCCACCACCACCAATGGCGCCACGGCAGAGCTGGCCTTCCCGCTGGCCACCACCAGCGGCACCTGGAAGATGACGCCCGAGGTTTTCCTGGGATGGGCGGGCAACACCTATGACCGGGCGCAATTTCTGGGGCCGGTACAGTTTTCGGGCGAGAATACCCATCTTCAGCATGTCGAACTGGGCCTGCGTTCGGCCCTGAATGGCGAGATGTTCGGTAAGCCGACGCATGGTGATTTCGCGGTGTCGCTGGTGTCAGGGCATCTGGATCAGGATATTGACGGCACCAAAACCGCCGGGTCCTACAGCTATGCCAAGGCATCGATTGCGCAAGAGATCATGCTGGACCCCTCGCATTCGGTGGCATTGCGGGCGGGGGGGCAATATTCCGGCGATGCCCTGCACCCGTTGGAGCAGTTGTCTTTGGGCGGAGATGGCACCGTCCGCGGCTATCCGACCAATGGGGCCGCGGGGGATTCGGCGGCCTCTTTCAGTGTCGAATATCGCTCTGCGCCGATCAGCGTCCCCATTGCCAAGATGGTTGGCCAGTTCCGCCCGCATGTCTTCGCGGATTTCGGGGTGGCCGATGCCAAGGCCAGCGGCAAGGTCGAGCATCTGGCCGCGATCGGGCTGGGCGGCGATTTCACACTGGGGGACAATCTGGTGGCCAAGATCGACATTGCGCAGACCTTGACCGCGGCAGGCTCGACCAAGGCGCATGAAATGTCGGTGGCCTTCCAACTGACCGCGCGGTTCTGAGGTGGACATGTCAACATGGCTTGGAATGACCTTGGCTCTTGTCGCGGCAGTGCCCGGGCTGGCGCAAACCGCGCCCAGTGCCACCACGGCGACCTATGGCGCCTGGACGGTGGGCTGCAGCATGGTGGCGCAGGCCGATGGCACTCCCGCCCAGCAGATGTGCGAGATGACGACCCGACTGAACCTGAAGGGGCAGGACGGTCAGATGCGACCCTTACTGGCCTGGACCATCGGTACGCCGCCCGGGGCCAAGGTGAAACGGTTGGCGCTGCAGGTGCCGACCGGCGTGGCACTGCGCGATGGGATCAGCCTCAGCCTTGATCAGCCGGCACCGGCGGGCGCTGATCCTGCGGCGCCCAAGCCGCAGGATCAGATCGCTGCCCTGACCTACGTCACCTGCACGGCGCAGGGCTGCGTGGCCGATACGGACGCCGCGGACGACCTTCTGGCCCGATTGGGCGCGGTCAAGACGGCCAATGTCAGCTTTACGCTGATGCAGGATGGCAAGCGGATCGTGGTTCCCGTCTCGCTCGACGGGTTCGGGGCCGCCTTGGCGGCCCTGCAGGTGAATGGGAAGTGAACTTCGGGTCAGCAGGTTGTGACAAACTTGCTCGACCGTAGGGCGTGACGTCGCGAGAGACTGTACAGACGAAGCGAGGGGTATGATGGCGCACAATCGCGTTTTGGCGGCCTATCTTCTGGGGGTCAGTTTTCTGCCCAGCCTGCTGCCCGGGGCCGTCTTTGGCCAAAGTTTGCCCAGCGATCCCAAGGTGCTGGCGGGCGATGTTGCGATCAGTTCCCCCTCGGCCGCATCGCTTCTGCTGCAACAAAGCAGTCAGTACGGCATCGTGGATTGGGGTGCCTTCTCGATTGGTCAGGGCTTTGGGGTACAGGTCAACAATGGTACCGGGGTGACGCTGAACCGGGTGACGGGGGGGGATGCTTCGTCAATTCTGGGCAGTCTGACGGCGACCGGCTCTGTCTATCTGGTCAATCCCAACGGCATCGTGGTGGGCAGGACCGGGGTGGTCAACACCGGCGGGCGTTTTGTGGCGACCACGCTGGACCTGTCGAACGCGGATCTGTTGAACGGCGGAGATGCGATCTTTGCCGGGACCTCGGACGCCTATGTGGTCAATCTGGGGCAGGTCGCCTCTTTGGGCGGCGATGTTGCACTGCTGGCGCGCAACGTGGTGAACCAAGGCAGCCTGTCCGCCCCGAACGGCACGGTGGGCGTGATTGCGGGCCGCGAGATCCTGATGCGCGACGCGGCGGTGGCGGATGGGCTCTTCTCGGTCAAGGTGGGCGGCAGCGACACATCGGCCAGCGAGTCTGGCGCGATCCGGGCGGCGGCGGCAGAGTTGCGCGCCAAGGGTGGCAACGTCTATGCGCTGGCCGGCAACACCCAAGGCACCATCGAGGCTACCGGCGTGGCCAAGGTGGCGGGACGGGTCTTTCTGACGGCAGGCGATACTGGCAAGCTGACCATCGCCAAGACGGCGAAGGCGCAGAACGCCGATGGCAGCGGTGGCACCATTGTCGCGACAGGCGGCACGGTGGACATGGCCGGAACGCTGGACGCCTCGGGCACGGCGGGCGGCAGGGTCACGCTCAAGGCGCAGGGCGAAACTCAGTTTGACGGCCAGATCTTTGCCAAGGGGGGCGAGGGCGGCTTTGTCGAGGTTTCGGGCGGCCATATCTCTTTTGCGGGCGCGGTGGATTCCGGTGGCGGCACCTTGCTGATCGACCCCGACAACCTTGAGATTTCGGTCAACAACTCCGCCGTTTTGGTCGGCAACTCGGCCGATGCCACCCTGATGCTGCCCAGCGACATCACTGATCTTCTGGGGTCGCAGGATGTTGTCCTGATGTCCACCGACACGGCCGGCGAGGCCGGGTCGATCCTTGTTACCGACGCCGTCAGCTGGAGCACAAGCCACAGCCTGACCCTGCTGGCCAGCGGGGATATCATCTTCAACGCCGCTGTGCAGAACAACGATGCCACCGGGGGAGATCTGAACGTGGTGGCCGGTTGGGATGGCAGCACGTCGTTTGACGCCGCCACCTTCAATTCCGCCACTTTGGCAAGCCAGACCCTGTTTGGCGCGCAGAACGGCGTAACTTACACCATCGGCGGCGTGTCGCACGCGGCCAGCGGCTCGGTCCAGATTGCCGATCCGAATGGAGTGAATGCGGTGGCGGTCGGGGCCAGAACCGGGGCCACGCGGGTTTACGCCAACAACCTGACCCTTTCGGGCGGCACCGGATCCAGCTCGACCGGGGTTTCTGCCGAACTGGGCTTCAACATTGGCGGCACCGCAGATCAGGGCACCGTCAGCGGCGACATTTCCGTCAGGGCCACGGGCGACGTCACCCTGATGGCCGGCACGCTGGCCCAGACCGGGGCGCAGATCGGCCATATCGGCATCAATCACACCGTGGGGCTGGTTTCGCCCGCCACAGCCGTGGCCAGTGGTGCCATCTCGGTCGAGGCGGGTGGCTCGGTCGATCTGGAGGGCGCCACGACGGGGGCGCCGACCACGTCTTATGCCATGATCGGGCACGGGTCGCTGGACCTCAATTCCATCCTGCTGACGGGGGGGACCCGGTCTGGCAATATCGACGTCACGGCAGCCGGAAGCATTGTCCTGAAACAGGGCGACACCAACACCAACGCCGCCCTGATCGGACATTCCGGCGCCGCCGGGGCTGCGGCCACCACCTCGATGACGGCGGCCGGGTTCTATCAGTCGCAAGCGGATTTGTCGGGGGGCATTGCAACGGTTTCGGTCCCGATGCTGGTCAATGACACGGCCTTCGGCGATGTGCGGGTGACCACGACGGCCAGCGGATTGGACCTGATCGGCACCACGGACAACGGTGGGTGCGAGTGCAGCACCATCTCGACACCGGGCAGTCTGATCGTCCAGACCTCTGGCGATCTCACGTTGGGCACGTCGGCCGGCGGGGATTTCCTGTACTCCAATTCCGGTGGCGGCAGTTTGGTTCTGGCCAGCGGCGGCAATCTGATCAACCATGCCGGAGCGAGCGCCATTGGCGCGATGGGCCCCGGCCAATGGATCACCTATTCCGACCGGCCCGACCACGACACGGGCACTTTGGGTGTGCTGACCCCGGACGAGTTGTTCTTCGACACCACATATAACCCGGCCGATCCGCTGGACCCGGGGCAACTGACCGGCAATAACGCAATGGTCTATCGGCAAGCGCCTGTCGTGATCGTCTCGGGGGCCACGCTGACCTATGGCGACACCTATACGCCCGGCACGATCAGCATGACGGTCAAGAACAGCGGCGAGGTGATCTCGGATCCTGCCGCCTGGGGATTTTCGCTGAGTGCGGCTTATGTGGACGACAGCATCGCCAGCTTCTCTGGCGATGGCTTCGTCAATGCCGGGCATTATGTCGATGCCTTGAAGACCAATGTCACGGCGACGGCGTCTGGCTTTGTGAACAGCTATTCCGTGGGCTACGGCATTCTGGATGTCAGCCCGGCCACCATCACCGTCGGGTTGGCCGATCAGACCAAACCCTATGACGGCGTTGGCGGCTATACGCTGACACCAACCTACATCGGCTGGAAAGGCACTGATGGCACGGGGCTGATCAGCGCGGGCCCGACGCTGGCTTACAGCGGTGGCGATGGCTCGGCCGGGGTGAACGCCACCCGGCCGGCGAATCCCTATACCGTGACCGCCAGCGGACTGACCGAGACCAGCGGCAATTACGTCTTTGACACGACTGACACCGCAAGCCTTGCCATCACGCCGCTGGACCTGACGGTGGGCATTCCGGGGTCCATCGACAAGGCCTATGACGGCACCTCGGATGCCACGCTGACGGCGGCAGATTTCAACCTGACCGGGTTCATCAGCGGCGAGGGGGCGACGGTGACGCAAACCCTTGGCCGCTACAGCCAGACGAATGCCGGGAGTGGGCTGACGGTTTCTGCCAATCTGGCGTCAGGGGATTTCACGGCGAACTCCGGAACCTTGCTGTCAAACTATGTGCTGCCGCTGTCCGCCTCGGGCTTTGGCAACATCGACCGCCAGGCGCTGTCGGTTGACATCGTCGGGTCCATCGACAAGGCCTATGACGGCACGGCCAGTGCCACGCTGACGGCGGCGGATTTCACCGTGACCGGGTTCATCAGCGGCGAGGGGGCGACGATCACGCAGACCCTTGGCAGCTATGGCCAGACCAACGCCGGCAACGGGCTGACGGTTTCAGCCAATCTGTCGGCCAGCGACTTTGCGGCCAACGCGGGGACCCTGTTGACGAACTACATCCTGCCGGATTTCGCTGCGGGCCTGGGCAACATCGACCGGCAGCAGTTGTCCGCCGGACTTCTGGGCTCGATCGACAAGACCTATGACGGCACGGCTGATGCCACCCTGACGGCGGCGGATTTCAACCTGACCGGATTTGCCAGCGGTGAGGGGGCGACGATCACGCAGACCCTTGGCAGCTATAGCCAGACCGACGCGGGAAGCGGGCTGACCGTAACGGCAAATCTCGCAGATGGCGACTTTGCCGCGAACTCGGGCACCTTGCTGTCGAACTATATCCTGCCGGTGTCCGCCTTGGGCCTTGGTACGATTGACCGCCGCCAACTCTCGGTCGCCTTCACGGGGCGGATCAACAAGGTTTTTGACGGCACCGCGGATGCCACGTTGACGGCGGCAGATTTCAACCTGACCGGATTTGTCAGCGGACAGGGGGCAACGGTGACGCAAACCCTTGGCACCTATGGGCAAAGCCACGCCGGCGACGGGCTGGCGGTCAGCGCGACCTTGGCCGCTGGCGATTTTGCGGCGGGATCGGGGACGGCGCTGTCGAATTATGTCTTGCCCGTCATTGCCAGCGGCGAGGGGGCGATCGCGCGCAAGGCGCTTGATATCACCATCGTCGGCACGCCGACCAAGCTGTTTGATGGCACCACCCTTGCGACCCTGACCGAGGCCAATTTTGCCATCGACGGCTTTGTGCTGGGCGACAGTGGGGTGGTGACGCAGACCGCCGGCCTTTATGCGGCCGCCACCCTTGGGCCACATCAGGTCACGGCAAATCTGACCCCATCTGACATAAGTGCGGTCGGGGGAACCGACCTGACGAACTATAGCCTGCCCGACGTCGCCACAGGCCCCGGCCTGATTGCGCCGCAGCCCGTGGCCCCGCCGCCGGTCACGCGCAGCGTCGATCCCTTCTCGACGACGCCCCTGGGCAACCCGACCGGGCCAGCCGATGTGCTGCAGGTGATCAACACCGAGACGACGCAACAGATCCTTGACGAAATCACCGCCGGCGCGAATTTCTGCCGCGCCTTCGTGCAGCAGGAATATGCCATCGACTGCCTGAGTGACCGCTTGCAATCGGTGGCGGATGGCCTGTCCGGGGCGGGGGAATATTCCGAGGTGCGGGCCGCGCTGGAAAACGCTGCGCGCAAGCTGCACGCCTTGGCGATTGCCAATGCCTCCTCGGTCTTGTCGCAGGCGGTGGCACGGTCCACCAGCGGCCCCTTGCGGACCTCGTCCCGCCCGCTGACCGCGATTTCGGCTGATCAGCTGCTGACCGCCAATGCCGAGGCGCGGGCGATCATCGCCTCGACTGAAGTCGTGCTGCTGCGGTCGGGTGCGGATTCGGCACGGCGGCGGGTGGCGTTCCAGCAGGTTGGCCAGATCGTTGGATCGACAGCCACGCTGTTGCGATCATCGTGACAGAAAAGGCGCCGGGGCTACCGGCGCCTACCGTCAAGTGCAGGTCATCTTTGGATGATCCGCTACCACCCTGTCGGCAAATCGCAGAAGCGAGACCTCTGTCACCAGATCATCCGTCGCATAGCGGTTGACCAAAAAGAACGTGCCTAAGCCCGCCTTTGCATCATGGGTACCGGCGATGTCGATGCAAGGCACGGTGTCGGCCATTTCGGCACCATATCCGGGCCATTTCACCGACAACTTCAGCGCCGTACCGTGCCCGAAGGTCCAGTCGAAGCGATCAGGATAATAGATCGTCTGCCGCCGGGCAGCCCCACCCGGCTCTGTCATGATCGCGGCAATCACGTTCACCGGGTGCGCTCTGCAGGCGATCTTCACCACATTTGACGTGCGAATGAAGGTGACGAGGGTGGAAGCGCCCTGCAGGACATCTTCGAAGGTGTAGATACACTTCAGCAGCCGCGGCGCGGTCCTGCGCGTTGGAATGAAACCAGACGTTCCACTCAACAAAGCGAATGCTGATTGCGGGCATCGGCTTGGTGGCGACCCTTGTCGCACAAGCCGATGAACTCCTGCACGCCGACCGCGGTGCTGTCTGACGTGTGCCATGCAAGGTCCAGCCGTATCGGCCGGTCTTCCCGTCGTCAGACGCCGTTTTCCCATTTGCCGCCCTGATGGCGCCCGCCAGGAATGTCAGGCCGGCATTCTCAATCGCCTGAAGACTGGATGAGGGCGAAGATTGCAGCAGTGCCAGCCGCGAAGCGATGTCGCTGACGTTGAGGGCGCCGGCGTCATGCAGCACCTTCAGACTGGCGATCCTTGCGGGCGAAGCGAACGCCATGAGAATCTCGATCCCGCCATGGGGATTCACGATCAGGAATTGGCGGCGCGTGGTCAGGTCCTTGGACCGCGGATCCAGGGCCGCACGAATATCGGCCTGACCGAGGCCGCAAAGGCGCGGCTGAAGGGGGCGATGCTGGGGGTCTTGGCGCGTGACGGCAGCCATTCCTGGATCGTGATCCGGACCCTGACCAACCAGGGCTCGCGCACCCGGCTGTGCGATGACGCGGCGCATCGGGCTTGGCTGGAATAAAGCTTTGCCGAGCTGAAGGCGCGCGATCCCGCCCGACGGATCTGCGACAATTCTGCCTGTCAGGGCAATTTCCATGTGAGGGGCGATCTGGACGACTTTCATACCTACCGTTCGGTTCGCGAACGCTGCGAGGAATGGGACGCGCTGACGCGGGAATTCACGCTGAGGACGGCGTGGACCTGGCCGCCGTTGGGCGACGGCGTCCGGCGTGGGGACGCGTCAGCTTGGGGCGTGTCGTGGGCTGGTTCCACAAACCTGTCGCCCTGATTGGCGAAAGGCGCTTGGGGCAGGGCGGTCTTGTCGCTGCGACCTTTCGTCAGAGGGCGACGGATACCCCGCAGGCCCTTGCGCTGATCGACGCTTTGGTGGCGCAGGTGGCGGCCTTGCTGACAAAGCGCTGACCGGGTCCGCTGACAGGTCGGCGATCGCGTCTCGCGAGGGATTTTTGAAGGCAGACCGGTTTGGAAGCGGTCTGAAGGCCTTGAAGACCGGTCGGCGGGGCTGGCGAGGGCCAGATCGTGGCGTCTTGCGCCGCAACGCCCGGCGCACGCATCTTGATCCCATGACGCCCGTTCAGGCCCGGCTCATCGCCAGAAGATCCAGCTGTCCCGGCGGATCAAAGCGGCGCGCGCTTCGTTCAAATCCAAGACAAAAGCCTGATAGTCTTTCGCTGGGCGCTTGTGTTGCAGGCTTGCGGCCGGTGCGCCTTCACTGGACGTTAAGGACAAGCGGCCTAGGGTCCGGGCATGAGTGTTTCAGACCCCAAACTGGCCAGAGAACTGGCGCTGCGCCATCATCAGATGTCGGCCTTGCGGGCGACATTCCTGATCGCGGCGCATCATGGTGTGGCCCTGCGGCCCGAAGATCTGCCCCGCCTGGTTGAGGGGGATATCGCACCGACCGTGGCGGCGACGCTGACGGCCTCGGGCTTCAAGGTCAAGCTGGTGGAACGCGGGACCTGGGCGAAAATCTCGCGGCTTGGCACCGCATATCCCGCCATGGTCGGCGGCAAGGACGGGGCCTGGCTGATCGCCGTGGCCATCCTGCCCAGTGGCGACATCGCCATTCTTGACCCCGCAGAAGAGGCGAAGGGTGTGCAAACCCTGACCCGGGCCCGCTTTCTGGAAATTTGGGACGGACGTATCCTTCTGGCCCGCCCCGTCCCCAAGGTTGAGGATCAACCCTTTGGTCTGGCGTGGTTCTTGCCAGCGCTGTACGCGCAAAAGGGGCTTCTGGCAGGGGTTGCGCTGGCCGTCGTCACCGGCAACCTGATCGCCTTCGCACTGCCCTTGCTGTTTCAGGTGCTGATCGACCGGGTGATCGCGCATCAGGCATGGAACACACTGGCGGCGATTGTCTCGATCTTCATCCTGCTTGCGGCTTTTGATGCGGCCTTCACCTACACCCGCCAACGCCTGATGCTGATTGCGGGGGGCAAGATCGACGCCGTGATGGGCGCGCGCAGCTTCGCGCAGCTTCTGGCTCTGCCCCTGTCGGTGTTTGAAACGACACCGGCCGGCGTCATGGCACGCCACATGCAACAGACGGAAAAGATACGCAATTTCCTGACCGGGCGCCTGTTCCAGACCCTGCTGGACGCGGCCTTCCTGCCCTTGCTTCTGGGCATCCTCATGCTTCTTTGCGGCCCGCTGACGCTGGTGGTGCTGGGCTTTGCCACGGCCATCGCGGGGGTGATCGGTGCCCTGTTGCCGCTGTTTCGCCGCCGGCTGAATGCGCTCTATCAGGCTGAGGCGGGGCGGCAGGCGCAACTTGTCGAAACCCTGCACAACATGCGGGCGGTCAAGTCTCTGGTGCTGGAACCCTCGCGCCGGAAGGCCTGGGAGGACAGTCTGGCCGGAACCCTGCGGCGGCAATGGGATGTGGGGGCGATTGCGGCGCTGGCGGCGTCGGCGACTGGGTTTCTGGAAAAGCTGATGCAGATCAGTGTGATAGGCTATGGAGCTGCGCTGGTGCTGCAAGGGCGGCTGACGACCGGCGCCCTCGTGGCCTTTCTGATGCTGGCGGGCCGGGTCACCGGACCGTTGGTGCAGATCGTCGGCCTGATCAACGAATATCAAGAGGCAGCCCTGTCGGTCCGCATGCTGGCCGGCGTTCTGAACCAAAAGCCCGAACGCGGCACACAGGCCCGCCCGGCCCGGCATCCCATCGGCGGCCGCCTGCGGTTCGAAGCGGTCAGTTTCACCTATCCCGGCGCCGTGACCCCAGCCCTTGACCGGGTCAGTTTCGAGATAACGCCGGGTCAGGTGATTGGCGTTGTCGGGCGGTCGGGGTCTGGCAAGACCACGCTGACGCGCCTGATCCAGGGCATTGAAACGCCGCAGGCCGGGCTGATCCAGATCGACGGCGTGGACATCCGCCAGATCGACCTGGACCACCTGCGCCGCAGCCTGGGCGTCGTGCTGCAAGAAAACCTGCTGTTTCGCGGCACGATTCGCGACAATATCGCCATGTCGCGCCCCGACGCCGGTCTGGAAGAGGTGCTGATCGCCGCCAAACTCGCCGGGGCGGAAGAGTTCATCCGCCGCCTGCCGCTTGGCTTTGACACGCCAATCGAAGAAGGGGCGGCCAATCTGTCGGGGGGGCAACGCCAACGCCTGGCCATCGCCCGCGCCTTGATGAGCGCGCCCAAGATCCTGGTGTTTGACGAGGCAACCTCGGCGCTGGACCCGGAAAGTGAGGCCGTGGTGAACCGCAACCTTGCTGCCATTGCCAAGGGCCGCACGGTGATCGTGGTGTCGCACCGCCTGTCATCCTTGGTCAAGGCCGACCGGATTGTCGTTCTGGATCAAGGTCAGGTCGTCGATATCGGCCCCCATGCCGTACTTGTGTCTCGCTGCGAGATTTACCGACACCTTTGGCAGCAGCAGACCGAGCATCTGACAGGGGTGAACTGACGTGAGGCTTGCCCGCGAAGCGCTGGAGTTTCAGGCCGACCTTGACCGGCTGGTGGCCGAACCCGCGCCGCTGATCCTGCGGCTTTGGCCGGCGTTGGGACTGGCATTGATCCTGTCCCTCGTGACGCTGGCCAGCCTTGTGCAGTTGGACGTCGTGGTCACTGCCCGGGGCCGGATCGCCGCCGATGCGCCACCAGCCATCCTTGCCCCGATGAGTCCGGCGGTGCTGCGCGATCTTCTGGTCCATCCGGGAGACAAGGTCGTCAAGGGGCAGGTCGTTGCCCGACTTGACCCAACCTTGCCGGATGCCGACCGCGCAGCGCTTCAGGCCCAGTTGGCGTCGCTGAACGCTCAGGCCGCACGGCTGGATGCGGATCTGTCCGGTCAGCCGATGTCCGCAGATACCGCAGATATGGTTCTGCAAGCGCAGGTACAGGCACAACGGTCCAGCCTTGCTGCCGCCCAAAGGGCGCAACTGCAAACAGCCCGGGATGCCGCCGCGGATGCACTTCAGGCCGAAGATCGCGCCGGCGGTGGTCTGGCCGACCGCCTGTCGATTGCCCGTCAGGTCGAGGATATGCATGCCAGGCTGGCGGCCAGCCAGACCGGATCGCGCCTTGCCGCGCTGGAGGCGGAGCTGGCGCGCATCGACGCCGAAGCTGCGTTGAACCAGCACGAGGCGCGGTTGAAAGACCTGTCGGCCCGTCTTGCCGGGGCCGAGGCCGCGCTGTCGGCCTATGACAGCGACCGCCGCCGCGCCGATCTTGAGGCTTTGGCTGCCCTGCGCCCGCAGATCGCCGATCTGCAGGAAGCCCTGTCGAAGGCCCGTCGGCTGGCCGCCCTGTCGGATCTTGTTGCCCCCGGCCCCGGGGTGGTGATCTCGGTCGCCCAAGGCGGCCCCGGCTCGGTCTTGGCCGAGGGCACGCCGGTGGTGGTTCTGGTTCCTTCGGATGTGCCGCTGGTCGCGGAGATCAGCCTGCGATCCGCTGACGCGGGCGCAGTGGCGCCTGGTGACCCGGTGAATCTGAAGATTGACGCCTTCCCCTGGCGTCGCCACGGCGCGTTGACCGGTCGCTTGATTGACATCTCCAGCGCCTCTTTCACGCCCGATGGCGCAACCGAGGCGCAACATCCCGCCCGCGTCAGCCTGTCGGGCAATCTCCACGATTTGGCCGATGGCACCTCGCTGTTGCCGGGCATGACGCTGGAGGCTGATGTGAAAACCGGCACCCGCTCGGTGCTTGACTACTTCCTCGACCCGCTGTTGCGCGGTCTGAACGAGGCTTTGCGCGAACCCTGAGTTTCCCTGATCCAGAAAGGACAGACCATGACCATCGTCACCACGCCGTCACTTGAAACCTCAGAGGTCGTCATGCCGCATTTCGGCCCGCCGGAGCCGAGCCGCGTGCTGCACGTGGGTTGCGGGATTGCTGACCCTTCCAAACTGCCGGCTGCCTTCTTTCCCGCCGGAGAATGGCGCGAGGTGCGGCTGGATATTGATCCCGGCGTGGCGCCCGACATCGTGGCCTCGATCACCGATATGGCCGTCGTGGCCACGGGCTCGGTGCAGGCCGTATGGTCAGCGCATAATCTGGAACATCTGGCTGCGCATGACGTGCCTTTTGCCCTGGCCGAGTTTCACCGGGTTCTGGCGCCGGGAGGGTTTGCCCTGGTCACGATGCCGGATCTGCAACAGGTCGCGGCCCTTGTGGCCGAGGGCAAGCTGGAGGATGCGGCCTATATGTCTGCCATGGGCCCGATTGCCGCCCTTGACATGCTGTACGGCCACCGTGCCTCGATCGCGTCGGGCAACCATTTCATGGGGCACCGCACCGGTTTTGTGGCCACGACCCTGGCCCGCCATCTGGAGGCCGCCGGCTTCCAGAATGTTCGCGTCCAGCGTGATGGCCATTTCGCGCTGTGGGCGTCCGGGGTTAAGGCCCTCTAGGGGCGCAAACCTCTGGGCTAGCGGGGGGTTATGCCCCTGCCGTCACGCGGTGTTGCCGCGATGAGGGTCGGCTTTCCGACCCTTGTCGATTGGGGCGAGGTTGACCGATGCCGGGCCGGTAAGGCGGCTGGTGTCGATGTATTTCACGTGTGCTGCCATGGAGGGCACCCTTGGCTTTCGCCCGGCCTTCGGGGCAAAGCTGTTCGGCGGCGTGCCCGTCGCCTGCCCGGTCCCCCGGGGTCCCTAGCTGGCGCTTCTCAAACGCGCGCCGGTCTTCTGACCGGCAGATGGCGCACGGCACGGCTGACCTTCGCTGCGTCGCAGGCGGGCAAGGCGCTGCGGTTTGCAACTGTCGCGGCCACTCCGCGTGCCGGTCGTTTACCTGCGGATGACACACGAGGCTTTTGAGATTGGATGGGGAGGCGATGGCCACCGGCGCCAAGATCTTCAGGGGGCACTGACAAAACGTGGGCAGGTCTTGCGAAGCGGTCATGACGGGCGACACGCCCGATATGGGTCAAGGTGATGACTGGCAATGCGTTGCGGTTTTCAACTGTCACAGCCGAAACGCAGATGGGGCTTTTGAGGGCAAGCTGACGATGGGTGTGTCGGACACCTCGCGCCAGTCGTCTGAAAATCCTCGGGTTGTGGATGCGATAGGGGCGGCCTTTGGGCTGAATTCGGGCCCGTGACGGCTGAAAGCCGCAAACCCTTCCGCCATGCGACCTGAGCTTAGGACCGCTTCCACACCGATTGCAGGGCCGCTTCGAAGCGGGCCGCGAAACCGGCGGCGTCGCCTAGCGTGCGGGCCCAGGCATCGCCGGACAGATGCGCCTTCATCCAGTGATGCGCGACACGGTTGCGGCACAACATGATGGCGCGGGCCTCGTATTCGGCCTGGGAGGTGGTGATCCCCTCGGTCAGCCCGACCGCCATCAGCAGGCTGGAGGCCATGCGGGCAGCGAAGGCCTTGCCCTGCAGCGTCACGATCGGCAAGCCCATGCGCAAGGCGTCCGAGGCGATTGTGCCGGCATTGTAGGGATGGGTGTCAAGGAACAGGTCGGCCAGCGCCAGCCGGGCGCGGTAGCGGTCGGGGTCGACGCGGGGGGCGAAAATCAGCCGCTCGGCCCGCAGCCCCTTGGCGTGCCAGCGGGCGGTCAAGGCGGCGCGGCTTTCGGGGTTGTCGTCGATCAGCCACAGGACCGAGCCTTCGGTGGCGGCGAGGATCCGGCACCAGCCCTCCCAGACCTCTTCCGTCAGTTTGTAATGATGGGAGACGCAGGTGTAGACGAAGGCCTCGTCGGGAAGGCCTTCGGCCGCGCGGGACACGGGCGGAAGGGTCGGGGCGCGGCTGTCGTTGGCTTGATAGCAGCCGGCAATGTGCAACGGGCGTGGGGCATAGTCAGCCGCCATGGCCTGCGGGATCGTCACCTCATCACACAGGATATAGTCAAGTTCTGGCAAGGGGATCGGGCCGATATAGCCCAGATAGGTCGCCAGCACCGGCGCAGGTTTCCAGCGCAGGATGCCAAGGCGGGCACCTTTGGTCAGACCGTTCAGGTCGATCAGAATGTCGATCTCATCGGCCACCATGGCGCGGGCGGCGGCCTCATCCGAAAGGCCGTGGATCGGGATGTGGTGATCGAGGCCGCCCAGCACGCGGGCGCGGATGTCACTGCCATCCTCAGGGGAGGCGTCGTAGCCATAGATCTCGAACCTTGAGCGGTCGTGCCGTTCCAGCAATTCGGCGATCAGGAAGCTCATCGCGTGCCTGCAGAAATCGGTCGAGAGATATGCCAGCCGAATTCGGTCATGGGCATAGCCCATGACCGGGGCCAGATGGTGCGGCGCAGGCGGCGCCTTGCGCGCTATCCAGTCGGCGGCGCTGGCCGCCTGCAGCCTGGGATCGTCATAAAGGGCCAGGGCGGCGAGGGGGCCGCAATGAAAGGCCGCTTCGGCATCGGTCAGCGCCGGCACCCCCAGCGCGGTTACCGGCCAGGCGGTGGTACGCTGGCGGATATGGACGAGGTGTTGCTGCACGTCCTCCTGATGCGGCGCAATCAGCAGCGAGGCGCGCAATTCCTCGGCGGCGGGGCCCAGGCGGCCCTGGGCTTCCAGCACGCGGCCAAGCTGGTTGTGCAGCATCTGACGCAAGTTGGCCGGCGGCAACGCGGCGCGCCAGGCGCCCAGCGCGGCCTCCGTCTGGCCGGCGGCTTCCAGCGCTGAGCCGAGGTTGATGGCGGCCTCTGTCATGTCTGGCTTCAGGCGCAGGGCGCTGCGATAGGCCTGCGCCGCACCCGAAGGATTGGCCGCCTTCATCCGCGCCACGCCAAGGTTGAACCAGGCCGCACAGGCCGGCAGTTCGGTGCCATGCGCGCCAAGCCAGAATTCATAAAGTGCCATGCCATCGTCGGCCGAAGCCTCTTCGGCCAGCCGCACGAGCGCCAGCAGGTCCAGCCCCGCCACCGCCCGGCCCAGATAGGCCAACTCTGCCACCGGTACGGCGGACAGCCCCCCCGGACGCTGCATGGCGCGGCGCAGGCTGGCGTCATCGCCGGGCAGGGGAAAGGGCAGAAGAACAGGCATCGACATCGGCAACCTCCGTGGCTTTGCGCAAGACTGGCGCGAAAAGGGTGAACGAGGGGTGAACAGCGTCGGCATAAAATCGGATCGCGCGGCACATTTTTCTAAAATCTTCGGTTCTTTTCCGGCGGCAAACGCGGCTCCATGCCCCGGTTTCACGTCTTGTTCACCGATTCATAAGGCTCGCCTGCCAGCCTGCCGGGGAGCATCGCGCCCAAAACGGGCAGCGTCGGGAAGGGGTAAGGCCGCCTCCCGCATTGTCCCTTGTCAGTCGGAGCATCCCATGACGACGATTTCCACGCTGTCCACCGCCCAGATCGCGGCGCTGTCCACCACAGCCATCGCGGCGCTGACCACGGCGGATATCCAGTCGTTGACGACGGTGCAGCTGCCGGCGCTGACCACGGCACAACTGGCGGTGTTGAGCACCGCACAGGTCGCGGCGCTGATGTCGACGCAGGTGGCAGCGCTGTCGACCGCGCAGGTGCATGGCTTGTCCAGTACGCAGGTGGGGGCCATCAGTTCAACGGCGATCGCGGGTCTGGGGTCAGCGGCGCTGGTGGCCCTGTCGACGGCGCAGGTCGCGGCGTTGGGGTCCCAGCAACTGGCGGCGATCAGCACGGCAGCGATTTCGCATATGGATCTGGCGGATGTCGCGGCCATCACCACGGCGGCAATCAAGGGCCTGACCACGGCGCAGATCGGTGCGATGGACGGCGCCCAGATTGCCGCTTTGACGACGGCACAGATTGCAGCCCTTCCGGTGGCCGATCTGGGCAAGCTGGCGTCAAGCGATATCGCGGGCCTGTCGACGGCGCAGATTGCCGCGCTGTCGACGGCGCAGATGGCGGCCCTGAGTTCGACGCAGATTGCCGGGCTGACCACGGACCAGACGGCGGCGCTGACCACGGTGCAGATTGCGGCCCTGTCGACGGCAGGGCTGAAGGGGCTTGGCGCGGCCGATGCAGCGGCGCTGACCACGGCGCAGGCGGCGTCCTTGACCTCGGCGCAGGTCGCGGCCCTGTCGACGGCGGCAGTGGCGCATCTAGACACAGCGGATGTGGCCGCGCTGACCACGGCCGCGATCAAGGGCTTGGGTTCGGCACAGCTCGGGGTGATGACCTCGGCCCAGATCGCCGCGATGGGCACCGGACAGATTGCCGCCCTGTCGACAGCGGCGGTGCCCAAGCTGACCACCTCGGCGATGGAGGCGCTGTCGACGGAACAAATCGTGGCGCTGACCACCGGGCAGATCAACGCGCTGACCTCTGGCCAGTTGGCGGTTCTGGGAACGGATCAGGTCGCGGCGCTGACCACCGCGCAGGTGGCCGCGCTGGCGACGGCGGCGCTGGGTGGCATCGGCTCGGCCGATATCGAGGCTTTGGGGACGGCGCAGGCGGCGGCCCTGACCTCGGCCCAGCTTGGGGCCCTCAGCACGGGGGCGATTTCGCATCTGGGCACGGCGGATGTGGCCGCATTGGGCGCGGGGGCGATCAAGGGTCTGACCTCGGTGCAGGCGGCGGTGCTGACAACTGCGCAGGTGGCAGCACTGACCACGGCGCAGGTGGCCAATCTGGCGGCAACCAGCGTGGCCAAATTGTCGAACGCCGCCGTCGGGGCAATGTCCACGGCGCAGGTCGCGGCCTTGACCACCGCGCAGTTGACCGGCCTGACCTCGGGTCAGGTTGCTGCCCTGACGACGGCACAGGTCGCGGGTCTGACAACTGTGCAGATTGCCGCCCTGCCGACGGCGGGGCTGATCGGCCTGACCACCACGGATGTGGTGGCGCTTGAAACCGCGCAGGTTGCGGCGCTGAGTTCGGGCCAGGTCTCTGCCCTGACCACCGCCGCGATTGCCAAGCTTGAGACGGCTGATATCGTGGCACTCGGCTCCACCGCGATCAAGGGTCTGACAACGCTGCAGATGGCCGCGCTGACCACGGCACAGGCGGCGGCACTGACCACAGCACAGATCGCCAGCCTGTCGGCGGCGCAGGTGGCCAAGCTTTCGACGGCGGATCTGGCCGGCATGTCGACCGCACAGATTGCCGCCTTGACGACGACGCAGGTGGCGGGGCTGACCTCGGCCCAAATGGGCGGGCTGACCACGGCGCAGATCGCCAACCTGACCACCGCGCAGGTCGCCGCCCTCGCCACTGCCACGCTGCAAGGGCTTGAGACGGCAGATATCGTTGCGCTGGGCACGGTGCAGGCGGCGGCCCTGACCTCGGGTCAGATTGCCGCGCTGGTCGCCACCACGCTCGCGAAGATGGAAACGGCGGATCTGGCCGCCGTGACCTCGAGCGCGATCAAGGGGCTGACCTCGGCGCAGATCGTGGCTCTGACCACGACGCAGGTCGCGGCCTTGACCACGGCGGATGTGCTGGCGCTGTCGACGGCGCAGATCTCGAAACTGACGACGGCGCAGGTTGCGGCGCTGACCACGGCGCAGGTGGCCGCCCTGACCACGGCGCAATTGGCGGGTCTGAGCACTGCGCAGGTGGCGGCACTTGGAGGCACCCAGGTTGCCGCCCTGACCACCGGTCAGGTCGCAACCCTGTCCACCGCCCAGCTGGGCCAGTTCGGGACTGAGGAGATGGCCGCGCTGACCACGGCACAGGCGTCGGCCCTGACAACGGGGCAGATCGCGCTCCTGACCTCGGCTCAACTGGGCGCGCTGGGATCGGATGACGTTGCGGTGTTGAGCACGGCGCAAGTCGCGGCGCTGACCCCGGGCGCGCTGGCCGGTCTGACCTCGGCCGAGGCGGCTGCGCTGACGACGGCAGAGGCGGCGGTCCTGACCTCGGCCCAGCTTGGCGTTCTGTCCACGGCAGCGGTGGCAGCCCTGCGGACGGCAGAGATGGCAGCCCTGACGACTGCCGCCCTGCGGGCGCTGACCACGGCGCAGCTGTCGGCACTTGGCGCGGCCCAGATCGCGGCGCTGACCAATTCGCAACTGGCGGCACTGAGCACGGCACAGTTCGTCAGCCTGCCGGCGGCGGGTATTGCGGCGTTGAGCACGGGCCAGATTGCGGCCCTTGGCACCGGGCAGGTGGCGGCGCTGACCACGGCGCAGGTTGGTGCGTTGACCACCGATCAGACAGCGGCGCTGACCACGGCGCAGATCGCGGCGCTGACGACGGCGGGCCTGCAGGGCCTGACCACGGCGGATACGGTGGCCCTGACCACCGGTCAGGCGGCGGTTCTGAGTTCGGCACAGATGGCGGCCCTGTCGACTGCCGACCTTGCCGCGATGGAGACGGCGGATGTGGCTGCGCTGACCACCACGGCTTTGCACGGCCTGTCGACAGGCCAGATGGCAGCCCTGACCCCCGATCAGGTGGCGGGCCTGACGACGGCTGAGCTCGCGTCGCTGACCACGGGGCAGGTGGCCGCAATCGGCTCTGCGGCGGTGGCGGCGATGAGCACGGGGCAGACGGCGGCTTTGACGACAGGTCAGATCGCGGCGCTGGGCACGGCACAGGTTGCAGCCCTGACCACGGCGCAGGCTGCGCATCTGACCATCGGCCAGATCGGCGCGCTGACCCCGGCGGCCTTGGCGGCGCTGACCACGGCCGATGTCGCGGCCCTGACGACGGCGCAGGTCAATGCCTTGACGACAGCGCAACTTCTGGCGCTTCCGACCGCGAGTTTTGCCGCCCTGACCACCGGGCAAGTGGTTGCGCTGAGCAGCGGGCAGGTTCAGGCCCTTGGCTCGACGCAGGTGGCGGCGCTGACGACGGCGCAGACCGCCGCGCTGACCACGGCAGAGATTGCCGCCTTGTCCACGGCAGCGCTGGTGGGTCTGACGACGGCGGATGCCGTGGCGCTGATCCCGGTGCAGACGGCGGCCCTGACCTCGGCACAGGTCGGCGCGCTGGCGACAGCAACGCTTGCGGCGCTGGAGACGGCGGATCTCGCCACATTGACGGCGGCGGCAATCAAGGGGCTGACCACGGCGCAAGTCGCGGCGCTGACCACCGGACAGGTGGCGGCGCTGACCAATCCGCAGCTTTCGGCCCTGAGCACGGCGCAGGTCCAGCAACTGACGACAGCGGATGTTCAGGGCCTGTCGACGGCACAGGTTGCCGCGATGACGACGCAGCAGGTGGCGGCGCTGACCTCGACGCAGGTTGCGGCGCTGACCACGGCGCAGGTCGCCCATATGACCATCCAGCAGATCGCGGCCTTGACCACGGCGGGGTTGCAGGGCCTGTCGACGGCGGATGCGGTGGCCTTGACCACCGGGCAGGCGGCAGCGCTGTCTTCGGGGCAAGTGGCCAACCTGTCGACGGCAGCGATTGCGGCGCTTGAGACGGCGGATCTGGTCGCCCTGACAACGACGGCGGTCAAGGGCTTGAACACCACGCAGATCACGGCTTTGGGCGCGGCGCAGGTGGCGGCGCTGACCACGGCGCAGGTCGCAGCCCTACCCACGGCCTCGGTCACGCGGATTGGCACGGCCGCGCTGGCCGCGATGTCGACCACGCAGGTGGCGGCCTTTACCAACGGTCAGATGGCGGCGCTGACCTCGGCACAGGTCGGGGCTTTGACCACGGCGCAGATGGCGGCGTTTTCGGCCGGGCAGGTCGGGGCCCTGACCGCGGCCAGCCTCGCCGGGCTGACGAGCGCCGATCTGGTGGCCATGACCACGGCGCAGGCCGCGGGCCTCGGCTCGGCGCAGGTGGCGGCACTGCCCGCCGCGATCATCGCGCAGATGGAAACGGCGGATCTGGCGGCCATCACCACCTCGGCGCTGCGAGGTTTGACCACGGCGGAGGCGGCGGCCCTGACCACAGATCAGATCGCCGCCCTGACCAATGGGCAGGTGGCGGCCCTGTCGACGGCGGCAGTCTCGCATCTGACGACGGACGAGCTTGGGGCCATGTCGACCGCGCAGGTTGCGGCGCTGACGGTGGGTCAGGTGGCGGGCCTGACCTCGGCACAGGTCGCCGCCTTGTCGACCGATCAGGTGGCAGGACTGACCACAAGTCAAGTGGCGGCCCTGTCTTCGGCCGGTTTGGCGGGTCTGGGCAGCGATGCTTTGGTGGCCTTGACCACGTCGCAGGCGGCCGCGCTGACCTCGGGCCAGATCGCGGCGCTGGATGCGGCGGTCCTCGCGCAGATTGAAACGGCTGATCTTGCCGCGCTGACGACGGGCGCGGTGCGGGGTCTGACCTCGGCCCAGGTGGCCGGTTTGTCGACGGATCAGATTGCGGCGGTGACCACAGGTCAGATCGTGGCGCTGTCAACGGCGGCGGTGGCGGGCTTGAGCACGGATGACGTGGCGGCCCTGTCGACCGACCAGATCGCGGCGCTGACCACGGCGCAGGTGGCGGCGCTGACCTCGGCGCAGGTTGCGGCCCTGACGACGGATGAGGTCGTGGCTTTGACCACGGGTCAAGTCGCGGCCTTTGCCACGGCGGCCCTGGCGGGTCTGGGCAGCGACGCAATCGTGGCGCTGTCGACCGATCAGGCGGCGGCGCTGACCTCGGCCGAGGTCAGCGCCCTTGCCCCCAATGTTCTGGCACAGATGGAGACGGCGGATCTGGCCGCCCTGACCACCGGCGCCCTGCGCGGCCTGACCACGGACGAGGTGTCCAGCCTCAGCACCGATCAAGTCGTGGCGCTGACAACCGGGCAGGTGGCCTCGCTGTCAACGGCGCAGATCGCGGCGATCGACACCTCGGGTGTGGCGGCGATGGGGACGGATCAGGTTGCCGCCCTGACATCGGCGCAGATCGCGGCCCTGACGGCGGACCAACTGGGTGCTCTGACGACGGATCAGGTGGCGGGATTGTCGACCGATCAGATCACAGCCTTGACCAGCATGGCCTTGGCGGGTCTGGGCAGTGACGATCTTGTGGCGCTGACCACGGCACAGGCGGCGGCGCTGAGCTCGGGCCAAGTCGGGGCGATTGCCGCGACAGTGATTTCGGCAATGGAGACGGCGGATCTGGCGGCGGTGACGGTGGCCGCGCTGGCCGGTCTGAGCAGCGATCAGGTGGCAAGCCTTGGCTCTGATCAGATCGCAGCGCTGACCACGGCGCAGGTCGCAGCGCTGAGCACCGATCAGGTGGCAGCCCTGTCGGTCGACGGCATCGCGGCGATGTCGACGGCACAGGTGGCCGCCCTGACCACGGTAGAGGTTGCGGCCCTGACCTATGATCAGGTGGGCGCGCTGACCACGGCGCAGGTTGCCCATATGACGACCGGCCAGATTGCCGCACTGACCACGGATGCCTTGCCGGGCTTGGGCACGGCGGATCTGGTGGCGCTGACCACGGCGCAGGCGGCGGCCCTGTCTTCCAGCCAGATCGGCGTGATCGACCCCACGGTTCTGGCGCAGATGGAGACGGCAGACCTTGCTGCGCTGGCCACCTCGGCCTTGGCCGGGCTGACCACCGATCAGATCGCAGGCCTTGCCATCATTCAGGTGGCGGCCTTGACCACCGATCAGGTGGCCGTGCTCAGCACCGATCAGGTGGCGGCGTTGACCTCGGATGGCGTGGCGGCCCTGTCAACCGATCAGATCGCGGCGCTGACCTCAGGTCAAGCGGCGGTTCTGACCGCGGATCAGGTGACGGCGCTGTCGACAGACCAGATCGCGGCGCTGACCACAGCAGATATCAACGTCCTGTCGACGGATGCCTTGGCCGGATTGACCACAGCGGATATCGTGGCCTTGACCACCGCACAGGCGCATGCCCTGACCTCGTCGCAAGTGGGCGCCTTGGACGCCAGCCTGATCGCCGCGTTTGAGCCGGCCGACCTTGCTGCCCTGCGCACCAATGCGCTGCGTGTTCTGGACCCGACCGAGATTGCGGCGTTTGGCACGGCGCAGATCGCCGCCTTGACGACGGTGCAACTGGCCAATCTGAAGACCCAGCAGGTTGCGGCGATATCAACGGCGGGCATTGCAGCGATGTCGACGGCGCAGGTTGCAGCGCTGACCACGGCAGAGGTGGCGGCGCTGGGGTCTGATCAGGTTGCGGCGCTGACCGCGGCGCAGGTCTCGCATCTTTCCACCGCGCAGGTGGCGGCAATGACAACGCAGGCGCTGGCGGGGATGACCTCGGCAGGTGTCGGTGCCCTGACCACGGCGCAGGCGGCGATCTTGACGTCGGCGCAGGTGGCGGCTTTGGATGCGGCCTCGATTGTGGCGCTGAGTTCGGCGGATGTGGCGGCGTTGACCACCAGCGCCCTGCGCGGCCTGACCACCGCAGAGGCGGCGGCCTTCGGTTCGGCCCAGGCCGCAGCCCTGACCACGGCGCAACTGGCGGCGATGACCACGGCGCAGGTCGGCAATCTGGGCACGGCGGCGGTGCGGGCGCTGTCGACGGCGCAGGTCGCTGCCCTGACCTCGGCGCAGGTGGCAGCTTTCGGGACGGCGCAGGTCGCGGCTTTGACGACGGCCCAGGTCTCCAAACTGAGCACGGCGCAAGAGGTGGCGCTGTCGACAGCGCAGATTGCGGCGCTGGGCACGGGCCAGATCGCCGCGCTGACGACGGCGCAGGTGGCGGCGCTGACGACAGCGCAGGTTGCCGCCCTGACCACGGTGGACGTGGCCGCGATGACGACGGCCCAGATCGCAGCCCTGACCACGGCACAGTTTGGCACCCTCAGCCTCGGCCAGTTCGGGGCGCTGACTGGCCCGCAACTGGCGGCCCTGACCACGACGCAGATCGCCAAGTTGACCACGGCGCAACTGGGCGTGCTGGGCACAGCGCAGATTGCCGGGCTGACCACGGCGCAGGTCTCTGTTCTGACCTCTGGGCAGATCGCCTCGCTGACCACGGCCGATGTCGGCGCCTTGACCACTGCGCAGGTTGCGGTGCTGAGTTCGGTGCAGGTGGCGGGCCTGTCGACGGCGCAGGTTGTGGCGCTGTCCACCGATCAGGTGGCGGCCCTGACCACCGCGCAGGTTGCGGGGTTGAGCACGGGACAGGTCGCGGCCCTGTCGGCAGGGCAGGTTGGCGCCCTGACTACAGCACAGGTCGCTGCCCTGTCGACCGGGCAAATCACCAAACTGTCGACGGCCGATATCGATGCGCTGACCACCGCGCAGGCGGCGGCGCTGACCTCGGGCCAGCTTGTGGCGTTGACGACCGGGCAGGTCGCCGCCCTTGGCGCGGCTGAGGTTGCCGCCTTGACCACCGGCCAGATCACGAAGCTGACGACGGCGCAGGTGGCTTCCCTGACCACCGCGCAGGCGGCGGCGCTGACCACGGCGCAGATTGCCGCGCTGTCCACGGCGCAGGTGGCCAAACTTGGCACGGCGGATGTGGCGGCCCTGTCAGGTCCGCAGGTTGCGGCCTTGACGACCGCGCAGGTGGCAGTTCTGACCTCGGGCCAGATCGCAGCACTGACCACGGATGAGGCGGCAGGTCTGACCACTGACCAGATCGTGGCCCTCACCTCTGCCGCGCTGGCGGGGCTGGGCGCGGACGCGCTGGTGGCGCTGACCACGGCACAGGCCCATGTTCTGACCTCCACCCAGATTGCAACGGTGGGCACCACGGCGATTGCCGCAATGGAAACGGCGGATCTGGCGGCGCTGACCACGGCTGCCGTCAAGGGCATGACCACGGCCCAGATTGCGGCGCTGACCTCGGATCAGATCGCGGGATTGACCAACGCACAACTTGCGGCGCTGAGCACGGCGCAGGTCGCCAGATTCTCCACCGCTGATGTCGCAGCGTTGAGTTCGGGGCAAGTCGCGGCTCTGACGACGGCACAGGTGGCGGCACTGACCACGGCGCAGGTCGCCGCGATTGGCAGCGACCAGATCGCCGCGATGACCACGAGCCAGGTGGCCAAGCTGACCACGGCGCAGGTTCAGGCGCTGTCCACGGCGCAGGTGGCGGCGCTGACCCCGGCGCAGATTGCAGCGCTGTCGGCGGCTCAGGTGGCCAAATTCACCACGGCCGATGTGGCGGCTTTGTCGATGGCGCAGGTGGCAAGCCTGACCACGGCACAGATCGCAGGCCTTGGCTCGGCCCAGGTCGGGGCGCTTGGCACGGATGCCGTCGGCAGCCTGACCAACGCCCAGATCGCCGCCCTGACCACGGCGGCGCTGGCGGGCTTTGGGACGGCGGATGTCGTGGCCCTGTCGGCCGGACAAGCCGGCGCGCTGTCCTCGGCCCAGGTTGCGGCCCTCGGCACGGCAGATGTTGCCGCGATGGAGGTGGGGGATTTTGCCAGCCTCACCTCGGCCGCGGTCAAAGGCCTGACAGCGGCGCAGGTGGCGGCTCTCAGCTCGGATCAGGTGGCTGCGATGAAGGCGGGGCAGCTGGCCGCGCTGTCGACCAGTCAGCTGGCGCAGTTCAGCCCCGATGACATCGCGGCGCTCTCGGCCACCCAGATCACCGGGCTGACCACGGCGCAACTGTCCGGACTGACCACGGCGCAGGTCGCGGCGATTGGCACGGATCCGATTGCGGGTCTGGGCACGGCACAGGTGGCAAGCCTGACCACGGCGCAGGTGGCGGCCTTGACCACGGCGCAGATCGCGGCGCTTGATCCGACGCGGATCGCGGCCCTGACCACGCTGCAACTGCCGACCTTGAGCACCGCGGACATTGCCGCCTTGACGGTGGATCAGGCCGCAGCCCTGACCACGGCGCAGGTAGCGGCCCTGTCCACGGCGCAGATCGCAGCCCTTGGGTCGGATCAGGTCGCCGGCCTGACCACAGCGCAGGTGGCCAAATTGACCACGGCGCAGATCGCCGCGTTGGCCACCGACCAGATCGCCGCCCTGACCACGGCACAGATTGCCGCCCTGACCACCGCCCAGATCGGCAGGTTCTCGACCGCGGATCTGGCAGCGTTGAGCGTGGATCAGATTGCCGGCCTGACCACGGCGCAGGCGGCAATCCTGACATCGGCGCAGGTCGGTGCCTTGTCGACCGATCAGATCGGCGCCTTGACCCCGGATCAGGTCGGCGTCCTGACCACCGCAGCGCTCGCGGGCTTGGGCACGGCGGATGTCGTGGCCTTGACGGCGGATCAGACCGGGGCGCTGACCTCTGCCCAGATCGCCGTCCTGACCACATCACAGATCGCAGCCATCGAGGCGGAGGATTTTGCCGCCCTGACCACCGATGCCATCCGGGCGCTGACCTCTGCTCAGGTTGCAGCCTTGACCACGGATCAGGTTGCCGCCCTGACGACGGATCAGGTCGCCGTCTTGACGACGGTGCAGGTCGGGCGTCTGACCACGGCGGATATCGGGGCCATGACGGCGGACCAGGTGGCGGCGATGGATACCGCTGCCGTGGCGATCCTGACCTCGGCGCAAGTCGGGGCCCTCACAACTGAACAGGTGGCGGCCCTGACAACGGGGCAGGTGGTGGCGCTGACCACCGCCAGCCTGGCCGGGCTTGGCAGCGACGATGTCGTGGCGCTGACCACAGCGCAGGCCGCGGCACTCGGCTCGGCCCAGCTTGCGGTCTTGTCGACGGCAATCCTGTCGCAGATGGAGGCGGAGGATCTTGCCGCCCTGACCACCACCGCGATCCGCGGCCTGACCACGTCGCAGGTGGCCGCCCTGACCACGGGGCAGGTCCAGTCGCTGACCACCGATCAGATCGGGGCACTGACGTCGGCGCAGGTCACCAAACTGTCCACGGCGGATATCGGGGCGCTGACCACCGATCAGGTGGCGGCGCTGGCCACCGCACAGGTGGCGGCACTGGCTTCGGGTCAGGTGGCGGCCTTGACCACCGATCAGGTCGCGGCCCTGACCACGGGCCAGGTCGCGGCCCTGACCACGGCCGGACTTTCGGGCCTGTCGAGTGACGATGTGGTGGCGCTGTCCAGCGGTCAGGTCCATGCGTTGAGTTCGGCGCAGGTGGCAGCGCTGACCACGGCAGTCCTGACGCAGATGGAGGTGGCGGATTTTGCCGCCCTCAGCAGCGGGGCGATCAAGGGGCTGACAGGTGGCCAGTTGCACGCCCTGACCTCGGATCAGGTGGCGGCGCTGACCACGGGGCAGGTGACCGCGCTGACGACCGGACAAATTGCCGCGCTGGGCACGGTGCAGGTGACGGCGCTGTCGACCGGGGCAATTGCCGCCTTGACCACCGATCAGATGGTGGGCTGGACGACCGCCCAGATCGCCTCGCTGACGACGGCGCAGATCACGGCGCTGGAAACGGCGGATATCGCCGCCCTGTCCAACAGCCAGACCAGCGCCTTCACGCTGGCCCAGACATCGGTGATGACAAACGACCAGATTTCCGCCCTGTTCCTGTGACCACTGGCCCCGCGCCGCACAGGCGCGGGGCCGCACCTTGCCACCAGACCGCATGAACCGGAGGCCGCGCGCCAGTGGATCGGCGCGCGTGACCGGGCCCGGTCAGATGAAGTCCGCACCGGTGATCTGACTGGCCTCGACGCCCAGCACCAGCACGTGATCTGCGCCAAAGCGGATCAGGGTGTCGGCTCCTTGCGCAATGATCTCGATCGGGACGGTGGTGGTGAGCCTGAAATGGTCTATGCCATCCTGAAAGTCGGTCACCACGTCCTGGCCCGACCCTTTCGCAAAGATGAAAAGGTCATGCCCGCTGCCACCGGTGACCTGATCGTCGCCCTGACCCGAGCGCAGCGTGTCATCGCCCGCGCCGCCTTGCAGGATATCGTTGCCCTCGTTCCCCATCAGGCTGTCGTTGCCTGCATCGCCGTGCAGCACATCATTGCCCGTGCCACCCGTCAGCACGTCGTTGCCGCTGCCGCCCAAAAGCCTGTCGTTGTCGGCCCCGCCGTCGAGCGTGTCGTTGCCCGTACCGCCCTTGACCGTGTCGTTGGCCGAGCCCGCGAACCAGGTGTCATTGCCGCCGTTGAGCAAGATCAGATCGTTGCCGCGCGGATCCAGCAACCCACGGTCGGCCAGGGCGGTCTGGGTGAAGGTGTCGGCCTGGTCGGTGCCGTGATAGGTCCAGCAATGACGTACCAGAAGCGTGGTCAGCGCTCCGGCATTGGTCCCGCTCGCCTCGTCCTGAAAGGCGGCCCAGACCGCGGCGCCGGTGGTTTGCAGGACCGAGAAGGTCACAAGGCTCTGACCGCCCTCGGCATAGCTCAGCGCCTGCGCGGTTCCGGCCAGGATCGCCATCTTGCCATCGCCAGCCTGTCCCCAGACCAGCCCGGTCCCACTGAGCGTGAAGCTGTGTCCGGCCTGATCGGAGAAGGTGATCGCCGTGGCACTGGCCGAGACGTCTGCGGCCCCGGCCGTCAGCGGGTTCATGTGGGTGTACAGCGTCTGAAAGTTGCCGGTGAAGCCGGGGTCCAGAACAATGTCGATCATCATGATTGCGCTGGCCTTTCGCATCCCGCCGTTCGCGCGAAAGCCTAGACGACGGACCACCGCAAGAGAACCCGCCCGCTCCGCATGAATGGTGATTGCCGTCAACTTTAGGCAGAATGTTGCCACGTTGGACTGTCTCAGGGCAAAAGAGGATCTTTGCCGGGGGCAGCCCGTCGCAGGCGCGGGTCATGCTGTGACATGGCCCCAAAATGGGCCCGCCGATCAGGCGGCAGGGCAGGGTGGGGAACGCCTTGGGGGCAGGACCCAACCGTATCGGTTGCCCATCTTCGGATAGCCCTGTTTGCAGGCGTGGCGCAGGATGTGACGTTTCATAGCAGGAAGAAAAATTGACACTCAGCATAGGGTCTGTCTAGGGTCTTTCCCAAGGGCCAGATTCGCAAGGCCCAAGCAGGGAGAGTTCCATGAACAAGAGAGTTGCCGTCATCGGCGCTGGCCCCTCGGGTTTGGCGCAGCTTCGCGCCTTCCAGTCGGCGCGTGCCAAGGGGGAAGAGATTCCCGAGGTTGTCTGCTTTGAAAAGCAAGGTGACTGGGGTGGGTTGTGGAACTACACATGGCGCACCGGTCTGGATGAATACGGCGAGCCGGTGCACTGCTCGATGTACCGCTATCTTTGGACCAACGGTCCGAAGGAAGGCCTTGAATTCGCAGACTACTCCTTTGAAGAGCACTTCGGCAAGCAGATCGCCAGCTATCCGCCGCGTGCTGTCATGGTCGACTATATCGAAGGCCGCGTGAAGAAAGCCGGGGTCCGTCCGTGGATCCGCTTCCGTCATCCGGTGCGCTTTGTGAAGTACAACGAGGCCAAGGGCAATTTCACCGTCACCGCCCATGATCTGGTGAACGACACGATGTACGAAGAAGAGTTCGACAACGTCATCGTCGCCTCGGGCCACTTCTCGACGCCGAATGTGCCGGAATATCCGGGCTTTGGCATCTATGGCGGTCGCGTTCTGCACGCCCATGATTTCCGCGACGCCGTGGAGTTCAAGGGCAAGGACATTCTCTTGCTGGGCTCGTCCTACTCGGCCGAGGATATCGGCAGCCAGTGCTGGAAATACGGCGCCAAGTCAGTGACCGTGGCCTATCGCAATGCGCCGATGGGCTTTGACTGGCCCGAGAATTTCAAGGAAGTGGCAGCCCTTGACCACGTCGACGAGACGACGGCCTATTTCAAGGATGGCACCTCCAAGAAGGTGGATGCGATCATCCTGTGCACCGGCTACAAGCACCACTTCCCCTTCCTGCCCGACGATCTGCGCCTGAAGACGGCCAACCGTCTGGCGACGAACGACCTGTACAAGGGCGTGGTCTACGTGAACAATCCCAAGTTGTTCTATCTGGGCATGCAGGACCAGTGGTTCACGTTCAACATGTTCGACGCGCAAGCCTGGTGGGTCCGGGATGTCATCCTTGGCAAGATCGCCATCCCGACCGACAAGGCCGTTCTGCTGAAGGATGTGGCGGACCGTGTGGCCGCCGAGGATGCCGGCAAGGATGCCCATGACGCCATCCACTATCAGGGCGACTATGTGAAAGAGCTGATCGCCGAGACTGACTATCCGTCCTTCGACGTCGACGGCGCCTGCGAGGCTTTCTTCGAGTGGAAGGACCACAAGAAGGCCGGGATCATGGAATTCCGCAACCATGCCTATCGTTCGGTGATCACCGGTACGATGGCGCCGATCCATCACACGCCGTGGAAAGACGCGCTGGAAGATTCGATCGAAAGCTATCTGAAGAACTGATCTGTCTCTGCACAGATTCTGGCCCGGCGCGTTCCCTCGCGCCGGGTTTTCTTTTGGCGCTGCGCTAAATTTAGGCTGCAGCCGCAGCAACCGGTAAACAAATTTTCCGGCAGTTAAAATTTTGTAGCGTTAATCGTCCCTTCATGATTTTGTTGCGACATCTGGGCGCAGGCCCGGTGCGAATGACCTTTGGCCATCCTCAGGCCGGGGGCGAGCAAAAACATGACGGGAGAGGGTTAGAGATGACGATGGAATCGAGTGCGGGGGGCGGCGAAGGCCAGCTTGTTCGCGCGTTGGACTGGAAGGGTGCGTTCTGGGTCGCGGCCGGTGTGCCGCCGCTTGTGTTGTTCTCGATCGGCGGGATCGCCGGTGTTGCGGGGAAGGTGGCCTTCCTCGTCTGGATCATTTCGATGATCATGGGCTTTCTGCAAAGCTTTACCTATGCCGAAATGGCGGGGATGTTCGGCAACAAGTCGGGCGGCACTTCGGTTTATGGGGCAACGGCTTGGCTGCGCTATTCCAAGCTGATCGCGCCCCTGTCGGTCTGGTGCAACTGGTTTGCCTGGAGCCCGGTTCTGTCCTTGGGTTGCGTCATCGCCTCGGGCTATATCCTCAATGCGTTGTTCCCCATTCCGGCAGCGGATGCGGCGAATGTGGTGGCTTGGATCGCGGCGCATACCGCCGATTACACCGCCACAACCCAGTCGGTGGTTGACTATATCGCCGCCCACGCTGGCACCGCGCCGGCCGATGCCATCACCGCGGTTGCCACCTCTGACGCCATCGCGGCGCTGACCCCGGCGATCCGCACCTGGGAAGCGCTGACGCTCCATATCCCGGGTCTGGGCGCCTTGCACTTCAACTCCACCTTCGTGGTCGGCGCCGTCCTGATGCTGATCATGTTCGCCATCCAGCACCGCGGCATCGCTTCGACCGCTTCGGCGCAAAAGTGGCTGGCGATCATCGTTCTGGTACCGCTGCTGCTGATCGGCGTCTATCCGATCCTGACCGGCTCCATCGCTTCGACCAACGTCACTGGCATCGTGCCGCCGACCGCCTCTTATTCCGGTGTGGACGGGTTGTGGAACATCGGTGGCTGGACGCTGTTTCTGGGTGGCATGTATATCGCGGCCTGGTCGACCTACGGCTTTGAGACCGCCGTTTGTTATACCAGCGAGCTGAAGAACCCCAAGACCGACACGTTCAAGGCAATCTTCTTCTCGGGCCTGCTCTGCTGCGTGTTTTATTTCATCATCCCGTTCACCTTTCAGGGTGTGCTGGGCCAGTCGGGCATGCTGGCGCCCGGAATCGTTGACGGCACCGGTGTCGCCGAAGCGCTTGGCAACATGGCCGGCGGCAACCGCGTGATCACTCAGATCTTCGTGATCCTGATGATCCTTGGGCTCTTCCTGGCGATCATGACAGCGATGGCCGGATCGTCGCGCACGCTCTACCAAGGCTCCAAGGACGGCTGGCTTCCGCGCTACCTGAGCCATGTCAACGACCATGGCGCGCCGACCGGGGCGATGTGGACAGACTTTTGCTTCAACCTGTTCCTGCTTGCACTGGCATCGGACTCGGGTGGGTACTTCTACGTTCTGGCAATCTCGAACGTTGGCTACATCCTGTTCAACTTCCTGAACCTGAACGCCGGCTGGATTCACCGCATCGACAGCGGCCATATTGCACGGCCGTGGAAAGCTCCTGCGCTGCTGATTGGCGTCAACACGCTGTTGGCGTTCGTGAACGCGCTGTTCCTTGGGGCGGGGGCGAAGGTTTGGGGCTATTCCAGCGCGCTTTGGGTTGGCCTGGTCTTTGCGGCGCTGATCATCCCGGTCTTTGCTTACCGGCACTATGTGCAGGATGGTGGCAGGTTCCCGGCGGCGGCCATGGCCGAACTGGGTCTGAAAGACGGGGAAATGGGCGAACGTAAGGCAGGCATGCTGCCCTACCTCGCGCTGATCGCCGGGGCCGCCGTGGTCCTGGTGGCGAATTGGTTCTTCGTTCTGCCGTCGTAAGCCGGGCGAATTGACCTGTTGAAAAGGGGCGTCCTTTGGGCGCTCCTTTTTTCATCGCATGCCGGCGCTTGTTTGCTGGCAAGAAAATATGTTGCACTTGAGTATTGCTTTTTCGCCAACCTGCCCTCAAGGTTTCGCCAAATCACCGAAAACACGGGGGGTATCTCTATGACGAATTCCTGGCGATTCTCGACCTTGGCGGACCGTCACCGCGCGCTTGGCTCCAACTTGGAAGACTGGTCCGGCATGGGAACGGCGTGGTCCTATGCCGGCGATCCGGACGCGGAATATCTGGCGATCCGCACCAAGGCGGGTCTTATGGATGTGTCGGGCTTGAAGAAGGTTCACATCACCGGACCGGCGGCTGCCCATGTGATCGAACGCGCCACCACCCGCAACATTGAGAAGCTGATGCCCGGCAAGGCGGTTTACGCCTGCATGCTGAACGACGCCGGCAAGTTCATCGACGACTGCGTGATCTATCGCTTCGGGCCGAACAGTTTCACCGTGGTCCACGGCTCCGGTCAGGCGCACGAGCAGTTGACGATGGCGGCAACCGGACGCGACGTCTCGATCCGCTTTGACGACAACCTGCATGACCTGTCGTTGCAGGGCCCGTTGGCGGTGGATTACCTGGAAAAGCACATTCCCGGCGTGCGCAATCTGGCCTATTTCAGCCATATGGGTACCAGCCTGTTCGGCAAGCCGATCACCCTCAGCCGCACCGGCTATACCGGAGAGCGCGGCTATGAAATCTTCTGCCGGGGTCAGGACGCCGGCATGATCTGGGACCGCATTCTGGAAGAGGGCGCGTCCATGGGGATCATCCCGTGCCGCTTCACCACGCTGGATCTGCTGCGCACCGAAAGCTACCTGCTGTTCTTCCCCTTCGACAATTCGGAAATGTATCCGTTTGAAAACGAGGGCCCGGGCGACACCCTGTGGGAACTTGGGCTTGATTTCACCGTCTCGCCCGGCAAGGTCGGATTCCGGGGCGCGGAAGAGCATTACCGGTTGAAGGGCCGCGAGCGCTTCAAGATCTGGGGTCTGAAGCTGGAGGGCAAGAATGCCCCCGGCAACGGCGCGCCGGTTCTGCGCGATGGCAAGCAGGTGGGCGTGGTCACCCAAGCCATGCATTCCAGCCTGAACAACCACACCGTCGCCATTGCCCGCATTCCGGTGGATTGCGCCAATGCGACCACCGATCTGGTGGTCAACTGCGGCACCCATGGGCCGATCAAGGCCAAGACCAGCCCGCTGCCGTTCTACGACATCGACAAGAAACGCCGCACGGTCCAAGGTTAAGACCCATCTCGCCCCCCGTTGCGCGGACCGGGGGGCGGGACTTGGTCCAAGGAAATCCCATGCCCAGAACCATCTTCCCCCCGTCCATCAAGACACGCCCGGTCTATGCCGAGCTTGAACCGCGCCAAGGCACCGCCCATTTCGTGATCGCCGACGGCGAAGGCGCCGAGGCTGTGGCAGAGCTCTTGGCCAAGGTGCCAGACCGCGCGGCTTTCCTTGCCAAGGCGCACATCCTCTACGCGCCCGGCCCGAACGGCACCGACCAATGGGCCGAAGTGCAGGCCTTGGGTGCGGCGCAAAGCTACCGTGCCCCCACCATCCCTGCCATGATGCCCCGCATGGGCAAGGTCGTCTACGAGGCGCATATGGGCACGCAGTTCTACCTTGCCGGCACCGAAGGTCTGATCGGTCTGGCCGAACGCGAGATCATGAACACCGGCTTCCCGCATGCTGCCATCCAGAAAGAGCATCGCGGTTCGACCGTGCGCCGCGTGCAATGCGTGCATTGCAAGGGCATCACAGAGAATGTGAAGACTGATCCTTTTGTCTGCAGCCATTGCGGTCTGAACCTGTTCGTGCGTGACCATTATTCGCGCCGGATCGCGGCCTTTCAGGGCGTGAACATTGATGCGGAAGACCCCGGCCTTGTCCCGGCAGCCGTGGAGCGTTTCAAATGAGCGGTGGTACGAAGCTTGAGGTGAAAGTCGCCGAAGTCGTGCAGGTCAACGACCTGATCAAGCGCTTCCGCTTTGTCAGCCGCGACGGCTCTGCCTTGCCGGCGTTTTCGGGCGGCAGCCATGTCGTGGTTGAGATGGATGACCACGGCACCCGCCGTCTGAACCCCTATTCGTTGATGTCGGACCCCGAAGAAACTTCGGGCTACGAAATCAGCGTCCGGCGCGATGAGGCGGGCCGTGGCGGTAGCATGTTCATGCATTCCCATGTCGTGCCGGGGATGGAGATGACGTTGAGCCAGCCCCTGAACTTCTTCGGGCTGGATGCGCGGGCCAAGAAACACCTGATGATTGCGGGCGGCATCGGCATCACGCCCTTCCTGTCGCAAATCAGGCAACTTGGCCATTTCGGTGGGAAATTCGAACTGCACTACGCCGCCCGCAACCGCGCGCTCTGTGCCTATGGCGACGCGCTCAAGGCGGCGCACGGCGACCGGGTGCACCTGTACTTCGACGACGACGGCATGGCGATCGACCTGACGGATCTGCTGAACCGCCAGCCGATTGGCACGCATCTTTATGTCTGCGGGCCGAAAGGCATGCTGAACTGGGTCCGCAAGACGGCCGAGTCGGCGGGTTGGCCGACCCAAGCCGTTCATTTCGAGGAATTCCTTGCTCCCGGCACCGGCCAAGTCTTCACGGCAGAGTTGAAAGCCTCGGGCAAGACCATCACCGTGGGCACTCACCAGTCCTTGCTGGAGGCGATGGAAGCGGCGGGTGTCGATGCCCCATACCTCTGCCGGGGTGGCGCCTGTGGCCAGTGCGAGACCAATGTCATCCGGTGCGATGGCATGATCTTGCACCGCGACCATTGGCTTTCCCCGCAAGAACAAGCCGAGGGCACGAAGATCATGCCCTGCGTTTCCCGGTTCGAGGGCAAAACCCTCGTCCTTGACCGATAAGAGGATCAGATGAGCCTGGATTTCAAACCCGAACTTGGTGCGTTCTTCAAGGACGAAACCTTCCGCGACGATTTCACCTTCAAGAACTCGCCCGCCGCCATCAAGCGCTTTCCGTTTCCGTTTGACCGCGACGACTACATGTATTCGGTCAACATGGAGCCGCATGTGTCGACCCGTCCGGGATCGGTGTTCGAGCATACCTTCGACGTGGATGAACACTACGTGTCCGAGATGATCGACCGCGCCAAGGTGCTGGCCGAGGACCCGCTGCGCTGCCAAAGCCTGCCGCACATGACTTTGGCGGGCTGGGACCTGCTGGAATTGATCATGGAAAGCAACGCGCGGGATTATCCGCAGTGGTTTTCCCTGTCGAAGAACGGCAATCACTGGCATTGGATCAACCGCCCGCTGGGCATCGACCAGAAGTTCACCTTCCTTGACGAATCCACGCTGCCCTATGGCCCGATGGAATACATCACGCGGCAAATGCAGGGCGACTTCACCCTGCAGGACGAACGCGACGGCAACCTTTGGGTCGATGCAGGGATGGTGACGACGCAAGCCGACTGGTCGTTGGATTTCGACGTCGGGATGAATTTCTTCGAATGGCACGCACCCGTGCCTTTGGCCCATGAAAAGATGGTCTTCGAACGGGCGCTGAAGTTCCTGCTGAAGTTGCAGCAGGGTTCCCCGGTGCGGCGCTTCAACTGGACGATGACGGTGAACCCGCTTCTGGACACCTCGCCCGAGAATTACCCGAAGTGGGGCCCGACCAAGACAACCCTGACTCCGGAAAACCTTGGCGCCAAGCAACACCTGCGGGTGGAACTGCAATCGCTGTTCCGCCTGCCGCGCTCCAACGCCATCTGCTTCTCGATCCGCGCCTATCTTGGCGCGTTCGAGGAACTGGTGACGGTGCCGAAATGGGGCCGCCGTCTGCACCGGGTGATCCGCGACCTGCATCCCGACCTTGCCACCTATAAAGGCTTCATCCGCAACCGTCCAATGATGGTGGAATGGCTGTCGAAATACGACGACGGCGCGCTCACCTCGCCGGGCGTCTGGGCGGATTGACGGGGTTGGGGGCATAATGTCGGTGTCGGGCAAGTCGGGGCCGATGAAACTGGGGTTCCTGATGTTCCCCGGCTTCCCGATGGCCTGCCTGACGTCGGCCATCGAGCCGCTTCGGGCGGCCAATGAAATCACCGGCACAAGGGCCTTTGCCTGGGTGCTGCTTGGGGAGACCACCGAAGCGGTGCGCTCCTCGGCCGAGGTGCGCTTTACGCCGGACGAGATTCTGGATCAGGCCCAGGGTCTCGACCAGTTGTACCTGATCTCGCCCCCCACCGGCAGCTATTCCGATCCCAAACATTCCCCCGCCGTGCTGCGCCGGCTGGATCGGGCCGGGGTAACGATGGGCGCGTTTTCCGGTGGCATCTTCCCCTTGGTCCGGGCCGGGTTGATGGAGGGCCACCGGTGCTCCGTCCACTGGTGCTATGAGTCCGCCTTCAAGGCCGAATTCCCCGAGATCGAGGCAGAGGAAACGGTGATCGTCCGCGACCGCCGCCGCATCACGGCCTCGGGCGCGGGGGCGGTGTTCGACCTGATGCTGCGCCTGATCGAGGAACGGTTGGGGCGCGATACCATGACCGAAGTCGCCTGCTGGTTCCAGCACCCCTTCGTGCGCGACGAAGACGCCCGCCAGAAGGTCCCCGTCCAGCGCGCCGGTGGCACCGCCGACGCCCTGCCGCAACCGATCCGCGAGGCGATCCGCCTCTTCGACGCCCATATCGAAGACCCCTTGCGCATCCCCGATGTCGCGGACGCCGTCGACATGTCGGAACGCAACTTTGAACGCCTGTTCAAGCGTGAGACGGGGCAAAGCCCGCTGCGCTACTACCGTCTGGTGCGCTTGGCAAAGGCGCGGCAAAGGGTGCTTTATTCTGACGACAGCCTGTCAGAGATTGCGGCCTCGGTCGGCTATCCCCGCTCTGGCCCGATGGCGCGGCATTATGCGCAGGCTTTCGGCGTCAGCCCGCAGAATGAACGTCGAGCGCTGGCGGGTCTGCGCGGCCTTTCCGGTGCACTGCCTCCGGAAGCCTAGCCCAAGGCCAATCGGCCAAGCCCCAGAAAGATCAGCACAATTCCGGCTCCCTGTGCCAGCCTGACCCTCTCGCCCAGCACCGCCCAAGCCAGCAGAATCGTCACCACGCCGAACAGCGAAGAGGCCACCGCCGCATAGCTGGCAAACGGCAAGGCCCCGGCGGCAATCACCGACGACAGCGCTACGCCGTCCAGACAGCCCATGCACAGCAAGATCGGCCAGCGCTTCAGCGCCGCCCTCGTGCCCAAGGGCCGCAAGGTCAGCAGCATCAGCCCCAAAACCGCACCCCCCGCCCGCGCAAGACTGGCCGCCTGCATCGGGTCGATGCGCGAGGCCGCTTCTTGCCCCAAGGCAAAGCTGGTCGCCATGCCGATGCAGGCGGCAAAAGCCAGGGGCAGGGCGGCCGGGTGCGGGCGCTTGTCCTCGGCCGCGCCCTGCGTCGCCACCACCGCCACGCCTGCCACGATCAACGCCGCCGCCAGCCACTCGGCCCCGCCAATCGGATGGCCCTGCAGCCAAGCAAATCCCAAGGCGGGCAGGGGATATGAGCCAATCACCGGCGCCACCAGCCGCGCCGGCGCCCGTGCAAAAGCAGCATACAGTGCCAGTGAGGCGCCGAAATAGGCGCAGCCCGAGGCCACGGCCAGCCCCAGCGGCACCCAATCGGGCATGCCCCGCCAGCCGAAGGGGGCTGTGACCAGCGCTGCCACCGTCATCACCACCACCAGTTGCGGCAGCACCGACGCCCCCGGAGCGATCCGCCGCACCAGAAGATCATGCGTGCCCCAGCCCAAAGCTGCCACCAGACCCAAGCCTAAAGCCAGCATGTTCATCCTTCCCGCTTGTGCCGGGCGCAGCCCGTGTTATTCTTCACAATGAACAAGTTTTACGAAGAATGAAATCGCCCGCAAGCGAGGCCCCATGCTCGACAGCCCATACCCCCGCGTAAACCCCGGCCCCCCGAAGCCCAGTCGTATCCTGACGCCCCGTGATCTGCAGCGCAAGTCGGGGATGGAACGGTACGAGGTGCCCGGCGGCGGCGCCCTGATGGTCGAGATTGACGCCGGCGACCGCATCACTGTCACCAACTTCGAAGGTGGCCAAGTGGCCGAGGTGCTGGCCGCAGATGCCTCGGGCGCCATTGACCCGACGATCCTCGGCCAAATGGGCGATTGCGCCGGTGAAGGCCTGAAGGCCCTGATCACCGCTGGTGGACCCGGCATGGGCCGGCTGCGGGCTGGCTTGACGCGCCGGGGGATCGACCTTGGCAAGGCCAAGGCAATCCGCCTGTTTGCCGCTGATACCCCCGCCAAGACCGATGCCGGCTTCACCGTGCAGCGTCCGGGCCACCTGATCCTCGCCGCTCCCGGGTCTGCGATGTCGCCGCACGACCAGACCACGCTGACGCCCCTGATCCTGACGATCCAGCGCGCCAATCCTGCTTGGGCCAAGCTGCATGACCTGCCCGAACCGCTCGCTGACCCCAATTTGGACCTGCGCGTCTCCTCCGGCACGGCACGGGCTTACCATGTCAAGGCGGGTGACTATATCCAGATCATCGACGTCGATGGCCGCCAATGCACCGATTTCCAATGCTTTTCGGCCCGGAAGCTGGACAAGGGCATACAGGCGCCGCTGGACGTCACCACCTCTCGCACGCTGATGGGCCATGCCTATTCGATGCCGGGCCTGCACGCGAAATACTACGATCAGGATTGGGAGCCTCTTGTCGAGGTCATTCAGGACACGGTGGGCCGCCATGACGCCTTCGCCATGGCCTGCGCTGCCAAATACTACGATGAGATCGGCTACCCCGGTCATGCCAACTGCTCGGACAATTTCAACGGCGCCTTGGCGCCGCATGGCATTGATGGACGCCCCGGCTGGATGGCCGTCAACCTGTTCTTCAACACCGCCATCGACGCCCATGGCGTGCTGATCTCTGACGAACCGTGGAGCCGCCCCGGCGACTATGTCCTGTTCCGCGCCCTGACCGATCTGGTCTGTGTGAATTCCGCCTGTCCGGATGACACTTCCCCGGCCAATGGATGGTACCTCAGCGATATCCACATCCGCACCTATCCCGGTGCCGAGAAATTCTCCCGCGCTGTCGCCTGGCGCGCTACCCCCGATGCGGAGCCCAAGATGACCAAAGAGACCGCCTTCCACCCGGCCACCTCGGCTCGCACCCGCAACATGGTGGAATATCGCGGCTACTGGCTGCCCAACGCCTATGCCGCCGCTGGTCCGATCGAGGAATACTGGGCCTGCCGCGAGAAGGCCGTGGCGATCGACCTGTCTCCGCTGCGCAAGTTCGAAGTCACCGGGCCGGATGCCGAAGCCCTGATGCAATACACCCTGACGCGGGATGTGAAGAAGCTGGCGGTGGGGCAGGTGGTCTATTCCGCCATGTGCTACGAACACGGCGGCATGATCGACGACGGCACCCTGTTCCGTCTGGGCAAGGACAACTTCCGCTGGATCGGTGGCGACGATTTCGGCGGCATCTGGCTGCGCGAACAGGCTGAAAAGCTGGGGCTGAAGGTGATGGTGCGGTCATCGACCGACCAGCTGCACAACCTCGCCGTCCAAGGCCCGAACAGCCGCGAGATCATGAAGCGCATCATCTGGACCGCGCCGACGCAGGCGACGGTCGAGGAACTCGGCTGGTTCCGCCACACCGTCGCCCGCCTGCATGACTTCACCGGCGCGCCGCTGGTGGTGTCGCGCACGGGCTATACCGGCGAACTCGGCTACGAAATCTTCTGCCACCCGAAGGACGCCGAAGCCGTCTACAAGGCGGTGATGGAGGCGGGGGCTGACCTTGGCATCCGCCCGATGGGCCTGCTGGGGTTGGACATGGTGCGCATCGAAGCGGGCCTGATCTTCGCCGGCTACGATTTCAGCGATGAAACTGACCCGTTCGAGGCTGGCATCGGCTTCACCGTGCCCCTGAAATCCAAGCCCGACGATTTCATCGGTCGCGACGCATTGATCCGCCGGAAAGAGCATCCCTCCCGAAAATTCGTCGGCCTCGAAATCGACGCCGCCGTCGATGTCGGCCATGGCGATTGCCTGCACATCGGCCGCGCGCAAATCGGCGTCGTCTGCTCGGCCATGCGCTCTCCGCTGCTGGGCAAGCAGATCGCCCTTGCCCGTGTCGACATCGCCCATTCTGAAGCGGGCACGCAGGTTGAGGTCGGCAAGCTTGACGGCCATCAGAAGCGATTGCCGGCCGTGATCACAACATTGTCGGCCTATGACCCGAAGAAGACGCGGCCCCAAAGCTGATGGAACCGATGATCGACAAGATCGGGGGCGAAGAGGGCGTTCACGCCCTCGTCAACCAGTTCTATGATCTGATCGAAAGCCTGCCGCAGGGCGAAACCATCATGGCGATGCACCAGCAGGGCCATGGTCTGTCCCATGTCCGCCCCGCGCAGTTCGAATTTCTCTGCGGCTTTTTCGGCGGCAGGCGGTATTATATGGAACGCAACGGCCACATGAACCTGCGCGAGATCCACACCCATGTCGAAATCCGCCAGCAGGATGCCGATGACTGGCTGTGGGTGATGGCCAAGGCGATGGAAGACACCGCCGTGGCAGAACCGATGCGGGGCCAGATCATGGCCACCTTCACCCGCGCCGCCAACATGTTGGTGAATGTGGCCTGATGGCCGGAAACAAGACTCGGATGGCGGAAATCGTGCAGCCCGGGGGCCTACCCCGCGCTAGGTTCGCGTCAAGCAAACGGAGATCACTATGCGCTATTCCGGCTTTCGGATCCTCAAAGAGGCGCTGACGGGGCACAAGGGGTGGGGCCATGCTTGGCGCGACCCGGTTCCGCAGGCATCCTACGATTACATCATCGTGGGCGGTGGCGGGCATGGGTTGGCCACGGCCTATTACCTCGCCAAGGAGTTCAAGCAGGCGCGGATTGCGGTGCTGGAAAAGGGCTATCTGGGTGGGGGCAACGTCGGGCGCAACACAACGATCATCCGGTCCAACTACCTGTTGGACGGCAACGAGCCGTTCTACGAATTCTCGCTGAAGCTGTGGGAGGGGTTGGAGCAGGACTTCAACTACAACGCGATGGTGTCGCAGCGCGGCATCATCAACCTGATCCACACCGACGCGGCGCGGGATGCGGCGACACGGCGCGGCAATGCGATGATCATGAACGGCGCGGATGCCGAGTTGCTCTCCAAAGAGCAGGTCAAGGCCATGTATCCTTTCCTGAATTTCGACAATAACCGCTTCCCGATCAAGGGCGCCCTGATGCAGCGCCGAGGCGGTACGGTGCGGCATGACGCGGTGGCTTGGGGCTATGCGCGGGGGGCTGACAGTCGCGGCGTGGACCTGATCCAGAACTGCGAAGTCACGGGTATGAGGATTGAAAACGGCAAGATTCTGGGGGTTGAGACCTCCAAAGGTTTCATCGGGGCCAAGAAGGTTGGCGTCGCGGTGGCAGGGTCGTCGTCCAAGGTGATGGCCCATGCCGGGATGCGCCTGCCGATGGAAAGCCACGTCCTGCAAGCCTTCGTGTCCGAGGGGCTGAAGCCCCTGATCGACGGCGTGATGACCTTCGGCGCGGGCCATTTCTACGTCAGCCAGTCCGACAAGGGCGGTCTGGTGTTCGGTGGCGACATCGACGGCTACAACTCTTACGCCCAACGCGGCAACCTGCCGGTGGTTGAAGACGTCATCGAGGGCGGCATGGCGCTGATGCCGATGATCGGCCGCGCCAGACTGCTGCGGACGTGGGGCGGGATCATGGATATGTCGATGGATGGCAGCCCGATCATCGACAAGACCCATATCGACGGGCTCTATTTCAACGGCGGCTGGTGCTATGGCGGCTTCAAGGCCACCCCCGCCAGCGGCTGGTGTTTTGCGCATCTGCTGGCGAAAGACGAACCCCATGTGACGGCCAAGGCCTATCGGTTTGATCGCTTCCTCAAAGGGTTGATGATCGACGAAAAGGGCCAGGGCGCGCAACCGAACCTGCACTAGGAGCTTCCCATGATCATCAATCACCCCATTCTCGGGCCAAGGGATGCGCAGGAATTCGTCTATCTGGGCGATGCCAGCCTGATCCACCGACCTGATGGCCTGACGGCCTCGATCGAGACCTTCCACGACTACGCTTACCTGCGCGACAACCCCGCCGGTCTGCACCGCGAACTGTGGTATCACGAACAGGGCGACCGGTCGTGGCTGGTGGTGACGCGCAATACCGTCACGCATGAAATCACGAAAGTGGAACTGGCCCGCGACGTGGCCCGGGCTGAGGGGCGTTCCAAATGAGCCAGACCAACCGCATCGCAGGCGGCCAGATCGACCGCAGCAAGACCCTGCGCTTCCATTTCGATGGCCTGCCATACTTGGGCCATCCGGGTGACACGCTGGCCTCTGCACTGCTCGCCAATGGCGTCCGCCTGATGGGCCGCAGCTTCAAGTATCACCGTCCGCGCGGGCCGATCTCGGCGGGGTCCGAAGAGCCGAACGCGCTGGTGGAACTGCGCACCGGCGCGCGGCAGGAACCCAACACGCGGGCGACAGTGGCCGAATTGTTCGACGGACTGACGGCGCAAAGCCAGAACCGCTGGCCCTCACTGAAGTTCGACGCGCTGGCGATCAACGACCGCTTCAACAGCTTCTTCACGGCGGGCTTCTACTACAAGACCTTCATGTGGCCGGCGTCTTTCTGGGAGAAGGTCTACGAACCGATCATCCGCCGTGCGGCGGGCCTTGGCAGCCTGACCAAGCTGGAGGACCCTGATGAGTACGACAAGGGCTTCCTGCACTGCGACCTCCTGATCATCGGCGCGGGGCCTGCGGGGCTTTCGGCGGCTTTGACGGCGGGTCGGGCGGGCGCAAGGATCATTCTGGCAGATGAAGACTTTCGCATGGGCGGGCGTCTGAACGCCGAGACGTTCACCTTGGGCGACCAGTCCGGGGCGGATTGGGCGCAAGCGGCGGTGGCGGAACTGGCCTCCCTGCCCAATGTCCGCCTGATGAACCGCACGACCGTTGTCGGCGCTTTCGACCACGGCATCTACGGCGCGGTGGAGCGGGTGTCTGATCACCTTGCGGTGCCGGAAGCCAACAAGCCCCGGCAGACCTTCTGGCGCATCTACTCCAAGCGGGCGATCCTCGCCGGGGGTGCCACCGAGCGGCCGATTGCCTTTGAGAACAACGACCGTCCGGGGATCATGCTGGCCGGGAGCCTGCGCGCCTATGCCAACCGCTGGGGCGTCGCGGTGGGCGACCGCACTGCGATTTTCACCAACAATGACGATGGTTTGCGGACCGCAGTTGATCTGCAAGCCAAGGGCGTTGACGTGGTGGCGGTGATTGACAGCCGCGAGGGCGGCGACCTGCTTGCCGGCATCCGCCACCTGCGCGGGGCGCAAGTGGTGAACTCGGACGGGCGGCTTGGGCTGTCGCAGGTCACCATCCGCAAGGCAAATGGTGCGACCGAGGTGATCAAGGCCAACGCGCTTGGCGTGTCGGGCGGTTGGAACCCGAACGTCAACATCACCTCGCACCACCGCTCGCGCCCGATCTGGCGCGAGGACATCGCGGCCTTCGTGCCGGGGTCCGGTGAGATTGCCAATCTTCTGGTCGCGGGCGCTGCTGGCGGCACCATGTCCACCCACGGCGCGCTGGTGACCGGGGACGAGATGGCCCGTAAGGCGCTGGAAAGCTTGGACCTGACGGCCAAGGTGTCCAACCTGCCCAAGGCCGAAGATGCCCCGGTGCGCATCCAGCCGCTTTGGTATGTCGAAGGATCCAGCCGGGCGTGGATCGACCCGCAGAATGATGTGACCGTCAAGGACATCAAGCTGGCGCATCAGGAGAACTTCACGAGCGTTGAGCATCTCAAGCGCTATACGACGCTTGGCATGGCGACCGATCAGGGCAAGACCGGGAATGTGCTGGGTCTGGCCGTGATGGCGGGGCTGACCGGCAAATCGATCCCCGAGACGGGCACGACGATCTACCGACCGCCCTATACGCCTGTGGCCTTGGGCGCGCTTGGTGGGCGCGGACGCGGCAAGGAATTCAAGCCCTTCCGCCTGACCCCCAGCCATAAATGGGCCGAGGAGCAGGGGGCGACTTTTGTCGAAGTGGGCTACTGGCTGCGCACCCAGTGGGTGCCGAAGGCGGGTGAGACCGAATGGCGGCAGTCGGTCGACCGTGAGGTTCTGGCGACGAGGAAGTCGGTGGGCATCTGCGATGTGACCACCTTGGGCAAGATCGACATTCAGGGCACCGATGCTGGCGCTTTCCTCGACAAGGTCTATGCCAATACCTTCAGCACCTTGGGCGTCGGCAAATGCCGCTATGGCCTGATGCTGCGCGAAGATGGCATCGTTTATGACGATGGCACCACCGCCCGCATGGGGCCGAATGAATATGTCATGACCACCACCACCGCCAACGCAGTTCTGGTCTTCCGCAATCTGGAATTTGCCCGCCAAGTGCTGTGGCCGGATCTGGACGTGCAGATCATCTCCACCACCGAGGCTTGGGCGCAATTCTCGGTTGCGGGGCCGAATGCTCGGAAGTTGCTGCAAAAGGTGGTGGATCAGGACATCTCTGACGCCGCTTTCCCCTACATGGGGGCGGCAGAGATCACCGTGGGCGGGCTGCGCGCGCGTCTGTTCCGCATCAGCTTCTCGGGCGAGTTGGCTTATGAGATCGCCGTGCCGACGCGCTATGGCGACGGCCTGATCCGCAAGCTGATGGAAGCGGGGCGGGAGTTTGATGCCGTGGTATACGGCACCGAAGCCTTGGGCGTGATGCGCGTTGAAAAAGGCCATGTGGCGGGGAACGAGCTGAACGGCACCTCAACCGCGCTGAACATGGGGCTCGGCAAGATGGTCAGCCGCAAGAAGGACTCGATCGGCATGGTGTTGAGCCAGCGCGATGGCATGACGCAGGCTGATGGGTTGCGGCTGGTCGGGGTGAAGCCGGTCAACCCGGCGGACGCCTTGAAGGCGGGCAGCCACTTCGTCCGCACCGGGGCGGAACCCAAGATCGAGAACGACGATGGCTGGTTAACCTCGCTGGTCTATTCGCCGCACCTTGGGCATTACATCGCTCTTGGATACCTCAAGAACGGGTCCAACCGCATCGGCGAGAAGATGCGCGCCGTGAACCTGTTGGCCGGGACTGACACCGAAATCGAAATCGTCAGCCCGCATTTCATCGACCCGGAAGGGGAGCGTCTCCGTGCCTGATTTCATCCTGAAACCGATCACCGCCCTCGGCCACGACCGGCCAGAGGTCGACACCATCGGCCCTTGGGTCATCACCGAACGGGCCGATGTGGCGCTGGCCTCTTTGGCCGTGCGACGCGGTCGGTTGGCCGAAGTGCAAGCGGCCGCGGCGGGGGCGGGCGTGCCGTTGCCCGGCCCCGGAAGCGCGGCCCAAAGCGCCGTCTACGGCGCTTTCTGGATGACGCCAGAAATGTGGATGGTCGAGGCACCGCTGGCCAGCCACGAAGACATTCGCCCGATCCTGCTGAAGGTGTTCGGCGATGCCGCCTCGATCACCGAACAGACCGACGCCTGGGTGCGCTTCGATCTTGCCGGCGAAGGGCTGGCCCGGGTGTTGGAGCGGCTGTCGAATTTCGACTTCAGCAAATCGTCGGGGGCCGCGACCCGGACAGTGATGGAACATCTGGGCTGCTATCTGATCAAGCGTTCGGACGCATTGGTCACGGTCTATGGCCCGCGCTCGTCGGCGCAAAGCCTGCATCACGCGCTGGTTGTGGCGGCGCAATCGGTGCTGTGACCCCGGGTCCGTGTCAGTTTCGCTTGTCGCGGGGTCACTTTTTTCCCTATAGTGAAAAAAGTGACCCTTTTTCCAGCGGTAGACATGACCGACGAAGCCATTCCCTTTGTTCCGCGCGGCAAGCCCGCCCTCAGTCAGGACCCGCACAAGGTTCGTGACATTTCCGAACGCAACCTAGAGGCCGCGATTGGCCGCGAGGTGCGGGCATTCCGGCGGCAGCAAGGCCTGACGGTGGCGGATCTGGCGCAGGTGACCGGGCTGTCGATCGGCATGTTGTCGAAGATCGAGAACGGCATCACCTCGCCGTCTTTGACCACGCTGCAGGTCTTGAGCCATGCGTTTTCGGTGCCGGTGACCTCGTTCTTCAAATCCTATGAAGAGCGGCGAGAGGTCCAGCATGTGCAGGCCGGCGACCATATCGAGGTGGAGCGGCGCGGAACGCGGTCGGGGCACCAATACAACCTTTTGGGCCATATCGGGTCGAACAATTCAGGCGTGGTGGTGGAACCCTACCTGATCACCCTGTCAACCGAGGCTGACATTTTTCCGACCTTCCAGCATGAAGGGCTGGAACTGCTGTACATGCTGGAGGGCGAGGTGACCTATCGGCATGGTGACAAGCTGTTCCACCTGAAGCCGGGTGACAGTCTGTTCTTTGATGCTGACGCGCGGCACGGGCCGGAAATTCTGAACAAGCTGCCGGCAAAATACCTGTCGGTGATTGCTTACCCGCAGGGCTAAGGCCCGGTTGCTGGATTGGGGCTGATGGAGCGGAACTGTGCCGGGGCGGGGAAGCGCGCCTCGGAACGCTCCCACCCACCCACCCCGCGCTCCGAGGCGCGGGACAGGGTGTGCTTTTGGCTGGCCCCGGAGGGTTTCACACCCTCCGGACCTCCTGTGGAGTATTTTTTCAAAGAGAAAAGTCTCAGGGAGCGGTGTTTTGCGCCCTTGTCGACAGCGTCCAGCGCAGGCGGGCGGTACGGTAGGCATCCGGGATCGACAGCGCATAGACGAAGAGACCGCCGGCGAGGTGGCCAACCAGCGAGGCCTGCGCCGGGGCGGTGAGGAAGGTGATCGTGCCGAGGATCAGCATGAAGAACAGGAACATCAGCCCGCGGGTCGGTTGGCGGTTCAGCACTTGCCCGCAGCCCGGAAGCAGCAGCGCTGTGGCAAGGACAAGGTAGGGGTGGGGCGGCTGTTTCATGCGGAGGCTTTCAGCGGGTCATGACGTTTGGGGGCCAGCGCAGTGTGCAGGTCGGCAAGGCTGTCCAACAGGTCCAGCAGGCGTGCTGCGGGAAAGGGCGTGCGGCCGAGTTCGGCGTCGCGGAAGATCAGATAATTCGTCCGGTCGGCCTCTTCCGCCAGCACGACGAGGCGCAGCCCTTTGGGAGACATGACGACCTCTTTGACCTTCGGGTCGCCGAAAATCCCTGCGATGCCGGACATCTGGACCGGGGGTGGCAGATCCTTGACGGCGGTGCAGCGCAGCGTGCAGTCGGGCGGGAAGCCCGCGGGCAGTAGCGCCTCCAGCGGCATTTGCGCGTAGGTCGAGAAGCTTTCCTGGCCGGTGGCGCGGGCCATGACATGGGTCTCGCCCGAGAGGGGTTGCGGTTCGGTGACGGTGACCATCACCCAAAGCGCGGGAAGTTTGCGGAAGGTCAGGCTGTCGGGAATGGCTTGCAGATCGACGCTGAGCCCGCGGTAGCGGCCAGCGACCCGGGCAAAGCCGGTGGGCTGGATCAGGCTGCGCAGGTCCTCCATCAGGCCGACGCAGGCCGCGAAATACCCGGCCCGGGCGATCTTGCGGGCCGGGGCGGCCGTGCGCAGATGGCGGAAGGTCTGGACGATCCAGATGCCAAGGCCGGCCGCAAGCAGGATTAGGATCAGCCGGGACATCCAAGGGCGCCTTTCAGGAAGACCGGCCCGCCTTTGTCAGCGGGCCGGGGTTGGGGTCAATAGCCCTTCGGGCGTGGCCAGGGCATGGTGAACTGCGCTGCACGGCTGACGAAGCGATAGCGCCAGAAGTGGAACCACAGCGAGGCCACGATGTAGAAAGCGATCATCGCCACCAGTTGCGTGCCATAGCCAAGGAACACCGCAAAGAAGGTGATGGCGCACAAGGACAGCAGCACGATGGAGGGCAGCGGGTGGAACGGATGTTCATAGCCGCGCTTGATGCTTCCCATCGGCCATTTCTTGCGGAACAGGATCATGTTGAGCGGCATGAACGTATATTCCAGCAACCCCGACAGGATCGAGAAGGTCACCACTTGGTCAAGCGGCGCCTTGAGCGCGAAGGCAAGGGCGATCGGCACAAGAAAAATGATCGAGCGGTACGGCGTACGAAACTTCGGATGCACCGCCCCGAACCAGCCGGGCAAGTACTTGTCACGCCCCAGCGCGAACCAGGCGCGGGAGGCATCGTTGATGCAGCCATTGGCGCTTGCCAGCGTGGCGAACAGGGTGCCCACGCCCAGCAGCCAGATCAGCGGTTGCGATTGGGTCAGGCGGGCTGCGTCGAACAGCGGAGCGACCGAGCCGTTGACGCCATCCCCCAAGAACTCCCACGGGATCAGGCCGGTGCAGATGTACCACGTCAGCGTCGCGGCAATCAGCAGGGTCATGATGCCCGCCAACGTCCCGAAGGGCAGAGCGCGGGCCGGCGAGCGGACTTCTTCGGCGGCCTGGGTCGTGCCCTCGATGCCAAGATAGTACCACAGGCCGAAGTGCATCGCGGCCAGAACGCCGATCCAGCCATAGGGCAGGGCGGCAGGACCTGCGAAAAGGTCGGCATGATGCATCATCGACGCGCCGGTGATCCCCGAGGTGGACAGGAACAGCACGATGATTGCGGCAAAGGCAATGGCGGTGATGACCAGATTGAAGGTCAGCGTCGCCAGAACCCCGCGATAGTTCAGCCAGGCGAGGAACATGATCGACAGCACAATGAAGGGCCGTTGATCTAGATCCGTGATGCCGGACGACAGCCGTGCCACCTCGGAAATCAGATAGCCCGCCGTGATGGCGTTGGCGGCTTCCAGCATCGTATAGGCGAAGACGAGATAGAGCCCGACGTTGAAGGCCATCAGCGGTCCGACGATGTGCTTGGCCTGCGTATATTGGCCCCCGGCGGCGGCGACGGTCGAGGTGACCTCGGAATCGATCATGGCCACGCAGGTATAAAGGATGCCCGCGAACCAGCAGGCGATCAGGGCGGCGTAGGCTCCACCTTTGCCGACGGCAAAGTTCCAGCCCATATATTCACCCACCAGAACGATGCCGACGCCCAGGGCCCAGACGTGGGCTGGCCCCAGCACGCGCAAGAGCCCGACGTTGGTGCCGTGTGGCCCCATGCCGTCGATCTGTTTCGAGGTGATGTCAAACTCAGCCATGATGCCCTCCCTGCGCTTCGGTCATGGCCTCAAGTTCGCCCTCGCGGGACGAGGTCAGGACCTCTTCGGAATAGGTCGAGTCGGTCTTCAGCCAGTCGATCACCATGTAAAGCCCGAAGACCGCCGACAGCGCCCAGGCCGCATATTCCGCATAATTCCAGATGTTCATCGCGCCCTCACCCGTCGAACTTTTCCGCGATGACTTCGCGGTATTCGGTTTCAGAGAATTTCAGCATCAGGGCGTAGTAGGCGATGATGATGACGACCATGGTCATCAGGGCGACGATGGAAAAGCTGTAATCATACCGGGCGTTGATCACGTCCGAGATGCTGGCGGGGTCGGTGAAGCCAAGGGCGTTGTACTGCGCGATCTCGGTCGCGTTCTGGCCCATGCCGTCCCATGTTGTCTGGGCACCGGCCGGGACCGACTTGGAACCGCCGGCGAGGCCCATGAACAGGGGGATGTAAAGCGCGCCGAAGGTCAGGGCCATCAGCACGACAACGTCAAACAACTGGCTGAGTTTGCCTTGCTTGGGGGGAACGTAACGGGACATCCTCACCTCCGCGCGGCGCGGGCGGCATCAAGAAACTTGATGTCCAGCCCATACATGAAGTCACGATCCTCGCGGTAATGGCGCAGCATGGCCATGATGGCGGCGGTGTTGAACACCAGAATAACCGCCCCCGCGATCAGCAACAGAATGCGCGCCGTACTATTCGGCGCAAGGTTCCAGGTGGCAATGGCCACAAAGATGATGGCGAACCACAAGCCAAGCACAAACGCCCAGGCAACACGGGTGTCGCTGCGGTGCATGGCCTGAATTCTTTGATCCAGGTCTGACATTATCCCTCCCAAATGGCCTTGCGCCGGACGGGCTGGCCTGCTTGCCCGTTTCTCCTCCCGGCAATTTTGTTTTCTTTCAGGAAACGCCCGCCGTGACATTCTGTCAAGAAATCTATTCGGTGCCGCGAAAATAGGCGTTTTCGCTGGGGGCGATTGCACTCAGGTCAAAAAAGTTTCCTGACAGTTGAACAGTGCCCGCTTCAGTGCTAGCGTCAGGAAAACTTGGAAGGAGACTCACCATGTGTGGCATCGTTGGGCTGTTCCTGAAGGACCCCAGCCTGGAGCAGCACCTAGGCTCTATGCTGACCGATATGCTGATCACCATGACGGACCGCGGTCCAGACTCGGCCGGCATTGCGATCTACTCCGGCGCGGGCGAGGGCAGGGCGAAGATCACCGTGCAATCGTCCAACCCGGGCCGCGAATTTGCCAATCTGGACGCGGATTTGAAGGACGCCATCGGCACCCCGGTGCTGATGCTGGTCAAGGACACCCATGCGGTGCTGGAAGTGCCGTTGGATCAGCTTGACGCGGCCCGCTCGGCCCTGTCGCACCTTCGCCCGAATGTGAAGGTCATGAGCGCGGGCGAAAGCATCGAGATTTTCAAGGAAGTCGGTCTGCCGAAAGACGTGGCCGCCCGCTTTGGCGTATCGAAGATGCATGGCACGCATGGCATTGGCCACACCCGTATGGCCACCGAATCAGCCGTGACGACGATGGGTGCGCACCCGTTCTCGACCGGGTCGGACCAGTGCTTGGTCCACAACGGCAGCCTCTCCAACCACAATGGCGTGCGGCGCGAGCTGAAGCGTCTGGGCATGACGTTCGAGACCGAGAATGACACCGAAGTCGGCGCCGCCTTCATCAGCCACAAGCTGCAGAGCGGCGACACGCTGGGCCATGCGCTGGAAGCGACCCTGACCGACCTTGACGGCTTCTTCACCTTCGTCGTCGGCACCAAGAACGGCTTCGGCGTTGTGCGTGACCCGATTGCCTGCAAACCCGCCGTCATGGCGGAAACGGATCAATACGTCGCCTTCGGTTCGGAATACCGCGCCTTGGTCAACCTGCCCGGTATCGAGGATGCCCGCATCTGGGAACCCGAACCCGCCACTGTCTACTTCTGGGAGCGTTAAGGAATGCAGACCTTCGATCTGAGCAAGGAGGGCCTGCGTGCCTTGAACTCCTCCCTTCACGCGCTGAAGGGTCAGACCAACATGACCGCCTGGGACATCATCAATCCCAAGGGTGCCCATGCGATTGCCGCCGGCGTCGATGCACCGGTGGAGATCACCGTGCGCGGCTCGACCGGCTACTACTGCGCGGGCATGAACAAGCAGGCCAGCATCTACATCAAGGGCTCTGCCGGGCCGGGCGTGGCGGAAAACATGATGTCGGGCAAGGTCGTCATCGACGGTGACGCCAGCCAATACGCAGGGGCGACCGGGCGCGGCGGCTTGCTGGTCATCAAGGGCAACGCCTCGTCGCGCTGCGGGATTTCGATGAAAGGGATCGAGATCGTCGTGCATGGCAACATCGGTCACATGTCCTGCTTCATGGCGCAATCAGGCTCCATCGTGGTTCTGGGCGACGCCGGGGACGCCTTGGGCGACTCGCTCTACGAGGCCAAGCTCTTCGTGCGCGGCAAGGTGAAGTCCCTCGGTGCCGATTGCATCGAAAAGGAAATGCGCCCCGAGCACTTTGAGCATCTGGAAGACCTGCTGCGTCGGGGCGAAGCGGACCACAAGGCCAAGCCGGAACAGTTCCGCCGCTATGGTTCGGCCCGCAAGCTTTACAACTTCAATATCGATAACGCCGCGGCGTACTGAGGCAACATGAGCGATTTCCCCCACACCCCGCCGAAAATGTCGTGGACCTTTTCCAACGACGTGAACGCCGAAATCCGCCGCGCTGCCGCCACCGGGATCTATGACATCCGCGGCGGTGGGTCCAAGCGCCGCCTGCCGCACTTTGACGACTTGTTGTTCCTTGGGGCCTCCATCAGCCGCTATCCGCTGGAAGGCTACCGCGAGAAGTGCGCCACCGATGTCTGGCTGGGCACCCGTTTTGCCAAGAAGCCGATCCATCTGGACATTCCTGTCACCATCGCCGGCATGTCCTTCGGCGCCCTGTCCGGCCCCGCCAAGGAGGCCCTCGGCCGTGGCGCGTCGGCTGCTGGCACTTCGACCACCACGGGCGACGGTGGGATGACCGAAGAAGAGCGCGGCCATTCCAAGACCTTGGTCTATCAATACCTTCCCTCGCGCTACGGCATGAACCCCGATGACCTGCGCCGTGCGGATGCCATCGAGGTCGTCGTCGGCCAAGGCGCCAAGCCCGGTGGCGGTGGCATGCTGCTGGGTCAGAAGATTTCCGACCGCGTCGCAGCCATGCGGAACCTGCCCAAGGGCATCGACCAGCGCTCCGCTTGCCGGCACCCCGATTGGACCGGGCCGGACGATCTGGAAATCAAGATCCTTGAAATCCGCGAGATCACGGACTGGGAAAAGCCGATCTACGTGAAGGTCGGCGGCGCACGTCCCTACTATGACACCGCACTGGCCGTGAAAGCCGGGGCTGACGTTGTGGTTCTGGACGGCATGCAGGGCGGCACCGCTGCCACGCAGGACGTCTTCATCGAAAACGTCGGCATGCCGATCCTCGCCTGCATCCCGCAAGCGGTGAAGGCGCTGCAAGACCTTGGCATGCACCGCAAGGTCCAGCTGATCGTCTCGGGCGGTATCCGTACTGGCGCGGACGTGGCCAAGGCCATGGCCTTGGGCGCGGACGCAGTCGCCATCGGCACGGCGGCGCTGATCGCACTTGGCGACAACGACCCGGCGCTGGAGGCGGAATACAACAAGCTTGGCACAACCGCCGGCGCCTATGACGACTGGCACGAAGGCCGCGACCCGGCAGGCATCACCACGCAGAACCCGGATCTCGCCGCCCGCTTCGACCCGGTTCTGGGGGGGCGTCGCCTGAAGAACTACCTGAAAGTGATGACGCTGGAAGCGCAGACCATCGCCCGCGCCTGCGGCAAGAACAACCTGCACAACCTCGAACCCGAGGATCTGTGCGCACTGACGATCGAGGGCGCTGCCATGGCGGGCGTTCCCCTTGCAGGCACCAACTGGATTCCGGGCCGTAACGGCGGATTCTGACAAAAAGCGAACAGGGAGACTATAATGTCAAACGATCCGACCAAGGATCTGGCCGCCTGGGCCAAAGAACGCGGCGTCAAGTACTTCATGATCTCCTACACCGACCTGTTCGGTGGCCAGCGCGCCAAGCTGGTGCCGACACAGGCGATCAACGACATGGTGGTGGAGGGCGCGGGTTTTGCAGGCTTCGCCACCTGGCTTGACCTGACGCCCGCCCACCCCGACCTGATGGCCGTGCCCGATCCGTCCTCGGCCATCCAGCTGCCGTGGAAAAAGGATGTGGCCTGGGTCGCCGCCCGCGCCACGATGGAGGGCAAGCTGGTCGACCAAGCCCCCCGCAACGTGCTGGAGCGTCTGATCGGCGAAGCCGCCAAAGAGGGCCTGCGCGTCAAGACCGGGGTGGAGCCGGAGTTCTTCATCCTGAACGCCGAAGGCACCCAGATTTCCGACCCCTACGATACGGCGGAAAAGCCCTGCTACGACCAGCAAGCTGTCATGCGCCGCTATGACGTGATCGCGGAAGCCTGCGATTACATGCTGGAACTGGGCTGGGAAGCCTACCAGAACGACCACGAAGACGCGATCGGCCAGTTCGAGATGAACTGGAAGTACGACGACGCCCTGCAGACCGCCGACAAGCACAGCTTCTTCAAGTTCATGATGAAGTCGGTCGCCGAAAAGCATGGCTTCCGGGCGACGTTCATGCCCAAGCCCTTCAAAGGCCTGACCGGTTCGGGCTGCCACGCCCATATCTCGGTCTGGAGCCTTGACGGCAAGACCAACGCCTTCTCCGACCCGACCAAGGAACTGAGCCTGTCCGACCGCGGCCGCACCTTCCTCGGCGGCATCATGAAGCACGCCTCGGCTCTGGCCGCGATCTGCAACCCCACGGTCAACAGCTACAAGCGCATCAACGCGCCGCGCACCTCGTCGGGCGCCACCTGGGCTCCGAACACGGTGACTTGGACCGGCAACAACCGCACCCACATGGTGCGCGTCCCCGGCCCGGGCCGCTTCGAACTGCGCTTGCCCGATGGCGCGGCCAACCCCTATCTGCTGCAGGCCGTGATCATCGCCGCAGGTCTTGACGGTGTCCGCACCAACGCCGACCCCGGCAAGCGCTACGACATCGACATGTACCAGCAAGGCCACCTTGTGAAGGGTGCGCCGAAACTGCCGTTGAACCTGCTTGACGCCCTGCGCGAATACGACAAGGACAAGACCCTGAAAGCCATGATGGGCGAGGAATTCTCCACCGCCTTCATCAAGCTCAAGACCAAAGAGTGGAACAGCTACGCCTCCCACTTCTCGTCTTGGGAACACGAAAACACACTGGATATCTGACACTTGCGAGTTAAACTTAAGCCCCCGGATGAATTCCGGGGGCTTTTGCATTTGCTCCTTTGGAAATACTCCACGGAAGGGTCCGGGAGGGTGTGAAACCCTCCCGGCGCAGGGGGGCGGGGGGCGGCGGCGCCCCCCGCTTCCGGGTCCGCAGAGCGCTTTCACATGACAGCGCCCATCGCCCACGGCACGAATTCCGCGCCGCCGAAGCCCAGTTCCTCGGACTTGGTCTTTTCGCCAGAGGCCACGCGCAGGAACAACTCGAAGATCTCCTGCGCCTTCGCCTCCAAGCTCACGCCTTTCGTGATGATGTCGCCGCAGTTGATGTCCATATCCTCGGACATCCGGTCGTACATTTCCTGATTGGTCGCCAGCTTGATGCAGGGCGTCGGCTTGTAGCCCGAGACAGAGCCCCGCCCGGTGGTGAAGGCGATCAGGTTCGCGCCCGAAGCAATCTGTCCGGTCACCGAGGCCGGGTCATAGCCTGGGCTATCCATGTAGACAAAGCCGCGTTCGGTGATCGGTTCGGCGAATTTGTAGACCTGCGTCAGGGGCGCCGTGCCACCCTTGGCCACGGCCCCCAACGACTTTTCAAGGATGGTCGTCAGGCCGCCCTTCTTGTTGCCGGGCGAGGGGTTGTTGTCCATCTCTCCGCCGAGGCGTGCGGTATAATCTTCCCACCACTTGATCCGCTCGACGATCTTCTCGCCGACCTCCTGCGACACGGCCCGCCGCGTCAGCAGATGCTCCGCCCCGTAGATTTCGGGTGTCTCGGACAGGATCGTGGTGCCACCATGCGCCACCAGAAGGTCTGAGGCCGCGCCGAGTGCCGGGTTTGCCGTGATCCCCGAATAGCCATCCGAACCGCCGCACTGCATGCCGACCATCAGATGTTCCAGCCCGGCTGGTTCGCGGCGGTGTTCGTTGGCCTTGGCGGCCATCGCTTTCAAGGCCGCCACGCCCCGCTCGACCGAGCGCCTTGTGCCGCCCACATCCTGGATCGTCATGTGCCGCAGGTTGCCGTCGCTGCGCAGCCGCTCGGCGCCGACAAGGTTTGCCACCTGAAGCACTTCGCAGCCCAGACCCACCACCAGAATGGCGCCGAAGTTGGGGTTCTTGGCATAGCCTTGCAGGGTGCGCAACAGGGTGGCGTAGCCTTCATCCTTGCCCGACATGCCGCAGCCGGTGCCATGGGTGATCGCCACCACGCCGTCGATGTTGGGGTAATTCTTCAGCCAGCCTTCACGCTCGCAGGCCTCGACGATGAACTTGGCGACCGAGCCCGAGCAATTGACCGAGGTCAGGATGCCCAGATAGTTGCGCGTGCCATATTTGCCGTCAGCGCGGGGATAGCCCATGAACGTGCGCTTTTCCGTGACCACGGGCTGCGGATGCCGTTCTGATGCATAGGCATAGTCGGTCGAATGCGCCCCCATGCCAAGGTTGTGGCTGTGGATATGCTCTCCGGCGGCAATCGGCTGTGTGGCGTTGCCGATGATCTGGCCATAGCGGATCACCTGTGCGCCGGTCGCAATGGCCTGAGTTGCGATCTTGTGGCCGCGCGGAACGGCACGCACCAAGGGGGCCGCAAGGTCTTCCAGCACTGTTCCGGCACTCAGGTCTTTCAACGCGATGATCACGTTGTCGGCCGGGTGCAGGCGGATCACGGCAGTTGCAGTCGGGTTCGTCATGGACTTGCGGCCTTCTACCAAAGGGAACACGGGCATTTGCGCCAAGGCAGGTGAGGCGACAGTTGACAGCAACTTTGCCCCAGCTAACATGTTAGTATGCTACAAGGTGAGAGCCAACCCCCACAAGAGGCCGCGATCGAGGTGCAAATGCCCTCGCGTCGTCCTTTGCGTCCCCTGGACGGCTTCCAGGGCTCGCTCGCGCAGCGGGTGTACGCCAGCTTGCGCGAAGCGATCCTGTCGATGTCTTTCCGCCCTGGCGACATAATCCGCAAGCCCGAAATCTGCGAGGCGCTTGGCGTCTCGCGCAGTCCGGTGTCCGAGGCGGTGGCCCGGCTGGCGGTGGAACATCTGGTGCGGGTTGTCCCGCAGGCCGGCACTTATGTCGCCCGCTTTTCGCTGGATGAAATCCGCGAAGGTGCCTTTCTGCGAGAAGCGCTGGAATTGGCGGCGGTGGAGCGGGTCGCGCGCGAGATCACCGATGACCAGTTGGTGCATCTGCGCCGCAATCTGCGTCTGCAACAGGCCCTGATCGAGGATATGGATATCGGCGGTTTTTACCAGACCGATGCGGCCATGCATGAACTGATCCTGTCCTTCACCGGCTTCAAACGGGTTGCGGCGCTGGCTGACACGTCATGGGTGCATGTCAACCGGGCACGCCAACTGATCTTGCCCGCCCCGGGCCGGGTACAGGCCACCCTGACCGAACATCAGGCCATCCTCGCCGCCATCGAGGCCCGCGACCCGCAAGCGGCACGGGATGCCACGCGTCTGCACCTTGGCAAATTGATTGGCTTTCTGGAGCCCTTGGCGCTATCGCGTCCCGACCTGTTTGAACCCGACTAGGATACCATGATCCCGACCAAGCCCCGCCCCAATTCGCCCAGGTATGCCGCACGCCTGAATGCCTTCAAGCTGGGTCTGACCAAGCCCACTGTGGCCGATCTGATCGCAAGAATTGCCGAGGTGCCCGGGATCGACGCCGCCGATCTGAACTTTCCCGATCATGTCGACGGCTACACCCCGGCAGAGCTGTCGCGGATCATGTCCGACCACGGCATTGCGCTGAACGGGGTTGCGATGCGCTACTACACCGATCCGGGGTTCCGGCTGGGGGCCTTTTCGAACCCGGATGCCAAAGTTCGGCAGGCGGCGGTGGATATCACCAAGCGTGGTCTGGATGCGATGGCGGACATGGGCGGCAAGGTGATGACGCTGTGGATGGGGCAGGACGGCGTCGATTACGCCTTTCAGGGCAATTATGCGCGGATGTGGGAGGACAGTCTGGAGTGTCTTGCCCAGGTCTGCGACCACAACCCCGCCGTCGATATCTCTCTGGAATACAAACCGAACGAGCCGCGTGCCTTTTCCCTGATGCCCGACATCGCCACCAACCTTTTGGCGATCAAAGAGGTTGGCCGGGCCAACACGGGCATCACGCTGGACTTCTGCCACGTCTTGTTTGCCGGCGAAATTCCGGCGCAGTCCGCGCAGCTTGCGGGCCGCCACTCGCGCATCCTTGGGGTGCATCTGAACGATGGATACGGCAAGCGGGACGATGGCTTGATGGTGGGCTCGGTCCACCCGATGCAGACGCTGGAGCTGTTCGTGGAACTGGACCGGCAGGGCTATGACGGGGTGATCTACTTTGACACCTTCCCCGATCATTCCGGGCTGAACCCGGTGGCGGAAGCGGCGGCCAATGTCGAGATGACCGACCGTCTGCGTGCCACCGCCAAACGCCTGGCCGCCGATCCGACCCTGACCGCGGCCACCGAAGCGCAGGACGCGGCGGCGGCGTTCCGGGCGGTTTCGGCGCACCTGTACCGCTGACCCGCCCGATCTTTCCGCCCCGATCTTTCTGTGAAAAATTGAAGTGCCGTGTCGTCTTCGAAGAAACAACGACGTTTCGCCGAAACGTCGTTGTTTCAGGTTTTCGCCAAAAAGTCGCCCGGTTAAAGCTCGTAGAACTCTTCCGCCGTTCCGCCATAGATGCGCTTCTGATCAGCCAGTGACAGATGCGCGGTCAGGTGCCGTGCGGCGGACAGCCAGTCTTCATAGTCTGCCCGCAACCGGCAGACCGGCCAGTCCGAGCCCCACATGATCCGCTCAGGTCCGAAGACCTTCAGGATATGCTCGACATAAGGACGAAGGCGGTCGACCGACCACTCTGGCCTATCCTCGGTGATCAGGGCCGAGAATTTTACCAGCGCCCCGGTCTCTCCGGCCAGACGGGCCATGCCTTCGGCCCAGAAGGTGAAATTGGCCTCGGAATGATCGCGGATCTGCGGCTTCATGCAATGGTCGATCACCGTGCGCAGCTTGGGATAGCGTTTCAGGATGGTCAGGAAATTCGCCAGATGGCGGGGAAACCCCAAGGCGTCAAAGGTCAGATCCAGATCGGCCAGGGCGGCATAGCACCATTGCACGTCGCGGCGCAGCATCCAGTCGTCATCCGGGATGTCTTGGATCATCGGTCGCACACCCTTGAACTTCGGATGGCCCTTCAGCCGCTCCAGCACCTTTACATCCGAGGGGGTTTCGAAATCCACCCAGCCGACGACGCCCTTGATGAAGTCCGAGGCATCGGCAAGGCCCAGCATGTATTCGGTTTCCACGACCGTCGCCGCCGCCTGCACCAGAACCGTGCCGTCAATCTTGTGCCGCACGAGGGTGCCAACCAGATCGCCGGGGCGATACACCCGGTCCAGCACCGCATTGCCCTTGGGCATCCAGTCATAATCGCCCCGCGCCGGATTCCAGAAATGCTGATGGCTGTCGATTCTCACGCAAAATCTCCTGTCGGGGCATCCGCGCGCATCAGGCCGGCGGCTTTCAGGTCGACCCAAAGGGCCGGGGGAATGACTGCGGCTGCAGCGCGGCCATTCGCTTCGACCTCGGCCACGCCCTGTCCGCCGGGAATGACCGACAGGATGGCAGGGTGCAACAAGGGGAACTGGAACGCGGCATCGACCAGCCGCACCGCGTGCTGGGTGCAGATCGCCTCGATCTTCGCCACCTTCTCCAGCACCCAAAGCGGGGCCGGGTTGTAATTGTAAAACGCCCCCGGGCGTGCGCCCGTGGCCAGCACGCCCGAATTGTAGGGGCCGCCGATCACCACGCCCACGCCACGCTGCACGCAAAGCGGCAGGAAAGACGTCAGCGCCTCCTGCTCCAGCAGGGTGTAGCGGCCCGCCAGCAGGAAGATGTCGAAATCACCGCGTTCCAGCAGCCACTGCGCCGGTTCATTTTCGTTGATTCCAGCCCCAAAGCCGCGGATCACCCCCTGATCGCGCAGTGCCCGCAGCGCGTGGTAGCCGCCGCTCATGAACTCTTCCAGCCGCGCCTGCATGGCCTCGGCCGAGCCGTGGGTGAAGATGTCCAGATCATGGGCATAAAGAATGTCGATCCGGTCCAGCCCGGTCCGTTCCAGACTGAACTCGACCGAGCGCATGACGCCGTCGTAGGAATAGTCAAAAATCTCCTTCCGGTTCGGCACCTCAAACCATTTGCCGATGCCGTCGCGGGTTTCGCCCGTGCGGGTGGGGCGCAAAAGCCGCCCGACCTTCGACGAGACCACAAAGCCCGTCCGGCCAGCCAAGGCCCGGTTCAGCCGGGTTTCCGACTGGCCAAGGCCATAAAGCGGTGCGGTGTCGAAATAGCGCACGCCAAGGTCCCAGGCGCGGGTCATGGTGGCATGGGCCTCATCGCCCGACACGGGCTTGTAAAGCCCGCCGATCGGGGCGGTGCCGAAGCCCAGTTCGGTAAACTTCAGGGCACCCTTGCCCAAACGATCCCAGAGCCTTGTCTTCAATTGCATGTCCTCCCCGCAGATGGCTAACATGCTAGTATGAATCGTTTGGGATGTGCAGCCTTTTGCTGCAAGGGGGGAGAGAATGCGCAACTTCAAAAAGGTGTTTGCGGACGTCAAGCCAGTGATCGGCATGGTCCATCTGGGTGCCTTGCCGGGCAGCCCCCTCTATGACGCCAATGCCGGCATTGCCGGCCTTTTGCAGGCGGCCCGCAAGGACCTGCTTGCGCTGCAGGCGGCCGGGTTCGATGCGATCATGTTCGGCAATGAAAACGACAGGCCTTACGAATTTCAGGTCGATACCGCCTCTACCGCGACCATGGCCGCCGTGATCGGTGCGTTGAAGGCAGAGATTACGGTGCCTTTCGGCGTCAATGTCCTGTGGGACCCGATGGCGACCGTGGCTTTGGCGGCCGCGACGGGCGCGCAATTCGTGCGCGAGATTTTCACCGGCACCTATGCCAGCGACATGGGCCCCTGGACCCCGAACGCCGGGGCCGCGATGCGCTATCGCAATCGTCTGGGCCGTGCCGATCTGGCGATGCTGTATAACGTCAGCGCCGAATTTGCCGACAGCCTTGACCGCCGTCCTCTGGCCGACCGGGCGCGCTCGGCGGTGTTTTCGTCGATCCCCGATGCCGTGCTGGTCTCGGGCGCCATCACCGGCGAGGCGGCGGCGATGAGCGACCTTGAAGCGGTCAAGCGCGTGCTGCCCGATACGCCGGTTCTGGCCAATACCGGGGTGAAACATGCCACGATTGCCGATGTGCTGAAGGCGGCGGACGGCTGCGTGGTGGGCTCGGCACTGAAATACGATGGCCACACCTGGAACGCCATCGACCCTGACCGGGCGCAGGATTTCATGGCCAAGGCCCGCGCGGCGCGAGGCGGCAAATGAAGGCGCGGCTGCGCGAGGACCTTGGGGCCCTGATGCTGATCCCCGGCCTTTCGGGGCATGAGGCGCGGGTGGCAGCCTGGCTGCGCGCACGGCTTGCTGCATTGGGATTGGCGCACCGCACCGACCGTCTGGGCAACCTGATCGCCACGATCCCCGGCGATCCGGCCAAGCCCTCGGTCATGATCTTCACCCACATGGACCAGCTGGGCTTCTTCGTCCGCAAGATCGAGGCCGATGGCCTGATCCGCGTCGAACGCATGGGGGGCGTGTCCGAACGTGCGATGGCCGCACAAGAGGTGACGCTGTGCGGGGCCAAGGGCGATGTGGCCGGCATCATCATGAACAAGGCCCATCACGCCACGACGCCCGAAGAGAAATACAAGGTACTGACCACGCCTGAACTTCGCATCGACACCGGCCATGGCTCCAAAGCGGCGGTGGAGGCTGCGGGCATCCGCATCGGCACCCCGGTGGTCTATGCCGGTCGGGTTATTGAACTGGCAGGGGATCGCATTGCCGGCACTTCGGTGGATGACCGGGCGGGCTGTGCGGCCCTGCTGGAACTTGCCCGCAAACGGGCAGGCAAGCCGGGTCCGACGCTGCATCTTGTCTGGTCGGTGCAGGAAGAATTCAACCTGCGCGGCGCCGTGGTGGCTGCCCAGAACCTGCACCCCGACATCGCCATCCAGATCGACCTGATGCTGGCCACCGACACGCCCGACATGGCCGACCGGGGTGAGATGGTGATGGGCGGCGGGCCGGGCATCAGCCTGTACTCCTTCCACGGGCGCGGTACCCTGAACGGCGTCATCCCGCATCCCGCGCTGGTCTCACTGATGGAGGACACGGCCGAGGCCCATGGCATTGCGCTGCAGCGCTCCGCCCAGGTTGGAGTCCTGACCGATCTGTCTTACGTTCAGCTTCTGGGCGATGGCGTCGCCCCCATCGACGTGGGCTTCCCGATGCGCCATTCGCATTCGTCGGTGGAGTGCTGTGACCTTGGCGATCTGGTGGGCTTGGTCCACCTGCTGGACGGCGCGCTGGACCGCCTTCCGGCCCAGATGAAACTGGAGCGTGACTGATGGCCCTGACCCTTGGCATCGACATTGGCACCTTCGAATCCAAAGGCGTGCTGGTGGACGAAAGCGGCCGCATCGTGGCACAAGCCGCCCGCCCGCATGAAATGATCGTACCCCGCGCCGGCTGGGCCGAGCACCGCGCCGAGGAAGACTGGTGGGGTGATTTCGTCTTCATCACCAAGCGCTTGCTGGCCCAATCTCAGGTTGACCCTCAAGAGATCAAGGCCGTGGCCACCTCTGCGATCGGCCCCTGCATGCTGCCTCTGGATGCTGCCGGAACCCCCCTGATGAACGGTGTCCTCTACGGCGTCGACACCCGCGCGGTGGAGGAGATTGACCTTCTGAACCGCCAGATTGGCCCGGACACCATCTTGACCCGCTGCGGCAACGCACTGACCTCGCAATCGGTCGGGCCCAAGATCCTGTGGCTGCGCCGGCACTGTCCGCATATTTGGAAAAACACTGCCAAAATAGTCACTTCCACCACGTATCTCACGTGGAAGCTGACCGGGCGGCACGTGATCGACCACTACACCGCCGCCAACTTCTCGCCGCTCTATGACATCGCCCTGCAGGACTGGTGCTTCGACCTTGCCGACATTTGCCCGCCTGACATGCTGCCCGCTCTCATGTGGTCTGGCGAGATCGCAGGTCATGTCACGCCCGAAGCTGCCGCCCAAACCGGCCTTGCCGCCGGCACGCCCGTCACCTGTGGCACCATCGACGCCGCCGCCGAGGCGGTTTCGGTGGGCGTGGCTGATCCCGGCGACATGATGATGATGTACGGCTCTACCATCTTCATCATCGAAATCGCCAGCCAGCGCCTGACCGACCCGCGTCTTTGGCATGCGCCTTGGCTGCTGCCGGGACAGCACGCCGCGATGGCGGGTCTTGCCACATCCGGCACGCTGACCCACTGGTTCCGCGACCACTTCGCCCGTGATCTGCCGAAAGAGACCGCCTTCGCCACCCTGACGACCGAGGCAGAAGCCTCGCCTCCGGGGGCCAAAGGTCTGATATGTCTGCCCTATTTCTCGGGTGAGCGCACGCCCATCCATGACGCAAATGCCAAGGGGGCCTTCTTCGGCCTGAACCTGACCCATGACCGTGGCGATCTTTACCGCGCGGTGCTGGAAGGCATCGCCTCGGCCACCCGCCACATCACCGACACCTATGCGCAAGCCGGCAGCCCGCCCAAACGCGTTCTGGCGGTCGGCGGTGGCACAAAGAACGCGCCGTGGATGCAGGCCACCTCTGACCTTACCGGCCTTGATCAAATCGTTTGCCAGATCACCACCGGGGCCAGCTACGGCGACGCATATCTCGCGGCGCTGGCGGTTGGGTTGGCCAAGCCCGGCGACATCGCCCACTGGAACCCGGTCGAGCGCAGGGTGCCCGCCCGGGATCACCCGGCCTATGCCAAACATTACCGGATCTTCCGCGCGCTTTACGACCAAACCAAGGACCTGATGGAGGCGCTATGAGATACGAACTCCTCACCCCGCATGACCTGCGGCAGGCCATTGTGCGCAACACCCCCCTCGTCATGGCCATCGGCGTGCAGGAATACCACGGCGAACACCTGCCCCTGGGCGTCGACCTGCTGGCGGTGACGCGCTGCCTTGACCGGCTGGAGGCTGAAGCGCCCGAACGCCTGATCCTTCTGCCCCCCTTCGCCTACGGTGCCGCCAGCCATGCGGTGGCAGGACCCGCGGCCTTCAACCTGCATCTGGACCCGCACAGTTTTCTGCCCATGGCGCAGGCGCTGTTTGCAGCGCTGCTGAAGTCCGGCTTTCGCAACATCCACGGCATCATTCACCACCAGACCGAGAACTTCGCGCAAGGCATGCCCACCGACCTCGCCTTCCGCCTCGCAGCCCGCCAGGCGGTCTTCGCCCATTTGGAGGCAACCCGCGGCGAGGGGTGGTGGGGCGCCCCCGCGATGGACAGCTATTACGAAGGCCATGCAACGGGCGACAATCCCTTCAACTGGATATCCATCCACCCCCTGATGCCCGCTGACGTCAAACAGCATCTTCCCTTCGACCATGCGGGTGAGGGCGAAACCGCCCTGATGCTGGCCCTCGCGCCCGAAACCGTGCAGGCGGCACGGATGGCGGAAAACACGACCTGGTACACCAAGACCGCCCCCAAAGCGACCAGGGCCCAAGGTGAAGCTGCGGTAGAGGTCATCCTCAAGCACCTCAAAGGTCTTTTGACCCTTTGACCCTTGCTCCTTGCCAAATAATCCACGGGAGGTCCGGAGGGTGTGAAACCCTCCGGGGCCGGGCATCGATCAGATCGGGGGCAAGTCGATCACACCCTTCTTCAGGATGAAGCAGCCATAAGGACCGCTGTCGCTGGTACGGATGATGGCGAAGGCCTGCTTTGCCGTGGCGTAGAAGTCGAACCGTTCCAAGGGGTTCAGCGCGATCTCGCGCCCGTCGCAGCGCGAACAGGTGGCTTGCATGGCGTCAAAGAGGGGCAGCACGCGGTCCGGATCGTCCACAACCTGCATCCGCGCGACAGGGGCAGGGACGAAGGTGTCCAAGGGCATCAGGCTCAGGATTGCCTCGGCGGCGGTCAACAGGTTGCAGCCCGACATATCCACCAGTTTGCCGTAGGTGGTCGCCTTGGCAATGCTCACCGCCGGGTGGTTCACGTCGCAGATCACCAGATCGTCCCCATGCCCCATCAGCATCAGGACATGCACGATTTCCGCGCTCAACCGCTGGTCGATCCCTTTCAGCAAGGCCGCACCCGGTGAATTTTCTCCGAAAATTCATGTAGCTCGCGCATTTTCGCCGAAAATGCGTTGCGGTGATTTTTCGTAGAAAAATCGTGCCTCACTTCACCGCTCCCGCCGCCATGCCCTTGATGATGAACCGCTCCAGCCCGACGCCGATGATGATCAGCGGCAGGATGGCGGCGAAGGACAGCGCAGCCATCGACCACCATGAAATCCCCTGCGACCCGGTCTGGCTTGCCACCATGACGGGCAGGGTGTTGGCATAGGTCGAGGTCAGCAGGGCGGCGAAGAAATACTCGTTCCAGGTCAGCACAAGGCTCAGGATCAGCGCGGCCACCATGCCGGGCAGGGCGATGGGCAGGATGATGGTGATATAAGCGCCCCAGATCGTCTGGCCGTCGACCATGGCGGCCTCTTCCAGTTCGGTCGGGATGCCGGCGAACTGGTCGCGCATGATCCAGATGACGATGGGCAGGACGGACAGGGTGTAAAGCACGATCAGGCCGATCTGCGTGTCCAGAAGCGCCAATTCCTTGTAAAGGACAAGGAAGGGCAGGGCGAGGACCACGGGAGGCAGGATCAGCTGGCTGAGGAAGAAGAAACTGATGTCGGCGTTCTTCATCCACAGGAACTTATAGCTGAAGCGGGACAGGCCATAGGCGGCCAGACTGCCCAAAGCGACGGCCAGAACCGATGAACTGACCGAGATGATCGCCGAATTGTAGAACCGACGCAGGAATTCGCCCCGCACCGTTGAAGGCTCGCCGATGGTGTCGGGCGAAAGCCCAAGGCTTTTCCAGCCCAGCCATTTCGGCTGGAAATCCCACCACGGCACCAGGCTGCCTTTCATCACATCCGGCGCCATCTTGAACGAGGTCGACATCGTCCAATAGATCGGGAACAGCGCCACGATGGCCCAGAAGATCAACAGGCCATAGATCACCACCCGACCGGTCCACCATTTGGCGCGGAAGGTGTTGTCTGCGGCAGAGTCGCGGAAGATTTGCGTGGTCATATCAGTAGCTCGACTTCATGAAACGGTCCGCGGCTTTCATCAGAAGGGTCATCACCACGATGATGATCACCAGATAGAACATCGCCAGCATCGTGCCGTAGCCCACGTTCGAGCGGTCACGGTACTCGCGGAAGATGAAGCTGGTGACCGTATCCGTCGCCCCCCCCGGCCCGCCGGAGGTGACGTTGATCACGATATCGGCCAGCTTCAGCTTGAAGATCAGCCGGATCAGGACCGAGGTGATCGAAACGGGCAGCATCAGCGGGAAGGTCACCTCCCAGAAGGCGCGCCAGCCGGTGGCACCATCAACGCGCGCGGCCTCTTGCAGCTCTTTCGGGATGGCCTGCAGACCGGCGAGGATCATGATCATCATGAAGGGAATGAAGGTCCAGGCGTCCATCAGCATGATCGTCGACTTGGCCACCCAAGGGGAGGAGAAGAACGAGGGGTTCTCCCATCCCAGGTGCTTGGCCAGCGTGGCCAGCGGGCCAAAACGCGTCTCCATCATCGATTTGCCGATCATCCAAGACACGGCGACCGGCGACAGCATCAGCGGCATCAGGAAGGCCACGCGAAAGAATTTGCGGCCGCGGATGTCGGCGTTCAGCATCAGCGCCAGTCCGAACGCCACCACATACTCGGGCAGGATCGCCACCACGTACCAGATCATGTTGGTCAGGGCGTTCCAGTAGAACGGGTCGTTCCACATCTGCACCAGATTGTCCACGCCGTTGAACTGGCGGCCATCCGGGCTGGACAGGTTCCAGTTCGAAAAGGCGATCATCAGCCCGAAAAGCAGCGGAAATACCGTCAACGATACGACAAAAAGCGCTGCGGGCAGCACGAAAAGGATGCGTTTGCCCTGCTCTCCCTTGACCAGAACCTGACCCCAACACAGGCAAACGGCGTAAAACACATAGGCGTACAGGGTCGGGCGCCAGTTGGTGAACCCGAAATCAGAACCGCCCCAGGTTTGCAGGGCCTGCGCCACGGCCACCACGGCCAGCACCACCGGAGATCCCCAGATCATCGCCAGCCCGATGCCGCGCCGGGCCGGGCCTATATTGTCGGTCGCCACGACGTGAAGAAGATCGCCTTCGCTCATCCAAAATCCACCCAGCCCAGACCTGCCAAACATGTCATACTAGCATGTTAGCGAAACGATCCCTGTGAGGAAAGGGGGAACTGCGGCGGGGCAGGCTGTGGGCGGCCGGTGCCGGGGCTGCGCCAGCCTTGGCCTTGCGATGCGGTGCCACGGCAAAAGATGGCGGCGTCGGGGCGCTGGCCCGACTGGCGCGGACATCGTGCAAAGCGTCCCGGTGCAACCGCCAGTTCCCGCGGTGCGATGGATTTTACGACGGGGTGCCGCGCGGAATCAGCCGGACCCATGTCCAATCCGGGCCCCTGTGACAAATAGGGTCTTTTGCGGCATTTTGATGGGCAATTCCCCAGTATTGCAGCGCCACCCTTGGAGCTCTTGGCTTTGTAACTATATGAAAGAAATAACAATATGTTCTAATATGTAAAATCTCCGCAGTTTCAAGGGGTATTAGTGTAAATCAAAACTTACAGTTGCCAGTGTACATTTTTGGTGACAGACTGACATCGGGCAAAGCGAGACCGGGGAAATTATTCCAGAGGCCGCCGTGCCGGGCGGAAGGAAGGTCGTCATTCCGCCCCACACCACAATGACGACGAGGGCACGGAGGAACTTCAATGTCCAACGATCCTAACAAGGTCTGGCCGACCGGCCTGACCTTGAGCGAAGCTGAAGAAGTGCACAGCTACCTCATCGACGGCACCCGCGTGTTCGGGGTTATCGCCCTGATCGCGCATATTCTGGTTGCCGTTTCCACCCCTTGGCTCGGCTAGGAGGCAAATCATGAACAACGCGAAGATTTGGCTCGTGGTCAGCCCGACCGTCGGCATCCCGCTGTTTCTTTCGGCAGTGGCTGTCGGCTCTTTTGCCGTCCATGTGGCGGTGTTGAGCAAAACCCATTGGTATGAAGACTATCTGGTCGGCAAACCGCTGGGCACCACCGCAACCGCGCTTCTGGCGTCGCCGAGCACGGAGCCTGCGAATGCAAGCTACCTCGCTCAGGGTTCGCAAGACGTGCTGATCGTGATGCCGGATGGCACCACGGCGCATGCGGTCCTGCAGGCCCCCCGCAAGGCGGGGATTCTGAACTAGCCGTGTCGCCCCTTTGCAAAGGGGGGCGCGGTTTCAGGCGTGGGGCCCCGTGACTTCAGGCATGCGGGCCCCACCCATATATCCTTGCCTGCGGCGCTGGCCGCAGCCTTAGCAGGACTGGTCCCGACCGATGTTTGACATCAAGGGTTTTTCCGTTCGCAAGATCACCGCCTTCGGCTCTTATCTGCCTTTCGCGGATGCGGCGAGCGAGGCGGTGCCGCTGTCGCGCCTGCTGCGATTGTCGCTGTTTCAGGTGACGGTCGGCATGGCCCTGGTGTTGATGGTGGGTACACTGAACCGGGTGATGATTGTCGAGCTGGGGGTGCCGGCCACGCTGGTGGGGGCCATGCTGGCCTTGCCCCTCGTCTTTGCGCCATTTCGGGCGCTGATCGGCTTCAAGTCGGACAATTTCAAATCGGTGCTGGGCCTGCGTCGATTGCCCTTCATCTTCAAGGGCACGATCCTGCAATTCGGCGGCTTCGCCATCATGCCCTTCGCGCTTCTGGTGCTTTCGGGCTTTGGCAAGGCGGCGCAGGCGCCGCACTGGATCGGTCAGGTGGCGGCGGCCTTGGCCTTCCTGCTGGTGGGGGCGGGCATCCATATCGTCCAGACGGTCGGGCTGGCACTGGCGACAGACTTGGTTGAAGAGAAGGATCAGCCCAAGGTCGTAGGTCTGATGTATGTCAGCTTGCTTGCAGGCATGATCGTCAGCGCCTTGGCTTACGGGGCGCTTTTGGAACATTACACGCCCTTGCGGCTGATCCAGGTCATTCAGGGGTCTGCGGTCACGACGGTGCTGTTGAACTTTTACGCCATGTGGAAGCAAGAGGCGCGCGACCGCCAGCGTGGCAATGCGGTGCGCGGACCTGACCCCAAATTCGGCCAAGCCTGGGCCAAACTGTCCGAGCGGCCGGGGCTGATCCGGTTGCTGGCGGTGATTGCGCTTGGCACAGCCGGTTTCGGCATGGCGGATGTGTTGATGGAGCCGTTTGGCGGGCAGGTTCTCTCGATGACCGTGGCCCAGACCACACGGCTGACCATCTATCTGGCCTTTGGCAATCTGCTGGGCTTTGCGCTGGCCTCGCGCGTGCTCAGCCGGGGGGCGGTGCCTTTGAACGTGGCGATCTATGGCGCGCTGATCGGCGTGCCGGCCCTGGCTTTCTTCGTGGTCTCGGCTGAGATGACCTCAGTTCTGGTGCTGACCGGGGCCACGCTGGTGGCCGGGTTCGGGTCGGGTCTCTTTGGTCACGGCACGCTGACAGCCACCATGCGCTCTGCCCCACGAGAGCAGATCGGGCTGTCGCTTGGGGCTTGGGGCGCGGTGCAGGCGACGGCGGCGGGGGTCTCGTTTGCGCTTGGCGGGGTGATGCGGGACGTGGTTCTGGCGCGGACCTCGGTGGCCGGATCGTCGGCGCAGGCCTATATTCCGGTCTTCATGCTGGAGGTCGGGCTTTTGGTGCTGGCACTGATGCTGGCCTTCCCCCTGTTCGGACGGCGCAACCTTGGCCCGGGGCCGGAGACGGCCGAGAAGAGATTTGCCGAAAGCAATGCCAGTTGACGGACGACGCAGACCATTCATTATGAAAGAGCCTCTGGGCCAAAAGGAAACAGGTGCCACATGACGACGATCATCACGCGACTTTATGCAGACGATGCGACGGCGCAATCCGTCGTCGCGGCCCTTGTGCGCGGGGGCATTGATGCCGACAGCATCACGGTCTTCCACTCTGCCGATGCAGCCACGCTGAAGGCCGCCCGGGTTGATGCAACAGCCGCCGCTGCCTATGCCGCCGCCTTGATCGGTGGCCGGGCGCTGGTGCTGGCCGAGGTCGGGTTCAACCCGATCGGGGCTGCCCGCAAGGCGATCAAGATTGTCGGCCGCACGCCCTCGGTCGATCTGGGTCTGGCCGAAGAGGACACTTATGTCGAAGAGAGCATTGATGCGTCTTATGCCAATTCGACCCTTCCGGGCAATCCGCTGGTCTTGACCAACAGCTATGTGCGCTTGCCGCATGGCCATATTTTCGGCAGTAACCCAATCATCCGCAGCGGCCCGCGTACGTCGGCGATCCGGGGTGGGGCCTATATGGTGCCGATGACGCGGATCACCACGCCAAAGACCAAGACCTCGGCGATCCGGGGTGGCATGCTGATCTCTTCGTTGTTCGGACTTGGTACCCTGTACCATCGCTGAACGCCTCAGGGCAAAGTTCCACGATCGGCGCGCCGCACAGCCTGCGCGCCGTTTTCGTTTGCGGCAGGGCGGTTTGAGCGAGAGGGGTGGGCAGATTGCCGATCCTGCCTCTGGCCAAGCCCTGAATTCTGGCCCGGCGCTGTTTTCCGAAGATGAAGCTTTTTGCCAGGTCGCGGCATGGCTTGTGGGGCCCGGCGTCACAACTCTGTTGGCGCCCTTGGTCACCAATTCGCACGTGTTATGGCCGGAGACCGCAAGCCGCTTCTGGGCCAGACCCAGGACTGAAACGAGGACCCGGGCCCGTGCCGTTGCATCAACGCGGACACAAAGGGCCCAAAGCCCGCGGGGCAAGAATCGGTGGTGCGCCACTGCCTTGCATGATCATTGGGGCTACTGTTCAAAAAAGGCGCGCCGGTGGACCGGCGCGCCTCGTCTGAATGGGGGTGGATGGGCACTCTGCCCATCCTGTCGGGTCACATCCCCAGCGAAGCCTTGTAAAGCTTGATCTGGTTGTCGCGGCCGATCTGGTCGGTGATCTTCTCCCAAGCGGCGGCAATCGCGTCAGCCGTTTCCTGCGCCGACTTGTATTTGCCGGCGTAGCCCTTGGCCAGTTCGTCCTCGGCGACCGAATAGTACTGGAAGATGCCGGGGATACGCGGTTCGATGGCGGCGTTCGGGTGGTTGTAGCTGTCGCCCTGGCTGCCCAGATAGTCCGCGATATAGGCCTTGTCGTAACCCGCAGCGGCCCACTCGTCGTAGTTGAAGTGGCTGTTGCGGTAGGGCTGGAAGCCCGACGGATAGGCGGTGGTCCACAAGGACAGGTCCTTGCCGCCCAGGTGCGCCGCAGCCGACCATGCCGCCTTGCGCTTCACATCGTCTTTCGAGACGCGGTTGGTGACGTAGATGCCCCAGCCCAGATAGGCCATGTTCGGCGCGAAGTTCTCTTTTTCTTCCCAAGCGGCGGTGGTCGGGTTGTAGACCTTGTCCGCACCGGGGTTGATCGAGAAGCCCACGACGTCGCCCACAACGGACGAGTCCGAGGTCTTGGCGTTGGAGCCCACGTCGCCCCACCAGCAGATCGACGAGCCCGTGCCCGCAAGGAACTGCTGGAACGCGGTCGTGCCGGGGTCGGCGTTGATCTGGTCGGCGGGCAGGTTCGGGATGTTGTCCATCACGTCCTGGATCGCTTGCACCCAGCCGGGGTTGTTGACCATCGGCTTCATGGTTTCCGGCTCGAAGAGCCAGGCCGGGTTGCCGGGGTACTTGACGTAAGCCGTGGCGCGGTCTTCCAGGAAGTAGAAGCCGAAACCGCCCCAGCCCTTCAGCGGGTCCAGGAAGCCCACGGCGTCCTGGCCGGTCAGCGGGTCCTTCTTGCCCTTCACGGCCTTGGAATATTCCGCGATCTGCGCCCACTTGGTCGGCGCGTCCTTCAGGCCCGAAATGGAACCATCCCCGAAGTAGTCCTTGCGGTAGGCGAAGGTGTGGCTGTCGCCGTCGATGGTGATCCGGTAGGTCTTGCCAGCCCAGGTGCCGACCGGCGCCTTGAGGTAGTTCACATAGTCGTCCATCTCGATCTGGGTCTTGACCCAGTCGGGCATCTCGTCCAGCAGGCCTTTGCCGGCAGTGTCGCCTTCGAAGGGGGCGCCCATTTCGATGATGTCGAAGTCAACGGTGCCGGTGGCAATCGCTTGCTGCAGGCGCGGGTTGTAGTCGGCCTGCGCCAGGTCGATCCAGTTGATCTTGGCGCCGGTATAGGTTTCCCACGACTTCAGGAAGCCGCGGAACAGAAGGTTGTGCAGGTTCTGGTTGTTCAGACCCATGAAGGTCAGCTCAACGCCCTTGAACTCGCCTTCCTTGACATTGGCCTTGGTCGGCCCGAGGCAAAGCTCGCCAACCTTCTGCCAGTCGGCGTCGGTGGGCGATCCTTTGCCCACACCCGGGATCGCAAGGATCTGCTGGCGCAGGGCGTCGTCGGCCAAAGCCGGCGCAACAAAACCCGTAATGCTGCCCATCATGGACAGCGCCCCGACCGAGGCCGCGCCCTTGAGCACGCCACGACGGGACAGCCCGTGCTTCACGAGGTAGTCGTAGTGTCCTACTTTCATTCATTCCTCCGAATTGGTTCTGCCATCCGTGGCAGGTTCTTGTTTCGGAAAGCCTGCGCCGTCACGGGCGTTCTTGGTCTTTGTGCTTTCCGCGATACAGGCCCGGAGTCGTCCGGACTTGCGCTACCTTTCCGCGACATCGGCCTCAAGTCAAGCATCTAACATGTTAGTATGTCTAGATGATGGACAGCGCCCTTGGGCTGGGGTACGAATTTGCAAGCTCGGGGCTGAGACCTCGCAGAAAACCTGCTGTTCGGGAGGAAAAATGGCCGAGGTCAGGATCCGCGATCTGACGAAATCCTATGGCGCGCTGCAAGTCGTGCATGGGGTCAATGTCGATATTCAGGACGGGCAGTTCGTTGTGCTGGTCGGGCCTTCGGGCTGTGGCAAATCCACTTTGCTGCGCATGATTGCGGGCTTGGAGGGGATTTCCGGCGGCACGATCTCGATCGGTGACCGCGTGGTGAACAACCTGCCGCCAGCCGAGCGGGACATCGCCATGGTGTTCCAGAACTACGCTTTGTACCCGCACAAGACGGTAGGGGCCAACATGGGTTTCCCGCTGAAAATGGCCAAGATGGACAAGGCCGAGATTGACCGCCGGGTGAACCGCGCCGCCGAGATCCTGGGCCTGACACCCTATCTGGGCCGCTACCCCCGTGCCATGTCCGGCGGCCAGCGCCAGCGGGTCGCGATGGGCCGCGCCATCGTGCGCGATCCGCAGGTCTTTCTCTTTGATGAGCCCCTCTCGAACCTTGACGCCAAGCTGCGCGTCCAGATGCGCTCGGAAATCCGCGAGCTGCACCAGCGGCTGGGCACGACCACTGTCTACGTCACCCACGACCAGATCGAGGCGATGACCATGGCCGACCGCATCGTGGTGATGCGCGACGGCCGGATCAGCCAGGTCGGCGCACCCTTGGACCTGTATGATCGCCCGGCCAATACTTTCGTTGCAGGTTTCATCGGCTCGCCCTCGATGAACCTGATCGACGGCGTGGTGAAAGGCGGGCGCTTCACCGCCCCCGGTTTCGATCTGCCGCTGCCGCCTGCGTCGGGTGTCGTGGAAGGCCGCAAGATCACCTACGGCATCCGCCCGGAACACCTGACCCTGTCAGACAGCGGCTTGCCGGTGACGGTGGTGGTGGTCGAACCCACCGGCGCCGAAATCCACCTGGTTCTGCGCGCGGCAGAGATGGAACTGACCGTTGTCGTGCGCGAACGTCAGGCCTTCCAACCCGGTCAGACCCTGCATCTTGCGCCAATGCCGGAGATGATCCACCTCTTCGACGACAGCGGAGAGCGCATCGGATGACCCGGACCATCCTTTGCTTTGGTGATAGCAACACGCATGGCACCAAACCCATGCCTGACCTTGATGGCGCAGGTCGGTTTGGCCACGAGGCGCGCTGGCCCTCGGTCATGGCCAAGGCGCTTGGCGCTGAATACGAGGTAATTGCCGAGGGGCATCCGGGCCGCACCACGGTGCATGATGACCCGATGGAAGGCGACTACCGCAACGGCATCCGCGTGTTGCCGGCCTTGTTGGAAAGCCACAAGCCGCTGGATCTGGTGATCCTGAAGCTGGGCACGAATGATCTGAAGAACTGCTTCCACGTCAGCGCCGCCGACATCGCCTTTTGTCTGGACCGTCTGATCCGCCTGATCCGCTCTGCGGGTGCCGGCCCAGACGGGCGCGCACCCGAGATTCTGGTGATCGCCCCGCCGCCGATCCTTGAAGTGGGCTGTCTGGCCGAGATGTTTGCCGGTGGTGCCACCAAGTCCCACGGGCTGGCAGCCGCCATCGAAGCGATGGCCAGCCGCCTTGACGTCTGGTTTCTTGATGCCGGTCAGGTCATTGCGGTCAGTCCGGTCGATGGCATCCACTATGAGGCCGATGCCCAAGTGACTTTGGGTGTTGCTTTGGCCGCCGCCTTGACCGACATTTTCGCCTGAAGGAGACGCCTCATGCTCAAGAACCTCGACAACCGGCTCAATGCCGAAGTGCTCTACGCCCTGCGCGCCATGGGCCATGGCGACACGCTGGTGATTGCCGACACCAACTTCCCCTCGGATGCCATCGCCCGCCAGACCGTGCTGGGCGAATTGTTGCGGATGGACAACCTGACCTGCGCCGAGGCGGTGGAGGCCGTTCTGTCGGTCCTGCCGCTGGACACTTTCGTCGACGATTTTGCAGGCCGCATGGAAGTTGTCGGCGCGCCCGACAAGATCGAACCGGTGCAGGCCGAGGTGCAGGCCAAGATCAACGCCGCCGAGGGCCGCGTGCGCGAGATGATCTCGATCGAACGGTTTGACTTCTACGACCGCGCCCGCGAGGCCTACGCCGTGATCCAGACCGGCGAGCGGCGCTTCTACGGCTGCTTCATCTTCCGCAAGGGTGTGATCCCGCCGGATGCCGTGGGCTCGGTGCACTAAGGTGGGGCGCGCTGAAAAGCAGGGGGTCGTCATCCTCGGCGTCTTTGTCGCCGATACCGCCTATCGCGCGCCGCGCCAGCCGAAGATGGGCGAGACGATCCTTGGCAAAAGCTTCGTCCTCGGACCCGGTGGCAAAGGCTCCAATCAGGCCGTGGCGGCTGCGATGGCCGGGGCCGAGACGCATTTCGTCAGCCGTCTGGGCCGCGATCCCTTCGCCGATATGGCGCTGGCGACCTGGGCCAAGGCCGGGGTGCGGCCTGCCATCACCCAAGACCCCGAAAGCTACACGGGGGCGGCCTATATCTTCATTGAAGACAGCACCGGCAACAACGCCATCATCATCTCGCCCGGCGCGGCGGCAGATATCTCGACCGCCGACATCGATGCCAATGCCGATCTGATCCGGGGCGCCCGCGTCTTCATCACCCAGTTGGAACAGCCGATCCCGGTGGCGGTTCATGCGCTGACCCTGGCCCGCGTTGCAGGTGTGACCACGATCCTCAACCCGGCGCCGGCAGCTGCCTTGCCCGATGGCATGCTGTCCCTGTGCGATTACGTCACCCCCAACGAATCAGAGGCCGAGGCGCTGACCGGCCTGCCCGTCACCTCGGTCGCCGAGGCGGAGGCCGCCGCCCGCGCCTTGCGCGCCCTGGGGGCAGGGGCCGCGATCATCACCCTGGGTGACAAGGGGGCCTTGTTCCACGATGGCACCCGCACCGTCCATGTGCCGCCCTTCAAGGCGGGGCCAGTGGTGGAAACCACCGGCGCGGGTGATGCCTTCAACGGCGGCTTTGCCGCGGCCCTTGCCGAAGGGCAGGACCCGGTTCAGGCCGTCCGCTTCGGCTCTGCCACTGCGGGCATTTCCGTCACCCGCCCCGGCACAGCGCCCTCGATGCCGTCACGCGCGGAAATCGACGCCCTTCTGAAGGCCTGACCCCCGATAAATTGCAAAGGGCGCCGCGGTTTGCCCCGGCGCCCTTTTTCCATTTCGCCTTCTCCAAATATCCCACGGGGGGTCTGGGGGGTGTGAAACCCCCCAGCCGGGTCCGCCGAGCGCCTTACCGGGAGGACCCGGGGGCGCCACCCACGCCGATCAGCTCCACAGGAAGTCCAGCGCGCTCAGTTGCGACGCGTTGGTGAGCCCAGTCATGTTGATGGTGATATCCGCAGTGCCATCGCCATTCACGTCAATCAGGACCTGTCCGCCCACCACCCGCGCTTCTGAATTGTCCGAACCGCCGGTGAACAGCCCGCTGCCCAGATACGAGAAGGTGCCCACCAGCATGCCATGCAACTCCAGCCGGTCGCCCTGTCCAGCGCCGCCGACCAGGGCGTTGAAGTCGGTGATCGTGTCGGTGCCGTTGCCGGTCATCGTGTTGTAGATGAAGTGATCCGCCCCCGCACCGCCGGTCAGGATATCGGCGCCGGCGTTGCCGGTCAGCGAGTCATCGCCGGCCAGGCCGTACAGATGGTTGGCGCCACTGTTGCCGATCAGCACGTTGTTCAACTCGTTCCCGGTGGCGTTGTTGGCCAGCGTACCAGACAGGATCAGGTTCTCGATATTGGCCCCCAAGCTCAGCGACACGGCACTCGTTACCGTGTCGATGCCTTCGTTGGCGTTTTCAAACACCAGGTCGGTTGCGACGTTGACGACATAACTGTCATCGCCCGCCCCGCCCGCCATGCTGTCGTTGCCGACGCCGCCATCCAGCGTGTCATTGCCCAGACCGCCATAGATCGTGTCGTTGCCGCTGCCGCCGCTGAGTGTATTGGCGGCGAGGTTGCCGGTCAGGATGTTGTTGGACCCGTTCCCGGTGCCGTCGATTGCCAGAACCCCGGTCAGGGTCAGGTTTTCAACGTTGGCCGTCAGGACATAGGTGACCGAGGCCAGAACCGTGTCTGTGCCTTCGCCGATCGCTTCGGTGGCCTTGTCGGTCGTCGAGTCGACAATATAGGTATCGTCGCCCAATCCGCCCGACATCGCATCCACCCCCGCGCCGCCGTCCAGCAGGTCATTTCCGGCCCCGCCTGACAAAACATCCGCCCCGGCCCCGCCATACAGCGTGTCGTTGCCATCGTTGCCATTCAGCGTGTCGATGCCGCCAAGGCCAGACAGGATGTTGTCGCCGGCGTTGCCGTTCATCAGATTGGCCACACTGTTGCCGATGCCGGTCAGATTGGTCAGCCCGTCCAGTGTCAGGTTTTCGAAATTGGTCGCCAGCGTCCAGTTGACCGAAGTGATCACCAGATCGGTGCCGCTGCCCGTCGCCGCATCTTCGACCAGCACGTCGTTCAGGCTGTCGACATAATAGGTGTCGTTGCCAAGGCCGCCGATCATGCTGTCATCGCCGGTGCCGCCATTCAGCGTGTCGGTGCCGGCCCCGCCGTCCAGCGTGTCATTGCCGCCCATGCCGGACAGGTTGTTGGCGCTGGCGTTGCCGGTGATTGTGTTGGCAAAGTCAGAGCCGGTGCCATTCAGCGCGCCGGCGCCCAGGATCAGCGCCTCAAGATTGGCGGTCAGGGTGTAGTCGATGCCCGCGACGATCACCGTGTCATGGCCCTCGCCTGAGTTTTCGACGACCGTGTCGTTGGCGCTGTCGACATAATAGGTATCGTCTCCCACACCGCCGACCAGGCTGTCGTCGCCGTTGCCGCCGTCCAGACTGTCGTTGCCAGCCGCCCCGATCAGGGTGTCGTTCCCGATCCCGCCGAACAGGGTATTGTCCAGCGCGTTGCCGGTGATCGTGTTGTCGTCCAGGCTGCCGGTACCGCTGATGGCGGTTCCCGTCAGGATCAGGTTTTCGACATAGTTGCTGGTCGCCAGCGAGAAGCTGACGCTGGCGTAGACAGTGTCGATGCCGCCGCCCGACAGTTCGGTGACCCGGTCGGTGCCGCTGTCGACATAGTAGGTGTCATTGTCTGCGCCGCCCTCCATCGTGTCGGCCCCCGCACCGCCATCCAGCGTGTCGTTGCCCGCGCCACCCACCAGACTGTCATCGCCCAAGCCGCCATAGAGCGCGTTGTTGCCGATGTTGCCCGTCAGAACGTTGGCAACATCGGTGCCATTGCCCACCAGATCGGCCGAGCCGGTCATCAGCAGGTTTTCCACGTTGGCAAACAGCGAGATGTTGGAGGAGGTGACCATGGTGTCGGTCCCGCCGCCTGACAGTTCGACCACGACGTCGCCGGGCGAGTCGATGATGAAGGTGTCGTTGCCCGCTCCGCCGATCATGCTGTCGTTGCCTGCGCCGCCATCCAGCGTGTCATTGCCAAAGCCGCCGTTCAACGTGTCATCGCCCGCCATGCCGTAAAGCGCGTTGTTGCCAGAGTTGCCGGTGATCGCGTTGTTCAACTCGTTGCCGGTGCCGTTGTTGGATGTGGCCCCGGTCAGCAGCAGGTTCTCTATGTTGGCGCCCAGCGTCCAGGTGATGCCGGCGTTGACCTGATCGATACCGCCATTCACGGCCTCGATGGTCTGGTCGCCCAGGACGTTGACCACGAAAATGTCGTTCCCGTCCCCACCCGTCATCGAATCGATGCCGTTGCCGCCGTCCAGCGAGTCCGCGCCGGCGCCGCCGTACAGGCTGTCAGCCCCATCGCCCCCGGTCAGAACGTTGGCCGCCGCGTTGCCGGTGATCACGTTGTCGCCGGCGTTGCCGGTGCCGTTGATCGCGGTGGATCCGGTCAGGGTCAGGTTCTCGACGTTGATCCCAAGCGTCTGGGTGATCGAGGCGATCACGGTGTCGGTGCCAGCATCGACGCCTTCGGTGATCTTGTCGGTGGTGGAGTCGACATAATAGGTGTCGTCGCCCAAGCCCCCGATCATCGCGTCGCCGCCATTGCCGCCGTCAATCGTGTCATTGCCGCCGTTGCCGTAGATGGTGTCCGCCCCATCCATGCCCAGCAGTACGTTGGCCGCGTCGTTGCCGGACAGGCCGTTGGCCAGGGCGTTGCCGGTGCCATTGATCGTGTCTGTGCCGGTCAGGGTCAGGTTCTCGACGTTGACCAGCGTGGCCAGCGTGTAGGTCAGGTTGGTCTGGATCGTGTCGGTGCCCTCGTTGAGGTTTTCGACCACAACATCCGTCAGGCTGTCGACGACATAGGTGTCGTTGCCAATACCGCCGACCATGCTGTCATTGCCGGTGCCGCCGTCCAGCGTGTCATCGCCGGCCAGCCCGATCAGCGTGTCATTGCCGCCCAGACCTTGCAGAAGGTTGGCGCCTGCCGTTGGCAGAAAGGACCCCGCGCCGGTGTTGCCGGTGATGACGTTGGCCAGTTCGTTGCCGGTGCCGCCGACACCCAGAACCCCGGTGAGGGTCAGGTTTTCGAAATTGGCGCCCAGCGTCCAGTCCACGCTGCTTTGCACCAGATCGGTGCCTTGGCCGGCGCTTTCGAAGACAACGTCATTGGCCGCATCGACCACGAAAGTGTCATTGCCCAGACCACCGTAAAGCGTGTCGCCGCCGCCCAGCCCGCCGGTCAGCGAGTCATTGCCCGCGCCGCCATAGATCAGGTTGGCACTGTCATCACCCACCAGCGTGTCGCCATAGGACGAACCCGTCAGGTTCTCGATCCCGGTGACGTTGTCGCCCGCCGCATCGCCGCCGTAGCCGAAGCCGTTGACCTTGAGGTCCATGATGACCCCGGCCGACGAGTTGGCATAGGACAACATGTCGTTGCCGCCACCGCCGTCGATCGAGTCCGCCCCGGCGCCGCCGATGAAGATGTTGTCATTGGCATCGCCGACCAGACTGTCCCCAAAGGCAGAGCCTGTGATATTTTCGATCCCGGTGAAGACATCGCCCGTCGCGTCGCCGCCCGAGGCCGCCCCGGTGGCCAGATTGATCGTCACCCCTGCGCTGGAGGTGGTGTAATCCAGTGTATCGCTGCCACCGCCGCCATAGATCGTGTCGGCCCCGCCGCCAGCGCGGAAGATGTTGTCCCCGCTGGAGCCGGTCAGAAGATCGTTGTAGGCGCCGGTCGCGATATTCTCGACCGAGGTCACCGTATCCGTCCCTTCGGACGAGGAGGAGAAGGTCCCGGTCGCAAGGTTCGCCGTGATGGCAGAGGTTGCGGCACTCAGGTCATAGGTGTCATTGCCCGCGCCGCCGTCGATGACGTCGTTGCCGGTGCCGCCGGTCAGCCAGTCGTTGCCGGCACCGCCGTAAAGGCTGTCGGCCCCGGCACCGCCGACGAGTGTGTTGTCGTTGGCGTCGCCTGTGATGCTGTCGGCCCCGGTGGTGCCGATGATGTTCTCGACTTGGGTCAGCGTGTCGCCTGCCGCGTCGCCACCGGTGTTGACGCCGGTGGTCAGGTTCACCGTGATGGCCGACACCGACCCGGAATAATCCGCCGTGTCGCTGCCATCGCCGCCGTTGAGCACGTCATTGCCGGCGCCGCCGATCAGCGTGTCGTTTTCGGTGCCGCCATAGATGGTATCGTTGCCAAGACCGCCCGACAACAGGTCCGCCCCGCCATTGCCGCCCAGGATGTTGTTGGACGCGTCGCCGGTGATGGTGTCGTTGTAGGCGGTGCCGTAGACGCCCTCGATATTGGTCAGAACATCGCCCACGGCGTCGCCGCCGCTGCCAGAGCCGGTGCCGACCGTGATGCTGATCGCCGAGGTCGAGCCGGAATAGTCGACTGTGTCAGTGCCCGCGCCGCCGTCGATTGTATCGGCCCCCGCGCCGCCGTTCAGGTTGTCGTCGCCCGCGCCGCCATAAAGGACGTTGGCATTGGCATCGCCCGTCAGGTTGTCGTTGAAGGCCGAACCCGTGATGCCCTCGATATTGGTCAGAACATCGCCCACAGCGTCGCCGCCGGTGCCCGGACCGCCCCCGATGGTGACGCTGACGCCGGCCGACGACGTGGAATAGTCCACCGTATCGACACCTGCGCCGCCGTCGATCGTATCGGCCCCAGCGCCGCCGGCAAGGCTGTCATTGCCAGCGCCGCCGTAGATCGCGTTGTTGCCGGCATCGCCGAACAGGGTGTCGTTGAAGGCCGAACCGATCAGGATCTCGGCATTGCTGACAAGGTCACCGGCCGCATCGCCACCCGTGCCGGCCCCGCCGCCGATGGTGATGCTGACGCCCGCCGCCGAGGCCGAGTAGTCAACCGTGTCGATCCCCGCGCCGCCATCCAGCACGTCATTGCCCGCGCCGCCGATCAGCGTGTCATCGCCGGCCCCGCCGTACAGGCTGTCATTGCCGGCGCCGCCGTTCAGCAGGTCGTTGCCCGCCGCCCCATAAAGCTGGTTGTTGGACGCATCGCCGCCCAGCGTATCGGCAAAACCCGTGCCGATCACGACCTCGACGTTGCTGACCACATCGCCCGCCGCATCGCCGCCAAGGCCCGAGCCGGTCCCGACCGAGATATTCACCCCCGCCGTCGAAGCCGAATAATCCAGCGTGTCATTGCCCGCGCCACCGTCGATCGTGTCCGCCCCGGCCCCGCCACTCAGGCTGTCATCGCCCGACCCGCCGGACAGGGTGTTGGCCGTGGCATCGCCGATCAGTGTGTCGTTGAAGGCCGAACCCGTCACCCCCTCGACGTTGGTCACGGAATCGCCCGCCGCATCGCCGCCCAGATAGGCCCCGCCGATGGTGACGCTGACCGCCGAAGCCGAACCCGCGTAGTTCACCATATCCGTGCCGGTGCCGCCGTCGATCGTGTCCGCGCCCGCACCGCCGGTGAGGATATCGTTGCCGCTGCCGCCCAACAGAACGTTGGCCCCGCCGTCCCCGGCCAAGGTGTCGTTGAAGGCCGAACCCGTCAGGTTCTCGACCGTGGTCAAGATATCGCCTTGGGCGTCGCCGCCGGTGTTGGACGCCCCATTGACCGTGACGTTCACCCCGGCCGAGGACAGGGTGTAATCCACCGTATCCGTGCCAGTGCCGCCGTCGATCACGTCATTGCCCGCGCCGCCCTGCAGCGTGTCGTTTTCCGAGCCGCCATACAGGCTGTCGTTGCCGGTCCCGCCGCTGATCGTGTCGTTGAAGGCGCCGCCATAGAGCGCGTTGTTGCCTGTGTCGCCGGTCAGCGTGTCGTTATAGGCCGACCCCACCAGATTCTCGATGGTGGTCAGAACGTCGCCCGCCGCATCACCACCCGTGTTGGAGGCCCCGTTGACCGTGACGTTCACCGCCGCCGAGGAGGCGGAGTAATCCACCGTGTCATTGCCCGCGCCACCGTCGATCGTATCAGCCCCGGCCAGACCCTTCAGCGTGTCATCGCCCGCGCCGCCGGACAGGACGTTGTTGCCTGTGTCACCGGTCAGCGTGTCGTTGAAGGCCGACCCCACCAGATTCTCGATGGTGGTCAGAACGTCGCCCGCCGCATCGCCGCCGGTGTTGGAGGCCCCGTTGACCGTGACGTTCACCGCCGCCGAGGAGGCGGAATAATCCACCGTGTCAGTGCCCGAACCGCCGTCGATGACGTCGTTGCCGGTGCCGCCGATCAGGGTATCGTTGCCCGAACCGCCGCTGAGGCTGTCATTGCCCGCGCCACCCGACAGGACGTTGTTGCCTGAGTCCCCGGTCAGGGTGTCGTTGAAGGCCGACCCTGTCAGGTTCTCGACCGTGGTCAAGACGTCACCCTGCGCATCGCCACCGGTGTTGGACGACCCGTTCACGGTGACGTTCACCGCCGCCGACGAGGTGGCGTAGTCCACGGTGTCATTGCCCGCGCCGCCGTCGATAACATCATTGCCAGTGCCGCCTGTCAGCGTGTCGTCGCCTGCAGCCCCCGAAAGACTGTCATTGCCCGCAGCCCCTTTCAGCCAGTTCGCATTCGCATCGCCGGCCAGCGTGTCGTTCAGGGCTGTGCCGATCACACCCTCGACCGACAGGGCCACGATCACGTCGCCTGCCGCATCGCCGCCCGTGTTCGTGCCTGCCAGGTTGACCGATACCGCCGAGGCAGAGGCGGTATAATCCACCCAGTCAAAGCCGGTGCCGCCGTCGATGCTGTCATTGCCCGCGCCGCCGACCAGCGTGTCATTGCCTGCCCCACCGGTCAGGGCGTTGTCGAACCCATCGCCGGTCAGCGAGTCGTTGCCGGCCGAACCCAGGATCGCCTCGACCGTGCCCAGCGTGATGACATCGCCCTGCGCATCGCCGCCGGTGCCTGTGCCCGTCGCAAGGCTGACCGTGACCGCCGAGGCCGAGGCCGAGTAATCGACCCAGTCGAACCCCACGCCGCCGTCCATCGAGTCCGCGCCGGCGCCCCCTTGCAGCGTGTCGTCACCCGCCCCGCCGTACAGCGTGTCATTGCCTGCCAGACCCTGCAGAAGGTCGTTCGTCGCGGCCCCGGTCAGGGTGTCGTTGCCAGTGGTACCGGTATAAGTTGTCATGGCGGTTCTCCAATCTCACAGGTCCCGGCAGGCCCCGGGCACACAAACTCGGGGTCAGGATTACCCGTCGGGTGGGGCGGAAATTGGACGGCAGTCCCGGCGAAAGGGATCAAACTGCGACGACATTGTGGCGCTTTGCCGCAATTGCGCGCAGTTCCCCGACATTGCCGCTGTTTGACAGAGGCAAGGGGGAGGGCGGGGGCTGCACGCGCCCGGGGGCCGGACGACCTTGGCGAAGCTGCCCGACCGAAGAAATTTGCCACGATGTGACGTGCAGCGCGTTGATTCTCCGACGGCTTCCGTCTAGGTCTTGAACATGATTACGCAAAAGATGAAATACGCGCTCAAGGCCTTGCTGACCTTGGCAGACGAGGCGGCCAGGCCCGCGCCCGAGGCTTTGACGATTGAAGAAATCGCCAAACGCTCGGGTGCGCCAAAGCGTTTTCTGGAACATATTCTGCTGGAAATCCGCAACGCGGGCATCATCGCCTCGACCCGTGGCCGGTCCGGCGGCTACCAGCTGATCAAACCGGCCGAGACGGTGTCGATTTCTGAATTGCTGCGCATGATCGACGGGCCGATTGCCCCCCTGCCGTGTTTGTCGCGCCGTGCCTACCAGCGCTGCGAAGATTGCACCGACGAGGAAAGCTGCCGCATCCGCAAGGTTTTTGCCGAGGTGTTCTGGTCTTACCTTCTGCTGATCGAAAGCCTGACGCTGCGCGATGTGCAAAGGTCGGCCGAAGTGCAAACCTCGGTTCTTGGCGCCTGAGGCGCAAATTCCAGCCAACCCCGGTTGACGCCCAAAACGGACATGTCAGTGTCGCGCCGAAATCTGCCTTTGGGGAATCGCCATGAAACAAGCCCGCTTGAACCGCCTTTTCGCGCCCTCGGGCAATTGCTTTGATGTGGCGATCGACCACGGCATGTTCAACGAGACCTCGTTCCTGGGCGGGATCGAGAACATGACCAAGTCGATCCACACCGTTGCCGCGGCCGCCCCGGATGCGATCCAGCTGCCGCCCGGCACCGCGAAGATCCTGCAGGCCATTCCCGGCAAGGCCCGCCCCGCGCTGGTGCTGCGTACCGACATCGCCAATGTCTACGGCACGCCGCTGCCGTCTTCGCTTTTCTCGGAAGTCATCGACCGCCCAGTGGAACAAGGTCTGGTGCTGGATGCCGCTTGCGTCGTGGTCAACCTGCTGCTGCTGCCCGGCCAGCCCGAGGTGTACCGTGCCTGCATCCGCAACGTGAACGCGCTGAAGCGCGAATGCGAAATCTACGGCATGCCGCTGATGGTGGAACCCTTGGTCATGCAAGACAATTCCAAGGGCGGTTACATGGTCGATGGCAACATTGACCTGATCCTGCCGCTCGTCCGTCAGGCCGCCGAACTTGGGGCCGACATCATCAAGGCCGATCCTTGCACGAACGTGCAGGACTATCACCGCGTGATCGAGATTGCCCAAGGCCTGCCGGTTCTGGTGCGTGGTGGTGGCCGGGTATCGGACGCCGAAATCCTGTCGCGGACGGTGGAGTTGATGAAGCAAGGCGCACGCGGCATCGTCTATGGCCGCAACGTCGTGCAGCACGCCCGTCCGGCGGCGATCACCAAGGCGCTGATGGCCATCGTGCATGACGGTGCCGATGCGGATACCGCCATCGCCCTGATGGGGGCCTGACATGCAGGAGATCCGCTTCGCCATCATCGGCTGCGGCCTGATGGGCCGCGAATTCGCCTCTGCCGCCGCGCGCTGGATGCATCTGACCGGCATGAAGGCCCGCCCGAAGATCGTTGCAGTCTGTGACACCAATCCGGCCCTGATGGAGTGGTTCACCACCGCGCTCGGGCCTTTGCATTGCAGCACCGACTACCGCGAGACTTTGGCGCTGGCCGAGGTTGATGCCGTCTATTGCGCCGTTCCCCATGTGCTTCATGCCGAGATGTACCCGGCCATTCTGGCGTCCGGAAAGCATCTGTTCGGTGAAAAACCCTTCGGGATGGACCTTGCGCAGAACCGGGTGATCATGGACGCCATCGCCGCCAATCCCGGTGTCTTTGTCCGCTGCTCGTCTGAAATGCCCTTTTATCCCGGTGCGCAGAAGGTGATTGACTTCGTGCGGTCCGGTGCCGTGGGGCCGATCCTGGAGGTGGAGGGCCATTTTCTGCACTCCTCCGACATCAACCCCGACAAGCCGCTGAACTGGAAGCGGATGTCCAAGGTCAACGGCGAGTATGGCTGCCTTGGCGACCTTGGCATGCATGTCTGTCACGTGCCACTGCGGCTGGGCTGGAAGCCCTCGCGCGTGTCGGCCGATCTGGTCAAGCGTGTCAGCCAGCGCCCGGATGGCAAAGGCAACATGGTGGCCTGTGACACCTGGGACAATGCGACGATCCATGCCCATGTGCCGCACGCCTTGGGGGATTTCCCGATGACGCTGAAAACCTGGCGCATTGCCCCGGGTGAGGCGAACTCGTGGTCGATCAAGGTGCTGGGGATGCATGGCTCTGCCTCTTTCTCCACCAAGACCCCGCGCCAGTGGAGCTTCATGCGCTACTCCCCCGGCGGCGCGCAGGCGTGGAGCACGGAAGACCTTGGTTATACGCCCCTGTTCCCGGCCATCACCGGCGGCATCTTCGAATTCGGCTTCACCGATGCAATCCAGCAAATGTGGGCAGCATACGTTGATGAGTTGACCGGTGGCGACGCCAGGGGTTTTGCCTGTGCGACCCCGGCCGAGGCGGCCGATCACCATGCCATTCTGACCGCGGCATTGCAGGCCGGCATTGAAGGCCGCACGGTGGCGGTGGACTACGCATGAAGGGCGGCATCGTCTGCGCCGGCAACTGGATCGTGGACATTGTCCATGTCATCGACCGCTGGCCGGGCCAATCCGAACTGGTCACCATCCAGCGCGAGGTCGAGGGCATCGGCGGCGGGGCGGCCAATGTCCTGCTGGCGCTGGATGCCTTTGGCGTCGACGTGCCGCTTTACGCCATGGGTCTGGTCGGGCAGGACCTGCACGCCCAGACTTGCCGCGCGGCCCTTGCCGGATCCAAGGCCGATCTGCGCTGGCTGGCCTCCACCGACCGGGCGATGACGGCGCATACCCATGTGATGACAGTGCCCGGAGAAAGCCGGACCTTCTTCTATCACCCGGGCTGCAACGACCTGCTGTCCGAGGCTGACCTGCCGGTGGAAGACGCCGCAGGGCAGGGGGCGGGGCTGTTCTATCTGGGCTATCTGAACCTTCTGGGCGCTTTGGATGCCCTGCAGGGTGATACGACCGGAGCGTCCAAAGTGTTGGCCCGGGCCAAGGCGGCGGGGATGGTGACCTGCGTCGATCTCGTCTCGAAGGCCGGACCGGAGTTTGCCCGGGTGGTGGCGGCTTCCCTGCCGCAGATCGATTACCTGTTCCTCAACGAGGTGGAGGCGGCTCTGGCCACCGGCTTGCCGATTGCAGGGGCAGACGACCGCGACGGGATCACCGCCGCCGCCTTGGCGCTGCTTTCGGGCGGCGTGGCGCACGCGGTGATTATTCACACGCCGGCGATTGGGCTTTGGGCCGCGCGTCGCGCCGTGGTGGACCTGGTCCCGGCCCCGGTGACCAATGTCGTCAACCCCCTCGGGGCAGGGGATGCCTTCTGTGCCGGGGTGATCTGGGGCATCCATCAGGGCTGGACCCCGGAGAAGTCGCTCGATCTGGGGCATCGGGCAGCGGCGGAATGTCTGAAGGGCGAGACGGCGACGGGCACGATCCCGCCGCTGGACGTTCTTCTGACCTGACGCCCCGACTTTTCTGCGAAGACGCCGGGACTTTTCGCAGAAAAATTTTGCGCCTCAGTGCCGACCTGTCAGCCAGTTGCCGAACTTGGCGAATTTCGAGGGTCCGATCCCCAACCGGTCCTCTCGCCCATCGGCCACGCGCAAAAGGTTGTACATCAGGTGGATGCCCAGCCAGCGAAACGGTTCCGGCTCCCATTTGCGGACCTTGCGGTTGACCCAAGGCAGTTTGGTGATCGCCGTTTGCCGCCCCAGGGCAAGGTCGGCCAGCGTGCGCCCGGCGAGGTTGGCTGTCGACACGCCCACGCCCACATACCCCCCCGCCCATCCAAGACCAGTGTCCTTGTCCAACCCCACCGTGGCGCACCAATCGCGCGGCACACCGATCACACCGCACCAGGCGTGCTCCACGCCATAGGGGGCGGCTTGCGGGAAGTGGCGGTGCAGGGTTTCGGTCAGCCTGCGGATGGTTTCGGCGTCGGGTTCGCCGTTCTTGTCCATCTTGGAGCCGAACTTGTAGGGTACCCCGCGCGCGCCCACCGTGATGCGCCCCTCGCGGGTGCGCTGACAATAGCAATAGGCGTTGGCGGCGTCCTCGATCAACTCGCCATTCTCCCAACCGATCTTGGCCCAGAACTCTGGCGGCAAGACCGGCGTGGCAATCTGGGCAGAGTTCAGCGGAATCCAATCGCGCTCGTAGCCCGGAAAGCCCGGGGTGAAGCCTTCGGTGCAGCGCAGGATGATCGGCGCCGTGACACGGCCCTTTGCGGTGACGACCTCGCCCTTTGCATAAGACAGCACGGCCGTGTCCTCGTGGATCACCGCGCCCGCACGTTCAACCGCCTCGGCCAACCCGCGCACCAGCTTGGCAGGCTGGATGCGCGCCACGCCCGAAATCGCCATGCCGGCCAGCGCCCCCGGCAGGCTGATGCGCTGTGCGACCTGCTCTGGCGTCAGGCTGCGGTAGCGGTGCGCCTGTCCCCAGTCAGCCTGATGCGCCACTTCGGCATGCAACCGCTCCAGTTGGGCGTTGTTCTGGGCGAACATCAGCACTTCGGTGCGCAGGATATCGGCGTCGATGCCCTGCGCCGCGCAGACGCGCAGGATCTCATCCACGGTGCCTTCCAGATGCCTGGCCATCTCGATCACCGCAGGCCGCCCATGGGTCTTGGCATAGCGGTCATGGTCCCAGGCCAGCGTCCCCATGCACCAGCCGCCATTGCGACCCGATGCGCCGAAGCCGGCGAATTCCTTCTCCAGCACCAGTACGCGCAGCGCTGGATTGGCTTGCATCAGATACCACGCCGCCCAAAGCCCGGTGAAGCCAGCGCCTATGATCGCCACATCGGCTGTCGTATCGCCCGCCAACGCAGGACGCCGTATCGTGGGAAGGCCGATGTCGGCATACCAGAAGGACACATCCCCAATCTTCATCATCTCATCCGTTCTGTTTCAGGCAAAGGTCAAGGGCTGCCACGGCGGCCCGGGCGGTCAGCAAGGCGCCCTCGAACCAGCCCTGTTCGGCGCTGTAAAGGTCTGATCCCGCAAAGGCGAAGCGGCCAAGAGGGCCCCAATGCTCGGCCGCATAGTCGGGCCAGGTGGCAAGGCGGGGCGACACCCAGGTGCCGCGCGCAAATGGATCGGCCTTCCAGTCATGCCAGTCAAAATCCACGAGTTCCGCGGTTGGAAAGGCGGCGGCCAGAACGGCGGCGACGGTGGCGTGATCAGGCTCGCCCACCTCGGCCTGCAGGGCGAAAGCGACCAGAAGCGTGTTGCCATCCGGCAGGATATGGTCGGCATAGATCCAGCGAAATCCCAAAGTTTCCCCGGTGGCCAGATGCCCCGGCTTCGGCCCCTTGGCACGGATCAGCAGCTTCAGCGCTGCCCCATCGTGCCCTATGGCCCGCAGCCTGTGTTGGGCAGGTCGCAACGGTGGCGCAAAACGGATCTGACCCAAGGCAGCGAGCGGCAAGGCCACCAGCGCCGTCTGCGCCTCCACCGCGCGGCCCGAGCCGAGGGTGGCGCGGACGTGGTCGCCGCAATCCTCCAGCCGCTCTACCGCATCGCCAAGACAAACCTGTGCCCTGCTGGCGGTGGCTGCGGCCAGGGCAACACAGGACACCCCGCCTGTCACCGTGAACGCCAGCTCTTCAAGCTTGACGCCAAAGCCTTTTGCCAGCTTGGGCGTCAAAAGTTCGGTGACCCCGATCCGGTCCGGCGCCCCCGATCCGGTGATCGTCCATAGGGCCAGAACCGCACGCCGAACCGATGGCGGCAGGGCGCGGTGGTCCAGATATTGCTGCAACGTCATGCCCTGAATAAGCCGTGCCATGGCGCTGTCAGAGCCTGTTTCTGCCGCGTCGGTCAGAACCTGCGAAAGGCCAGCCGCATACTCGGCCATGTCCTCGGCCGGGTCCGCCTGCCAAACCCCGTCGCGGAAATGGCTGTGCCCGATGACCTTTGCCCTTGGTGTCAAGCCAATGCCCAGCCTATGGCAAAGCCCCTGCATCTCGACATGGTCGCTGCGCACCCAGCCGCCGCCGTATTCCACCGGACCGCCCGAATTGCCCCAGTCGCGCGAATGCGCCCGGCCGCCCAAGCGCGACCGCGCCTCGAGGATCGTAGAGGTGTGGCCCCGATCCGCCAGCCACAAGGCTGCCGCAGACCCCGCAAGGCCGCCGCCGATGATAAGCGTATCAATCATTCCGTGATAGTGCTGTGGCCTATGACGTTTGTCCATGCCCCCCAAGGCCTTCGCGCGCGCCCGATCCCGGCTGTGCCCCCAGCCAGTCGATGAACGAGGCCAACGGTGCCCTGCGGCTGCGCTCTTTCGCCCAGACCAAATAATAGCTGCCCAGAGCGCGGATCGGCGGACCATAGAGCGGCACCAGACGCCCCTCTGCCAGATCCCGTTCGATCAGGAATACCGGCAACAATGCCGCCCCCATGCCGTGCACGGCAGCCTGTTGCATGGTGGCGAATTGGTCAAACAGCATGGCTGGCGGCCGCAACCCCGGCGCGCCGTGATGCGCCAGCCAGCGGCCCCAATCGCCGCTGCGACTTTCCAGTTGCAAAAGCGGCAGGGTCAGCACGGCCTTCGCCTCGTCCAGCGGCGCAAGGGCCGAAGAGGCGACCGCCAGAATGTCTTCGTCCATCAGCTTCAGATAGGCCACACCCGGCCAGTCCTGCCGCCCGTAGTGGATGGCTGCGTCAAAGCTGCTGTCGGTGAAATCAAAGGGCTTCAGGCGGGTCGACAGGTTTACCGTCACCTCGGGATGCAGGCCCGCGAACTGCGCCAGACGCGGGGCCAGCCAGTGCATGCCGAAAGCGGGCAGGATCGCCAGGTTCAGCGTCCCGCCCATCGGATTGGCCCTCAGGGTCAATGAGGCGGCTGCCAGTCGGTGCAACGTGCGCCGCACCTCGGTCACGAAATCGCTGGCGGCCGGGGTCAAGCGCAGGCGCTGCTTGTCGCGGATCAGCAGGGCCACGCCCAACTGCCCCTCCAGCACCTGCAACTGGCGGCTGACGGCGCCTTGCGTCAGGTTCAACTCCTCGGCAGCGGCCGAGGCCGAGCCGAGGCGATCCACCGCTTCCAGGGCAAGAAGGGAGGGGATCGAAGGCAGATAGCGGCGCGCCAGCATATGAGCTTTCCTCATGGTTTGGTGAGGTCGTTTCGATGGCATTCTGACCGGCTTTGTGGCAGAAGTCAGGGAAAGAATGATGGAGAGCGCAATGACCGATCGCCCGAAACTGAAAGCCAAGGACGCCCCGGATCTGGGCCGCTTCGATTGGCAGGACCCCTTCCGGCTGGCCGACCAGCTGACCGAGGAAGAGCGGATGCTGGCGGACGCCGCCCGCACCTATGCCCAAGAAAAGCTGCAACCCCGCGTGATCGCCGCCTATCGCGACGAAAGCACGGATCCGGCGATCTTCCGCGAGATGGGCGAGATGGGCCTTCTTGGGGCTACGATCCCGGAAGAATACGGTGGTCTCGGCTCGTCCTACGTCGCCTACGGCCTGATCGCGCGCGAAGTGGAGCGGGTGGATTCCGGCTACCGCTCGATGATGTCGGTGCAATCCTCGCTGGTCATGTACCCGATCTACGCCTACGGGACGGAAGAGCAGCGCCGGAAGTATCTGCCGAAACTGGCGTCGGGTGAATGGATCGGCTGCTTTGGCCTGACCGAGCCGGATGCCGGCTCCGATCCGGCGGGCATGAAGACGAACGCCAAGAAGACCGCGAATGGCTATGTGCTGAACGGCTCGAAGATGTGGATCTCAAACGCGCCCATCGCGGATGTCTTCGTCGTCTGGGCCAAGTCCGAGTCGCACGGTGGCAAGATCCGCGGCTTCGTGCTGGACAAGGGGACCAAGGGCCTGACGGCGCCGAAGATCGGCGGCAAACTGTCCTTGCGCGCCTCGATCACCGGTGAGATCGTTCTGAAGGATGTGGAAGTGGGCGAGGACGCCCTGCTGCCCTTCGTCGAGGGTCTGAAGGGCCCCTTCGGTTGTCTGAACCGCGCCCGCTATGGCATTGCCTGGGGTGTGATGGGAGCGGCGGAGTTCTGCATGGGGGCGGCGCGGCAGTATGGCCTGGACCGCAAGCAGTTCGGCAAACCGCTGGCGCAGACGCAGCTGTTCCAGCTGAAACTCGCCAACATGATGACCGAGGTTTCGCTCGGTCTGCAGGCCTGCCTGCGCGTCGGGCGGCTTCTGGACGAGGCCAATGCCGCGCCCGAAATGATCTCGATCATCAAGCGCAACAACTGCGGCAAGGCGCTGGAAGCGGCCCGCTGGGCGCGGGACATGCACGGCGGCAACGGGATTTCCGAGGATTTCCAGATCATGCGCCACATGGTCAACCTTGAGACGGTGAACACCTATGAAGGCACCCATGACGTCCACGCCTTGATCCTGGGTCGGGCGATCACCGGACTGCAGGCCTTCTTCTGAAGCCATGAAAGGCGCGGGATTGCACGCGTGCAATCCCGCTTAACGCGTTGAAATACCATAACTCTGCGCTTTTTGTTAAGCTCTTGTTAAATCGCGCGCGTGCCGCGCATTGCCTTTATCTCGCCTCTGGCGCAAGCGCCAACCGGCTCGGGCGCAGAGCCTCCGGCGGGAGTATTTGGGCAAAGAGCAAATGCAGCAGACCGGTCTTGGGCTTGCTCCTTTGGAAATACTCTCGGGGGGTGAGCGCGGCAGCGCGAGGGGGGCAGACAGCCCCCCTTCCGCCGCGATTTATCGCGGCTTGCGCCGGCCGGAACAGGGCGCGTCAGCGACCTTAGACGGCAGGCCTTCTGCGCTCAGAGTTGCGAGAGACGGACGAGGTCGTCGTAGACTTCGGGCAGGCCGGCGATGATCGGGTTGCCTTTGGTCAGGCCGTCGTTGGCGAGGAAGTCGTTGACCTTCAGGCCCGCCGCTTCGATCACCGCAATCGCGCCGAGGCAGTCCCAGGAATTGATGTGGGGCTCATAATAGCCCAAGAGGCGACCCGCCGCGACGTAGCTAAGGTTCAGGGCGCCCGAACCGTCGCGGAAGAACATGCCACCTTCACGCAGCAGGGCTTCGAAGGGGCGCAGGAAGGCTTCAGGCTTGATGCGGGTGGAATAGCCCATGCCGGTGATGCCTTCGCGCAGGCTCTTGCCGGGGTGGCGTTTGACGGGTTGGCCGTTCAGGGTGGCGGGATAGCCCTTGCCGCCGGCGAAAAGCTCGTTCCGGACCGGGGCATAGACCATGCCGAATTGCAGCACGCCTTCACAGACGAAGGCGATGGAGATGCACCAGTTGCCCATGCCGGAAATGAAGGGTTGCGTGCCGTCGATCGGATCGACCACCCAGATGCCCTGGCCCGGCGCAAAGGCGGTGACGCCGGTTTCCTCGCCAAGGAAGGCATCGCCCGGAAAGGCCTCGAAGATGCGCTTCTTGATCAGCAGTTCGGTGTTCAGGTCCGCCTCGGACATCATGTCCTGCAGGCCTTTGGACTTGATCGTCAAAGCGGACAGGTTGTTGAAGTAGCCTTGTGCCAGCGCCCCCGCCTCTTGAATGAGGGCGTGGCAGAGGTCGTAGCGGGATGTCAGGTCCATCAGTCTTTCCATAGCCAGGCCGCGCCGCGCACGCCGCTGGCATCGCCATGGACATTGCGCAGGATCGGCGTGTGAAACACGGTCGAGAAGGTGCATTTGGCGAGTTCGCGGGGCAGGTCTTCGTAAAGTTCATCGATGTTGGACATGCCGCCACCCATCACGAAGACGTCGGGGTCCAGCGCATTCACCACGGTGGCAAGCCCGCGGGCGACGCGGTGGATGTAGCGGTCCCAGAGCATGCCCGCCAGCCGGTCGCCCGAGCGTTTCAGGTCCATGATCTGCCAGGCCTTCAGCTCTCGCCCGGTGTGCAGGGCATATTGGCCTTCGAAGGCGCGGCCCGAGACCCAGGTTTCCATGCAGCCGTGGCGGCCGCAGTAGCAGGGCGCGCCGGGGATTTCTGTGGTGTCGGGGAAGGGCAGCGGGTTGTGGCCCCATTCGCCGCCCGAGTTGTTGGGCCCATGGTGGGCGCGGCCGCCGACCGCGATACCTGCGCCTGCGCCAGAGCCGAGGATCACCGCAAAGACCACGTTGTAGCCTTTGCCAGCGCCATCTGTGGCCTCCGACGCGGCCAGGCAATCGGCATCGTTTTCGACGCGGATGGGCCGCTGGATGACCGCTTGCAAGTCGGCCTCGACCGGTTGGCCCAGAAGCCAGGTGGACGATGCGCCCTTGCCCCGTCGGCTGACCGGCTCCAACGAGCCCGGGATGCCGATGCCGATCGAGCCGGTCTGGCCGGTTTCAGCTTCCAGCCGGTCAATCATGGCTTTCACCGCCTTGAGGCAGCCGGGGTAGTCGTGGCGCGGGGTGTCCTGGCGCAGGCGCAGAAGTTCGTGCCCGTCGTGCTCCATGGCAACACCTTCGATCTTGGTGCCACCCCAGTCTATTCCAATCAGCATCAGCCGTTCCCGCCCGAGAAGTCGAACATCAGCGCCAGAATGTTGGCGAGGATATAAAGGCCGCCCAGCGTCCACATGGCGATCATGTCCATCTTGAGGCTGGCGTCCTCGCGCCCCTTGTAGCGCAGGCGGAGCGAGAAGATCGACAGGAACACCGCGATGAAGATCACCCCCACGGCGATCAGGTTGATCTGCTCGGCCAGGGTGACGGCGGTTGTGGGGGGCAGTTCGCCGGTAATCACGAAGGCGTTGGCGGAGGCCGCGAAGATTGAGCCGACCCCCATGCCGAAGCGGGCGTCGAGGTCATCGGATTTGATCAGGAAGGCCAGCAGGCCCAGCAGAACCGCCAAGGCCGAGATCCAGAAGCTTTTGAACAGCGGGCCATAGCTGGTGCGGTCCAGCGAGATCGCCAGCGTCAGGCGAGAGTAGTTGGAGGCATCGGCCCCGGCACTGCGCAATCCATAGTTGGTGGCGTAGATGTGGGGTGCCACCGTCGTGGGTTGCAGCGCCACCTTCCAGCCGGACACCCGCACCGCAGGGTCCAGGGCCATGCCCTCGTCCACGGTATAGGTCAATTGGGCGTTGTCGAGGTTTGCGTCTTCCAGTTCGATCGTGATGACATGGTTGTCGAGCGGGAAGCGGCGCACGTCGAAATCGTGGAAGATCGTGGCCTGCACGCGCACGGTGGAATAGTTGACGCCGCCGTCATCGACCACCGTTCCCTCGGTCTTGGAGGAGATCACGCCGTTGACGAGTTCGAACGATTGGTCGGGCCGCACATCAGAGCCTTTCCAGCGAAACCACATCCACATGTCGACGTCGAAGGACCCGTTCTGCGGGGAGACATTGGAAAGCCGCAGGATATAGGCGCCCACCGCCACATCGGTGTGACTGGTGATCTGTGCCGCAGCCCCCGCCACGATGCCCGTGGTGTCCGCGGTGGTGGCCGCGGGTGCCGGGGTTGCAGGCGTCGTCTGGGCAAACGCCGTCCAGCCGAGGAGCGAGAAGGTTGCGGCGAAAAGGGCCGAGACAAGGAAAAGCAATCGCGCGCGCATGACAAGGCTTTCTGAAGAGGTTCGGGGTAAGGTTCGCTGTGGCGAAGTCTTGCGAGTGAAGCGGACCGATTTCAATGTTTATTCACCGTCGCCTCACGATTTGCTGATCGTCTGCCGCGCCGCCGGGCAGGGCCGGGGTCAGCCCTTCAGGCCGGCGGCGGTGTTGATGGCGGCAATCGTGCCGGGGCCGAATTTTCCATCGGTCTTGCCATCAAAAAACTGGTGATCTTTCAACAGCTTCTGCAACTCGATCCGGGTCTTCTTGGTAAAGCTGTCCGAGTTGGTGGTGACCTGGTCGATCACCGGCTGGGCGCCGATCCGGATGGATTGGTAGATATAGCGGGCCGCGTCCGCGGGGCCTTTGTCGGGGATCTGGCCAAGGTCGATCATGCGGGCGTAGTTGAACATGGCTTCGGGGTGGCGCAGGTCGGCGGCTTGGCGGAAGTAGTCGATGCCCTTGGCCGCGTCCTTGGGCAACCCAAGCTCACCCTGGAAATACAGGAACCCCATGTCGTTCAGCGCATCGGGGAAGCCCTGCTTGGCCGATTCTTCGTACCAATGCAGGGCCTGCACCGGGTCGGCGGCAACGCCCACGCCCTTTTCATAGGACTTGGCCAATTCGAACTGGCCTTCGGCCGACCCAGCCTCGGCGGCGCGTTTGAAATAGGTGAAGGCCAGAACCGGATCGAAGCGCTTGTCGGCGGCGTCTTGATGCAGATAGGCCACGCCCATCATGGATCGCGTGTCGCCCTGATCGGCGGCGGTGCGCAGGGCGGCCTCGGCATCGGGCTTGGCGAAGGCGGCGGACCATTGTGCGACACGGTCGCTGGGATTCGCCTGTGCCGTCGTGGTGTCTGCGCCGCCCGCGAGGAAGAAGGGTTCGCCCGACAAGGAACCGTAGGTGTAGGGTTCCTGCAGGTTCTGGGTGGCCTTCAGCACCTCGTCCCGCACCTTGCGGAACATCAGGCTGATTTCCAGATCGGGCTTGTCCAGCACATCCATCAGGGCGGTGGCATAGGGGCTGTCGCCGCCAACCCCGTCCAGCGCCACTTCCCCTTCTTTGGCGGCGAAGGCCACCATGGTGCCCTGATCGGGGTTGACCGGCGCAAGACCCGCCACGCCGGTCGAACGGCTGCTGTCCGAGGCGCCGGTGGTGGTGGTGTCGGTCTTGACCGTGGTGTCGATCAGGTCACCGAAGGGGTTGTTGCGGCAGGCGTCCAGAATGACCACCCGCATCTTGCGCGCCGACTCCACGGCTTTCAGCATCTGTGCAAGCGAGACGCCGACCCGCTGCACGTCTTTGTTGGACTTCACCAGGGCGTCGATCGGGATCAGGTAATTCTCGCCGCTCGCCTCGACCCCATGGCCGGCGTAGTAGATCAGCGCGATGTCGGCGGTCTCGGCATCGAAGGAGAAGGTCTGCATCGTGTCCAGAAGCTGGTTCTGGGTGGCGTCGATGGCGTAGGTGACCTTGAAGCCGACCTTCTCCAGCGTGGCGCCGACGTTGCGGGCGTCGTTGACCGTGTTTTTCAGCTGGATCACGTGCTGGTAGGCGCCCATGCCGATGACCAGCGCCACCTTCTCGGCCAGGGCCGGGAAGGGGGCGAGGATCAGCAGCAGCAGGGCAAGAACGGCATTCCGAACCATGGCATCCTCAAAGACAAGCGAAGGCTATTGCAGAACCTTGAATTCGATCCGGCGGTTGCGGGCGCGGTCCGCCTCGGTGTCATTGGGCACCAGCGGCACCGCCTTGCCATAGCCCTTGGGCACCAGACGGGCGGCATCCACCCCCTTGGCCACCAGATAGGCCGCAACCGAGGCCGCGCGGCGTTCGGACAGCGTCTGGTTGGCGTCATCGGGGCCTATGTCATCGGTATGGCCGCCAATCTCGACCCGCAGCGCCGGGCAGCGGTTGACCACGTCGAAAAGCGTGTCGAGCACCGCAGAGCCCGCAACATCCAGCCGGGCCGAGCCCGAGCCGAAGGTGATGTTGCCGGCATGACTGAGGGTATCGAAGCGGTCCTTGCACATGGCGGGGTCAAAATCGCCCTGCGTCTCCTTGGCGGTTGCGGCACCGATGGCCGGGGCGGCCGGCACCGCTTCGGTCGTCGATCCGGTCCGCACGAAGACCCAGTCGAACGAGACCGATCCGACCGGCACGAGTTTGACATTGGCGGCATCCTGCAGCTTGCCGATGCCATCCGACAGCCCGAAATCCGCCGCCGCCACCGGGATCACACCGACGCTGGACACCGTGACCATGTCGTTGGACACCAGTGTTACCGCGACATCCGCCGTCATCTGCTTGGTGACGCCATGCAGGGCGAGGGTGAAGGGGATGTTCACGATGATCCGGCGCTTGGTGGGCAGGTCGGCCAGCAGGGCGGGGTCGATATGGGCGGTCACCACCACCTCGGGGAACTTGAAGGTTTCAAAGAACAGAAACCGCATCCGCACGTTGCGCAGGTCGATATGGGTGTCGATGGAATCCAGCGCCACATGCACCTCGGCATCGCCCGTTTCGGAAATGGTGCCCGAGAAGGTGGCGATCGAATTCATCTCGACCTTGGTGTCGTTCTTGACCGACTGAAAGCCCAGCACCGAGCCCTCTGGTTGCAGCACCCAGCCTTTGGCAAAGACGTTGTCCTGCGCAAGGGCAGGACAGGCCAAAGCCAGCAGCAGGGCCATCATGGCAACCTTCAGGGCCTGGAACAGACGCATAAAGACTTCTCCCAAATCAATGCGCCCCAACAAGCATCAAGGGGCCGGGGCGATAATGCGCTTTCGCAGGAAGAAAGCAACTGAGTCAGGCAATTGTGATCGGGTCCGGGCTTGCCGCAACAGCGCCATTGTAAGGCCGCACGGAATGGGTAAGGGTCGGGCTTCGCATTCCTGACGGAGGGATTTTCCTTGATGCGTCTTTGGCTTTGGCTGCTGTGCGTCTGTGGTATCGGTCTGATGGCCAGTCTGGCTGAAGCGGAGCCGCGCATCGCTTTGGTGATCGGCAATGGCGGCTATCGGTCGGTGAATGCGCTGCCCAACCCGCCGCATGACGCTGCCCTGATGGCCGAGGCGCTGAAGACGGCCGGTTTCACCGTGACGCTGGTGCAGGATGGCGATCTTGCGACGATGGGCGCGGCGGTGACCAAGTTCGGCAAGGACCTGCGCGACGCCGGGGCCGAGGCGACGGGGCTGTTCTATTATGCGGGCCACGGCGTGCAAAGCTTCGGGCAGAATTTTCTGGTGCCAGTCGATGCCAAGCTGACCAACGCGGCCGACATCTCGCTGGTGGCGCTGGATGCGCAATCGGTGCTGCGCCAGATGGCCTCGGCGCACAACCGCACCAACATCGTCATTCTGGACGCTTGCCGGAACAACCCCTTCAGCAAGGTGCGCGATCTGACCGACAATGGACTGGCCGAAATGTCGGCCCCGACCGGCACTTTTCTGGGCTATGCGACCGCGCCGGGATCGGTGGCGCTGGATGGTGCGGATGGCAACAGCCCTTTCACCAAGGCGCTGGCCGCCCGGATCGTCACGCCGGGTCTGGCCATCGAACAGGCCTTCAAGGATGTCCGGGTCGAGGTGCTGGACAAGACCGGCGGCAAGCAGACGCCGTGGGACACCTCTAGCCTGACCGGGGATTTCATCTTCACCGCCGACGCGGCGGGCAGTGATGAAGAGAACCTTTGGGCCAATGTCTCGAAATCCTCGGACCCCGTGCAGATCATGCTGTTCCTGCGCGCCTATCCACAATCGGCGCATGAGAAAGAGGCGCGCAGCCTTCTGGCTTCGGTCATGCAGGCCGAGGTTACGGGGCAGGGCAAGGCCACCCCCGCGCCCGTCACGGGCACCCCGGCCGCAGGTGTGGACCCGGCGGAGGTGGCCGCCTTTGAGGCCGCCCAGAAGGACGGCAGCCATGATGCGCTGGCAGCCTTCCTGACCCAATACCCGAAGTCCAGCTTCGCCGCCGCCGTTCAGGCCGAGGTGTCCGCACTGGAACAGCCCATTGCCGCCTCCGCCGTCCCGACCGCCCCCGTCGCCGGTGAAATCCCCGCCGATCAGGCTGCCGCCATCGCCGCCGAGGCTGTCACCTTCGCGGGCCCGCTCAGCCTTGGGGACGCCGCCATCAAGGGCCAGTCCATCGCGCATCTGATAGCCACGCAGCCGCTGTTCGCCCCGATTGACGGTCTGCCGAAAGAGGCCTGGTCGGGTCAGCCCTGCGCCACCTGCCACAAATGGACCAAACCGGCGCTGTGCGATCAGGCCAAGTTCTATGTGAAAGAGGCCGCCCCTTCGGCCAAGATCACCCAGCACCCCTTGGGTGGCGCCTTCAAGCTGACCCTGAAGGCCTGGGCCGCGCAGGGGTGCCAATAGGCTTGGTGCGCTGACACATTCCTTCGGGATCACGTCTCCCATAGGGTGAGGGGCGGGCGGAAATCCGTTTGTTGCGGATTTCCACGAAGGACACCCAGACTTGGGCCGGGGCGGAGGGCGGGCTTGTGCGGCCGCAGGCCTACTGCGCCTTGGTCGAGACCATGAAATAAACCCATTCGCCCTTGAACGCCGGATCCTTGGCCCGGGCCGCAGCCACCTTGGTCTTCAGCCAGTCCAGATAGGGTCCCGCCGGCTCTGACATCGGTCGCAGCCCGTCATAAAGCGGGGCAGAGGCGGCGAACGCGGCGGCGATTTCCTGACCATAGGGCGGGCCGATCGTGATGGACAGTGCGGGCTGGTTGCCCTGTTTCTTGCCGACAAAGAAGGTGGACTTGGCAGGCCGCGATATCAGCGGCACCTGATCGTTGGGGATCAGGTGGATCACATTGCCATCGGCATCGAAGAAATCGACATAGACGAAGGCGTCATAATCCGGCGCGGCCAGTTGCAGCTCCATCCGCTGGCCCTTGACGTAAGCGAAGGTGCGGGCCTGCGCGTCGGGGCCGATCAGCCGGGGATTGGTCAACTGGTCCTGACTTTGCGGCAGGCCGACATCGGCAATCCCGGTCAAAGCGCCGCATTGCGGGCGGGGCAGGATCATCAGGGCATCATCCACCGTGATGCCGCTGCCCAGTTGAGCCTGCAGCGCGGCGAGGATCGGGGCCTTCATGGCCGGATCGGGCACATGGCCGCGCAGCTTCAGACTGCCGGTCGCGGGGTCGAACTCGGCCTGCAGACGCGAGCAGGGGGCGGCGTTCAGGATGGCCGAAAGGCCGTCATGCACCGCATCGGCCTGGGCCGCGGTGTCACCGGGCCGCATGAACGAGGCGATGGCTTTCAAGGATACCGGGTCCAGCGCGCCGCCGGCCCCACTCCACGCCAGCGTGGCGGTCATGTGCTGGCCGGTGGCCGGGGCGGCGGCGACGGTTTGCGCCTTGGGGGCCACAGCCGCGGCGCTTTCGCCGGCGTTTTGGGCTGCGGCGAGGGGGGTGGCGGAGGGTGTCGCGGGCGCGGTGGGCGCGAGTGTCGGGGTGAAGGCGGCTATGGGCGTGGCGGTTGCCGTCAGGGCCTGAACGGGCGGAGGTGGGGCCAGGGCGGCCAAGGCTGTTGCGGGCGGCGCGGCAGCCGTGATCGGCTGCGGGGCGGGCGCGCTGGCGGCGACGGTTTGTCCGGGCGGCGCTTCGGCTTTGACCGGTGCAGGGGCAGCGCCCTGGACCGCAGCAGGGGCCTGTGGCGCGGCTGGCTTGATCGGGGCCGGAGGGGCGGCTTGGGGTGCGGCAGGGGCAGCGGCCGTGTCCGCCTTGGCCACGGCAAGCGGCAGGGCGGCGGGCTGGGCCTTGCTTTCTTTGACCGTGCCTTGGGCTGCGGCAGCGCCCGAAGCCGAGGCGGCAGCGGCCCTTTCGCCCTTGGCGGCCTGCGGCTTGACTTCCGATTGCTGGACGGCTTGGGTTTCGATGTGAATTTCGGATCTTGGCTGTGGCTGATCCTGCACCGGCCCGGGCTGCAGCAGTGTCACGATCAGAACTGCCACGCCAAGATGCGCCGCCACCGACAGCACTAGGCCCGCGCCGTAGCCTGACCAAGCGGTACCGGGCGCTTCGCTGAGGCTCATTTCACCCCCGGTGAGACGATGATGGCGACATCCTTGGCCCCGGCATCTTCCAGCCGGTTCACAAGGCCGAGGATGATCCGCAAGGGGGTACTGCGATCGGAATTGATGCGGATCAGGGCGTTGGGGGTGATGGCCAGGCGCTGCCGGATCGTGGCGGGCAAGGCTTCGGGCGTCAGGGGCGCGCCGTCGAGGGCCAGGGCACCGTCGGGGCTGACCGACAGGGTCAATCCGCCGCCGGGCAGGTCCTTGCCGGTTTCGCCATGCGGCGGCAGGACCGCGAAGGGGGCGGTGGCGTCAAGGCGGCCGACCATCATGAAGAAGATCAGCAGAAAGAAGGTGACGTCGATCAGCGCCACCACGGACTCGCGTTCGGTCTTGGGCGGCGGGCGGCGCAGTTTCATGGTTGGTGCCCGATCATGGCTGGGCCTCGATCCGGATCACCTTGACGCGGGTGGCGCCGGCGGCGGTGACGCAGTCCATCAGGGTGATCAGGCTTTGCAGATCGGCAGCCCCCGAAGGGAAGAGGACGACCGGGGTCAGCGGATCGGCGGTGATGCGGGTGTGGATCAGGCTGGACAGGTCCGCCAGGGTCAGGACCTTGCCCGCGATCTGCACCTGACCTTGGGCATTGATGCGGATCATCAGGGTGGTGGAGGCGCCCGTGCCGGTCGCCGCCGCCGGGGCGTTCTGCGACTTTTGCAGGGCGGGGACCATGTCAAGGTTGAGGTAGCTGGAGGTGATCATGAAGAAGAACAGCAGGATCATCATCACGTCGATCATCGAGACGACCGACATCGCACTGCGTCGCGGTGGGGGGCGGCGAAGCGTCAGCGCCATGTCATGACCTGTGGCTGAGCGCGAGCAGCCGGCCCACTGCACTTTCGATCCGCAGGGCGGCGGTCTCCACCCGGCCCGCCAGCAGATTGGCTGCGACGGCGGCGGGGATGGCCACGATCAGGCCGCCGGCGGTGGTGATCAGCGCCTCCCAGATGCCGCCCGCCAGAACCGAGGCGTTGGCTGAGCCTTGCGCGGCCGACAGGTCCTGAAAGCTTTTGATCATCCCCAGAACCGTGCCCAGCAGGCCCAGCAAGGGCGAGATCATCGAAATCAGGTCCAGCAGGCGCAGCCAAGAGGACATGGTGGCGACCTCCTCATTGCCGCGGCGGGTGGTTTCGGCTTCGACCGCGGGCAGCGGCAGGCCGGCGGCAAGGCCCTGCATGGCGATCACCAGCACGCGGTCGGCAGGGGCGCGGCCGGTGGCGGCGGCGCTGATGGCGGCATCGCGGTTGCCGGCAAGGAAGCTGTCAATGGCAGCATCGCGCGCAGTGCTGCCGCCGGTGGCAGGCAAAAGCTGCAGGACCTTGGCCACGATCAGCATCAGGCTGCCCACCGACAGGCACAGCAGGATCATGATCACCGGCCAGCTGGCGGCGGGGATCTGCGCCAGAACGCCGCCCATCATTCCACCAAGGGGGCGGAGGTGCGGCTTTTCAACTCGATCAGCGGGAAACAGTCGGTCTGCGCGCCATTCTGCGGCTTGCAGACCGGGATGTCATGCAGCAGCACCTGACTGATATCGGTGCAGGCGATCTGCGGAATCTCGAACAGCTTCAGGGTGGTGCGGGCGACGGGCAGGGGGGCCGCGTCGATCGACAGCAGGCGGTCGATCACGCTGTCCTTGTTGAAGATCGCCAGAGACATCTGGAAGCCTTCAAAACTGGTTCCGGTATCATTCTTGAACAGGAAATACGCCCTGCAACCGCCGCCGGAGATGTCTTCGAATTTGTTCAACTCTACCGCCAGCTTGCCGCCCGTCACCGGCGTTTCCGCAGCGACCGGCAGCGTCACCGTCAGGGCAAGACCCGCCGCCACGATGCCACGGACCATGGCGGACGCCGCCCGCGCGAAACGCCTTGAACGCATCCCCTCACCCTCCCAGGTTGTGGTGCCCTTGCGTCACCATGCCGCGAAGTGAACGCCTGCGTCCTGATTCCGTCAACTAAAGATTGGCTCTGAACCCTTCGGTGTGGGCGCGCGCGCACCCGCACGGCCGCGGGCGGCAAAAGCAACGGATATTTGACGGAACTTTCACGGCGCATTGACGCAAACCCCGGCTAAACCTGCGTCTTGCAAGGAAAATGGTGAGATTTCTACGAGACGATTGACAGAAGGGGACGTCCTGTCGTCATAGTGTCGAAAGTGTTCTCTCCTCTGCTTTGGGGGAGGTTGAAGCGATTTCGTGCCAGTCAACCGGCGATGGACCCAGCGCCAGACCCCGGGCGTCTTTTGCGGCGCTGGACAATGAATTGAGAGCGCGGCGCGAACCGGCTCGGGAGGCCTGAATGGATTTGGACGCGCTTCTGGCCGCCCGCGACAGCGACGGCGCAAGCGGGGAAGATCTGGAATACGATTTCGACTTCATGGAGCTGCAGCGTGTTGCAGCCCCGGGGGAAGAGCGTCAGGCCGGCAATGAAATCATCGCGGGCGAAGAGCCGGATTTTCGCGATGTCGAAAGCCGTGCGCTGGCCGTGCTGGAGCGCAGCCACGACATCCGGGCGGCGGTCATTCTGGCCGATGCGCGGTTGAACACCCGGGGCTTGACCGGCTTTGCCGAGGCCGTGACCTACATCCGCCGCTGTCTGGAAGAGTGGTGGGCGACCTGCCATCCGATCCTGGACGCCGATGACGACGATGACCCCACGATGCGGGTCAATGCAGTACGCGGGCTGGCGGGTGCGCGCACGACGTTGCGCTATCTGCGCCGCACGCCTTTGACCCAAAGCCGCACCTTTGGCCGTCTGAACCTGCTCAATATCCAGCAAGGCTATGGCGAAGTGCCCTTGGCCGAGGGGCAATCGGCGGAATACGACCGTTCGGCCGTCAACGCGGCCTTTGCCGACACCGCGCCAGAGGTTCTGGCGGCCACGCTGGCGGCGGCGCGCCAGGTGTTGTCCGATCTGAAGACGATTGACAGGATCATCGGGGCCAAAGCCTCGGGCGTCGACTTCTCGATTGATGAGACGATCAAGCTGGCGCAGGTGATGGTGCGCCACGTCGGGGACCATGTGGCCGGCGAACCGCCTGCTGCAGAGGCCCCGGCAGAGGCTGGGCCTGATACAGAGGGTGGCGCCGGCAGCCCTGCCGTGGCGGCGCCGCGTCGCGCCGGTGGCGGTGGCGCCGTGTCCGGCGCGGTCGAGACGGCCAATGATGCCCGCGCGGCCCTGGACCGCGTCATCGAGTATTTCAAGCGCTTCGAACCCTCCAGTCCGGTGCCGATCATTCTGGAACGGGCCAAGCGGCTGGTCGGCGCCGACTTCATGGCGATCATGAAGGACATGGCACCACAGGGCCTCGACAATGTCAGAATGATCGGTGGGTTGCCGGACGACGATTAAGCTACCCGCCTTTGATCGACCAAGACTCCGCCACGTTACCGTCTTTACCCCGATAAACTCAGAACCCAGAACCCCACATCAAGGAGCGTTTCATGAGCACCAGTTCGCAGAAATTCATCGCGCGGAACCGGGCGCCCCGGGTCCAGATCGAATATGATGTCGAGCTTTACGGCGCCGAAAAGAAGGTGCAACTGCCCTTCGTGATGGGCGTCATGTCCGACCTGTCCGGCAAGTCCGAAGAGCCGCTGCCGGCCGTGGCCGACCGCAAGTTCCTTGAAATCGACGTCGACAACTTTGACGACCGGATGAAGTCGATGAAGCCGCGCGCCGCCTTCTCGGTGCCCAACACCTTGACGGGCAAGGGCAATCTGGCCGTCGACATCACCTTTGAATCGATGGACGATTTCAGCCCCGCTGCCATCGCCAAAAAGGTGGAACCACTGCGCAAGCTGCTGGAGGCGCGGACCCAGTTGTCGAACCTGATGACCTACATGGATGGCAAGACTGGCGCCGAGGAGCTGATCAGTCAGGTGATGAAGGACCCAAGCTTGCTGAAATCGCTGGCAGCCGCCCCCAAAGGCGAAGCGGAGGAGTGACCCATGGCTGAAGCTTCCCAAACCGGCGCACAGGCCGGGGTACAGACGACCGAACTGTCGGACTTCTCCTCGCTTTTGAACAAGGAGTTCCGGCCGAAGTCGGATGCGGCGAAATCGGCCGTGGAAAGCGCCGTCAAGACGCTGGCCGAACAGGCCCTGGCGAACACTGCGCTGATTTCCGATGACGCTTTGAAGTCGATCCAGGGCATGATCGCCGAGATCGACAAGAAGCTGACCGAGCAGATCAATCAGGTCCTGCACCACCCGGATTTTCAGGCGCTGGAAAGTGCCTGGCGCGGGTTGCACTATCTGGTGAACAACACCGAAACGGACGAGAACCTGAAGATCCGGGTCATGAACATCTCCAAGAAGGACATGTCCAAGACGCTGCGCAAGTTCAAGGGAACGGCGTGGGACCAGTCGCCGATCTTCAAGAAGCTCTATGAAGAAGAATTCGGCCAACTGGGCGGCCAGCCTTACGGCACGCTCGTGGCGGATTACTACTTTGACCATTCGCCGCCGGATGTGGAACTGCTGGGCGAAATGGCCAAGATTGCCGCCGCAGCCCATGCGCCGCTGATCACCGGGGCACAGCCGACGCTGTTCCAGATGGACAGCTGGACGGAACTGGCCAACCCGCGCGACCTGACCAAGATCTTCCAGACGCCGGAATATGCGGCCTGGACGTCTTTGCGCGAAAGCGAGGATTCCAAGTATATCGGTCTGGCGATGCCGCGCTTCCTGGGCCGCCTGCCCTATGGCTCCAAGACCGACCCTGTCGAGGCTTTTGCCTTCGAGGAAGAGGTCGACGGCACCGATCACAACGCCTATGGCTGGGTGAATGCGGCTTACGGGATGGCGGTGAACATCAACCGCAGCTTCAAGGAGTACGGTTGGTGCAGCCGGATCCGGGGCGTGGAATCCGGTGGTGCGGTGCAGAACCTGCCCTCGCACACCTTCCCGTCCGACGATGGTGGCATCGACCAGAAATGCCCGACCGAAATCGCGATTTCCGACCGTCGCGAGGCTGAACTGGCCAAGAACGGCATGATGCCGCTGATCCACCGCAAGAACACCGACGTGGCGGCCTTCATCGGCGCGCAATCGTTGCACAAACCGGCCGAATACGACGACCCGGATGCAACGGCCAACGCCAACCTTGCCGCCCGTCTGCCCTATCTTTTCGCCACCTGCCGCTTCGCCCACTATCTGAAGTGCATGGTCCGCGACAAGGTTGGCTCGTTCAAGAGCCGCACTGCCATGCAGTCCTGGCTGCAGGATTGGATCAACAACTACGTTGATTTCAATGCCGAAATCTCCAGTGAAGGCGAAAAGGCCCGCAAGCCTTTGGCCGCTGCCGAAGTTGTCGTCGAAGAGGTTGAAGGCAACCCCGGCTACTATTCGTCCAAATTCTTCCTGCGCCCGCACTACCAGCTGGAAGGCCTGTCGATATCGCTTCGCCTTGTCTCCAAGCTGCCGTCCGAGAAGGGCGGCTGATCCCCCGCGTCTCAAGCGTGCGAGAAATTAACCCTGCCTCTAGGCAACAAACTAGGAAGGACCTGAAAAATGCCCGCAACATTATTCGTCAAGATCGACCCGCTCAAGGAATTCACCGGCGACGCAGTTGAAAAGAACCACATTGACTGGATCGTGGTGGATTCGGTCGAATTCGGTCTGGAACGCCATCAATCCGACGCGGAAGGCGGCACCGTGACGCGCGGTTTCGGCAAGGCCGTGTTCAACGACGTGACCTTCTCTTCGGAACTGGGGCGTCATTCGATCAAGCTGATGTTCCAGGTCGCCGGCGGCAAGCGTCTGAAAGAAATCACGATTCACCAGTGCAAGGCCAACGAGGACGACAATACCGCGCTGGAGCCCTATGTGATCTGGACCCTCAAGGACAGCCAAGTCGGCACCTACAACATCACCTCCGGTTCGGAAGAAATTCCCAAGGAAAGCTGGAGCGTCCGGGCCTCGGAAATCCAGATCGACTACCTTTATCCGGAAGGTGGCAAGGGCAAGCTGAAGAAATACGCCGAGTTCAAGTGGAACATCGGCGTCGGGTCCATGTCCTGATCCTGAAGATCTTCGTTTCGGCGCCGGGGCCTGTCCCGGTGCCGAAACGGCCCATTTTTGCTGGAGCGCTTGCATGATGACGCCCGAAGACCATTTGAAAGCCGGCAATCCGGCGGGTGCCCTGGAAGCGCTGTCGGCTTTGGTCAAGGCCAAGCCCGGCGATGCCAAGTTGCGGATCTTCCTGTTTCAGCTTCTGTGTGTGCTGGGCCAATGGGATCGCGCGATCCGCCAGTTGAAGGTCTGTGGCGAGGTGTCGCCTGCCGCCCTGCAGATGGCGCAGGCCTACCGCGAGGCAATCATCTGCGAGGTGTACCGGGAAAAAGTCTTCGCGGGCACCAAGGCCCCTTTGGTGTTTGGCGAGCCGCAGGAATGGCTGGCCCTGCTGATGGAGGCGCAGAAGCTTCTGGCCAGCGGCCAGCCGGAAGCCGCCGCAGAACTGCGCGCCAAGGCGTTTGACGCAGCCCCTGCGACCTCGGGCGAGCTGGATGGCCAGCGCTTTGCCTGGATCGCCGATGCCGACATGCGTCTTGGCCCGGTGCTGGAGGCGATTGTGAACGGCCGGTATTTCTGGCTGCCGTTCAACCAGATCCGCCAGATCACCTTCGATCCGCCGACCGACCTGCGCGACGCGGTCTGGACGGCGGCGAACCTGACCTTGGCGAACGAGGGGCAGGTCGTGGCCTTCATTCCGACGCGTTATCCCTATTCGGGCCAGACGGGCGATCCGGCGGAAAAGCTGTCCCGCGCTACCCGCTGGACCGACGCCGGGGCCGAGACTTTCACCGGACTTGGCCAAAGGCTTTTGTCGACCGATCAGGGGGATGTGGCGCTGCTGGATGCGCGGCTGATCCGGTTCGACACTCTCCCGTCCGGCGCGGCGGCATAGGTGCGTCATGGCGGACAAGATGATGTCCGAGCGGCTGCAACCCTCGCTTCTGGATCGGCTGACCGATGATGATCCTACCATTGGCACCGAAAGCCGCGATGCGCGGGTGATCGACATCCGCCGCCTGCGCGACATTGTGCAGCGCGATCTGTCGTGGCTTTTGAACACCAACAACGGCGAGACCTGGCTGGATGCCGCCCGCTATCCGCTGGCCGCGAAATCGGTGATCAACTACGGCGTGCGCGAGGTGGCGGGGGACTTTTCCTCGAAAGAGCGGGTGCAGCTGATCCGCAAATCCATCGCCGCGGCGATTGAAAACTACGAGTCGCGCATCCGCAAGGGCTCGGCCCATGTCGAGATCCGCACAGACAATGTCTCCCGTCAGACGGTGATCAACTTCGACATCCGGGCCGACATGTGGGCCGAGCCTATTCCGATCCAGTTGTACCTGCGCACTTCGGTCGATGTGACGACCGGTGAAGTTTCGCTGGAAAGGACCGCCTGATGGATACCCGGCTTCTGGCGCATTACGAAAGCGAACTGGCCTTCCTGCGCGACATGGGGGCGGAATTCGCCTCGGCCTATCCCAAGATTGCGGCGCGGTTGGGGATGGAAGGCATGGAGGTGCTGGACCCCTATGTCGAGCGCCTGCTGGAGGGCACGGCCTTCCTGTCGGCCCGCGTGCAACTGGCGCTGGAGATGCAGTTTCCCGCCTTCACCTCGAACCTGCTGGAAATCGTCTATCCCCATTTTCTGGCCCCGACGCCCTCGATGATGATCGTCGGGCTGGAGCCGGATCTGGGCAATGCCGGGGTCAAGGAAGGCTACCTTCTGAAACGCGGCGCAAGGTTGCGCTCACGTCAGATTGACGGCGAACAGACGGCCTGCATCTTCCGCACCGCCGCCGATGTGACCCTGTGGCCGGTGGAGGTGGCGGAGGTTGAGTATATCGACAGCCGTGGCGGTCTGGTCGCCGCCGGTGTCAGCCGCGACACGCCAGCCCGCGCCGGCATTCGACTGCGATTGCGCAGGAAGGACGGCGGCAAGATCAGCGCCTTGCCGATGAACGCGCTGACCCTGCATCTGACCGGACAAGCCGCCGAGCCCTGGACCCTGCACGAGGCGCTTTGCACCCGTGTCACCGGCATGGTGGGACGGTCCACCGACCGCCGGGCCGATTGGACGCAAGCCTTGCCGGGGGCCAAAAGCCTGCCCAAAGGGTTTGCGCGAGAGGAGGCCCTGTTGCCGACCCCGCGTCGGTCCTTTGACGGCTACCGCCTGCTGCAGGAATATTTCGCCATGCCGGAACGGTTCCACTTTGTGGAACTGTCTGGCATGCGCCCGGCCTTGGCCCGGGCCGAGGGGGCGGATGTCGACCTGTACCTTCTGTTGGCCGAGGCTTTGCCGGACAACGGCGCCTGTGTGCGCAAGGAAGCCTTCGTGATCAACGCCGTGCCCGCCATCAACCTGTTCGAGCGCGCCTTTGACCGCATCCACCTGACCACCTCTGACACCGAGCAATATGTGACGCCGAACCGCACCGCGCCCCTCGATTACGAGATCTTCTCGATCTCACGCGTGACCGGCAATTCGTCGAAGACCAATGAAGAGACCGAGTTCCGGCCGTTCTATTCGGCCTCTGACATCACCTCGGCGGGGGAAAGCCATCCGGCCTATTACACGATCCACCGCCGGATGCGGCAGCGCAACGAAAAGGAACGGCTGCGCGGGGTGCGGACCTCTTACCTTGGGTCAGAGGTTTATCTGAGCCTGGTGGACAGCAAACAGGCCCCCTATGCTGCGGATCTGACACAGCTTTCGGTCACGGGCCTGTGCACCAACCGCGATCTGCCGCTGCTGCTGTCCACCGCAGGCCGCGACGCGTTTCACCTGCCGGATGGCGGCCCGGTCCTGTCGGTGACCTGCATCGTCTCACCCACCCGCCCGCGCCCGACCATTGCGCAGGGCGAAACCGCGTGGCGGCTGATCAGCCATTTGTCGCTGAATTACCTGTCGATCACCGACCGTGAGGGCAGCCAAAGCGGCGCCGAGGCCTTGCGCGAATTGGTCGGGCTTTACGCCCCCTCGGGGGACCGGGTGATTGCCAAGCAGATGGAGGGCATGCGTGGCGTGGCAACACGGCCCATCGTGCGGCGCATGACGGATGAGGTTTTGTCTACCGCCGTCAGAGGGTTGGAGATCAAGATCGACTTTGACGAAAGCTTTTTCGACGGCTCTGGCGTCTATGTGCTGGCTTCCGTGCTGGAGCGGTTCTTCCGCAAATATGTGACGATCAACTCGTTTACCGAGACGGTGCTTACAACCCAACAACGCGGAGAGATCACAAGGTGGCGACCGGAAGCGGGCTTGGGCCGGATGATCTGACGCATTACGCGCAGCTTCAGGCCGATCCGACGAAATACCATCTGTTTCAAGCGCTTCGGGTGATCGAGGCGCAGCATGGTGACATGCCGCGTCTGGGCACCTCGCGCCGGGCGTCGCAGGACCCGGTGCGCTTGGGGCAGGAAGCGGAACTGGCCTTTCCCACCTCGACCATCGCCGATTTCAAGGTGGAGGGCGGGCGCGGCGTGCTGACCAATCGCGCCTTTGGCCTGTTCGGTCCGATGGGTCCCTTGCCCCTGCACCTGACCGAATACGCCCGCGAACGGCGGCGCAATTTCCGGGATACCACCTTCATCGCCTTCGCCAATACCTTCACCCACCGTCTGATGAGCCTGTTTTACCGGGCCTGGGCGGCGGGCCAGCCCGCGCCCAGCTTCGATCGCCCCGAACAGGACCCGTTTGAACGCAAGGTGGCGGCGATCTCGGGCTATTACGGCAAGGGTTTGGCCCGGCGCGACCTGATGCCCGACATGGCCAAGCGTTATTTCGCGGGCCATCTGGCATCGGGCACCAAGACGGCCGAGGGGTTGGTGTCGCTGTTGCAAAGCTTCTTTGATGCCGAGGTGCATCTGCAGCAATTTGTGGGAAGCTGGCTTGACCTTGAACCTGATGACCGTTGGCAGTTGGGCAAGCCCGCGGGTCTGGGGCAAGGCACTTCGATCGGCACCCGCGTCTGGTCGCGGGCGGCGAAGTTCCGCATTCTGGTGGGTCCGTTGAGCCTTGCCGAATACCGCCGCTTCCTGCCCGGACAAGGCGCTTTGGAGCGGCTGGAGGCCATTGTGCGCAACTTTGTCGGCGATGCGCTGGACTGGGATGTGAACGTGATCCTGCGTGCCGCCGAAGTGCCCCGGATGGCGCTTGGCGGGGCCAATGCCGCCCTTGGCCAGACGACCTGGGTCGGCATCCGCCGCGCCTCGGGGCGCGATGCCAATGATCTGTATCTGTCGCCGCCCCACGCGCTGCGCCGTCAGCGCCCCCTTGCCCCCCTCAAGACTGGAGCCCACAAATGAGCGAAATCAGCCGCGTCGCCCTGTTCGGCAAGTTGAACCGTCTGGCCTATCAGGCCGTGGAAGGGGCCACCGTCTTCTGCAAGCTGCGGGGCAACCCTTATGTCGAACTGGTGCATTGGCTGCATCAAATCCTGCAGAACCCAAACAGCGACCTGCACCGCCTGGCCGAATACTACAAGCTGGACCCGGCCAAGTTGGTGGCCGATATGCAGCGCGCGTTGGACGCCTTGCCGCGTGGTGCCTCGTCCATTCAGGACCTGTCGGAACATCTGGAGGATGCCACGGAACGTGGCTGGGTCTGGGGGTCTTTGCTGTTTTCGGCGAGCCAGGTGCGAACGGGGTATCTGATCCTTGGCATCGTCAAGACGCCTGCCCTGCGCAATATCCTGTTCGCGATCTCGCCCGAGTTCAAGAAGATCAAGCCGGATGATCTGGCCGAGAATTTCGCCGCCGCCGTGAACGGCAGCCCGGAAGAGGGGCAGGGCGCGACGGATGGGTCGCATGTGGGCTCGGGTGCGCCCGGCGAGGACTCCGGGGCGATGGCGCCTGCCGCGATGGGCAAAGAGGAGGCGCTGAAGAAATTCACCACCGACCTGACGCAGCAGGCGCGGGATGGGAAGATGGACCCGATCGTCGGGCGGGATGAGGAAATTCGCCAGGTTGTCGATATTCTGATGCGGCGTCGGCAGAACAACCCGATCCTGACGGGCGAGGCTGGCGTCGGTAAAACGGCGGTCGTGGAAGGCTTTGCGCTGCGGATTGCACGGGGCGACGTGCCCCCGGCGTTGAAGGATGCGCGGATTCTGGCGCTGGATGTGGGGCTGTTGCAAGCCGGCGCCTCGATGAAGGGGGAATTCGAGAACCGCCTGAAGTCGGTGATTGAGGAGGTTCAGGCTTCGACCACGCCGATCATCATGTTCATTGACGAGACGCATACCTTGGTCGGGGCAGGGGGCGCGGCTGGCACGGGCGATGCGGCGAACCTGCTGAAACCGGCTTTGGCGCGTGGCACCTTGCGGACCATTGGGGCCACGACCTGGGCCGAGTACAAGAAGCATATCGAGAAAGACCCGGCCCTGACCCGGCGTTTCCAGACGGTCGTGGTGGAAGAACCATCGCCCACCAAAGCCATCCTGATGATGCGCGGGATCGCCTCGATGCTGGAAAAACACCACCGCGTGCAGGTGCTGGACGAGGCGATTGCGGCGGCGGTGAACCTGTCAGCCCGCTATATCCCGGCCCGCCAGTTGCCGGATAAATCCGTGTCCGTGCTGGACACCGCCTGTGCCCGCGTGGCCGTGTCGCAACACGCGGTGCCGGCGGAAGTGGACGACAGCCGCCGCCGGATCGAGGCCTTGGACACCGAACTTGGCATCATCTCACGCGATGAAACCGCAGGCTATGATGTCACCGAACGCCGCGCAGCCATCACGGGCATCAAGGCCGAAGAAGAAAAGCGGTTGGAGGGGCTGACCGCCCGCTGGGACGCGGAAAAGGTGATCGTGGAGGCGATCCTTGACCTGCGCGCCAAGCTGCGTGAGGGCGGGGCACCGGTCGACACTAAACCAGCGGCTGCGACCGGGTCGGAGGCTGCGGCGCCGGAGGGGAACTCACCGCTGACGGACGAGCAGCGGGCGGAGTTGACCACGCAACTGCGGGCGAAGAATGCGGAACTGACAGCGCTGCAAGGCGAACACCCGCTGATCCTGCCGATTGTCGATGCCTTGGCCGTGGGCACTGTGGTCGGCGACTGGACGGGCATTCCGGTGGGACGGATGCTGAAGGATGAACTGCAAACCGTGATCGACCTGGCCGAGCACCTTGGAAAGCGGGTCATCGGGCAGGATCATGCGATGAAGATGATCGCCAAGCGCATCCAGACCTCTCGTGCGGGGTTGGATAACCCATCAAAGCCGATTGGCGTGTTCATGCTGGCGGGCACCTCGGGTGTCGGGAAGACGGAAACGGCCTTGGCGCTGGCCGAGGTGATGTATGGCGGCGAGCAGAACGTCATCACCATCAACATGAGCGAATATCAAGAGGCGCATACCGTAAGCTCGCTGAAAGGCGCCCCTCCGGGCTATGTGGGCTACGGGGAGGGCGGCGTCTTGACCGAGGCGGTGCGGCGCAAGCCTTACTCGGTCGTCTTGCTGGACGAGGTTGAAAAAGCCCACCCCGACGTGCATGAAATCTTCTTCCAGGTCTTCGACAAGGGCGTGATGGAGGATGGCGAGGGCCGCTCGATCGACTTTCGCAACTGCATGATCCTGCTGACCACCAACGCGGGCACCGAAAAGATCATGGACCTCTGCGCCGATCCGGACCTGATGCCGGAACCCGAAGCCATCGCCAAGGAACTGCGCGAGCCGTTGCTGAAGATCTTCCCGCCCGCGCTGCTGGGCCGTCTGGTGGTGATCCCCTATTATCCGCTGTCACCCGAGATGATCGGCAAGATCACCCGCCTGCAGTTGAACCGCATCAAGAAGCGCGTCATGGCAGCACACGGCGTGCCCTTCGACTACACCGATGCGGTGGTGGACCAGATCGTCAGCCGCTGTGCTGAAGTGGAGTCCGGCGGCCGGATGATCGACGCCATCGTGACCAACACCATGCTGCCCGACATCTCGGGCGAGTTCCTGCGCCGGATGATTGCGGGCGGAGCGGTGAATCGCGTGGCGATTGACGTGAAGGACGGCGCCTTCACCTACAGTTTTGATTGAGACGGGACAGACAACGGGGACAATTTTCAACATGGCGAAGAAGAAGACAACGACACGCAAATTCTACATCGTCGATCTGGTGCGCTACAAACCGAAGACGAAATACCTGACCATTGATCCGACCCGCGTCGATATCGAAATCGACGTCACAACGACGGGGATCTTCACGGCCGACGAGGTGCCTTCGGCGGCGATGGACCGGCTGGAAAAAGCGGCCCGTGATGCGCTGGACGTCTATGAGACCACCATCGCCTCGGAGGTGGAGCGGCTTGAGAAGAAGATCTCTGATCTGGTCGACAGCGGTGATCCTACCTTGGTGAAGGATGCCGAGGCCTTGGCCCAAGGCGTCAACGTCTCGATCAAGAATGCCCTGGCCTCGGCCGAGGGTGCGGCCAAGAAGGCAGTGGAAGACCGTCTTGCCAAGGAAAAGCAGGGCGACAAGAACCTGAAAGAGGCGCAGTTCAAGCTGGGCTTCAAGATCGGTGTCGGCGTGGTGCGCATTGTGGGCAACATCGGCACGCTGGTCGCATCCTCGGGCGGTGACCTGCATGCCTATTATGCCATCGCCAAGTCCTGCTACACGATCGGCAAGGAAATCTACGAATACAACAAGGGCGAGGTGAAGCTGCGCAAAGAGTTGGAAAGTGCCATTCAGGCCTTCCTGGACCTGCGTGGCACAGTGATCCAGCAGGCGGCGCAGCGCCAGAAACTCGACACGTCGGGCCTGTCCTTGTCAAAGCCTGTTGATGCGATGAAAGAGATTCTGACCCGCGTGCAGACGGCGGGAGAAGAGGTGCTGAATGGCCGCAACGCCAAGCAGGTTTTCCTTGAGGTGATGGATTTCACCGTCAAGGGCATCAAATCGCAGTTGAACGACGTGGACACCGCCCGCAAAGCCTATCGTGAGCATGTGACCAAGACGCGCAAGAAGGTGGACGATCTGTCCGTTGCAGCTGACAAGCTGGTCAAGGGCATGAAGGCCGCGGCGAGCCTGAAGGATGGCGTCAAGATCGGGGCCAAGGCCATGGCGGCCAAGCGCGGCGTGTCGGAAATGGCCAAGAAGCTGGACGAGCGCGAAAAGCACCTTGACGATGTGAACGAGCTTTTGAAGGGCAACGGTCTGACGATTGATGACCGCACCGCCCTGCAAAAGATCAGGGCGCTCGATATCTCGACCATTCTGTCGGAGGGCAAGGAGCTCTCCGACGCGCTGAGCGAGGTCAAGGACATGCTCGAAGTCTTCATCTGAAGGTTGCATCGGGTGGGCGGGCGACCGCTCACCCTCGACACGGCAAGGAGTGAACATGGCTGGCACATCTTTTTCTCTGAACTTCGGCGCAATGGGCGCATCCCCCTTGGATGCCGCCAAACCGGCGCGTTTTCGCATGGCCATCATGGGTGACTTTTCCGGCCGGGCGGCGCGCGGCGAGGTGGAGATTGGCGCGGATCTGGCAGCGCGTCGGCCGATCAAGCTGGATGTCGACACGTTGGACAAAGTGATCAAGGGCTTTGCCACCGAACTGGTCCTGCCGATCGGCAAGGATGGCGCGGGGATCGAGGTGTCGCTGGCGTCGGTCGACGATCTGCACCCGGATGAGCTGTTCGGCAATGTCGAGATGTTTGCTGAACTGGTGGCGCTGAAACGGCGGCTGGCCACCGGTGCCACTGCCAAAGGTGCGGCGAACGATCTGAAGGCCTGGGGGGAAGAGTTTGGCCGCAAGGTTGCCCCTCCGGCACGGAAATCGGCGGGCAATGCGGTGCCGTCCGATCGCAAGCTGACCGATTTCGCCAAGCTGGTCGGGGGCACGGCGGCGCGCAAGGCCGAGGCGTCCTCGGCCGATGATCTGTTGCAGCGCATCGTGGGGCCCTATGTGCAGGCGTTGCCCGATCCCAACGCGGCGGCCTTGAAAGAGGCGGCCGAACAGGGTTTGGCGGGTGCCATGCGGCTGGTGTTGCACCATCCGGAGTTCCAGTCGGTTGAAGCGCAGTGGCGCATGCTGGACTTGATCACCCGCAATGTGGAAACCGATCAGAAGCTTGATCTGGTGGTTTACGATATCTCAGCTGAAGAACTGGCGGCGGATCTTGCGGCGCAGGAAGATCTGGCGGAGTCGGGCTTTTGTCAGCTGTTGACCGAAGGCACGCCGGACGGGCGCGGGCCGTTTTCGGCTGTCTGCGGGCTGTATACGTTCGAGGAAACCCCGACCCATGCCGAACTGGTGGGCCGCATCGCGCAGGTGGCGGCCCATGTCCGCACCGCCTTCTTCGCCGCCATCACGCCCAGTTTTCTGGACACCGACCTCAAGGATCGCCATCTCTTGGTGGCCGAAGCTTGGGACGCGCTGCGGGCGATGCCCGAGGCGGGGTATGTCGGCCTTGTTTCGCCGCGTTTCCTGCTGCGCAGTCCCTACGGCGCGAAATCTGACCCGATCTATGAATTTGATTTCGAGGAGTTCACCGAAAGCGAAGGTCTTTCAGGCATGCTGTGGGCCAATCCGGTCGCCCTTGTTGCCATCCTGCTGGCGCGCAGTTTCCGCAAGAACGGACCCTCGATGGGGTTGGGGTCGGTCATGTCGCTGGGCGGCATGCCCTACCATTTCGTCAAGGACCGCCACGGCGATCAGGTGGCCTTGCCCTGCACCGAGCGCAACCTGAGCCAAGCCAAGACGCAAGCCACCCTTGCGCGCGGCTATATGCCGGTGATCTCGGTCAAGGGGCGCGACGAGGTGCGGCTGGGCTCGTTTCAGGCGCTGAGCGGTGAGACGATCCTGGGCTTCTGGTCCGACGTGCCGCCGCCCAAACCCAAGGCCGTGGCTGAACGAGGACCCTTGGCCGCGGCCTCTGAGGAGACCGAACCCCCCGCGGCCGACAGCACCGATGCCGATCTTGACGCCCTGTTGGCCAGCTTTGGCGACGATTTCGGCTCCAGCGAAACGCCGGACGAAGCAGCCCCGGCCGAGGCCGCCGATGAGATGGACGCCGATCTGGCCGCCCTTCTGGCAAGCCTTTGATCATGCGCGCCGGCAAGCAACCAGATCGCGTCACGACGGGGTGGAATTTGGCCGATTTCGACAAAAGACATACGTCGCGGCCAATATCGGTGTATTACCGTGGCAAGAGTTCGACGCCATTTTGTCGAGGGGCAGGGGCACGCCGGTCCGAGCGGAGGTTGAACGACAATGCCTGTCATTCTTAATGAAATCGTCATATCCGACCCCTTCATCCAGTTGACGGGCGAGGGCGGCAACGACCTGTTGTGCCTTGGCGCAAGGGTGCGCGAAAAGCTGTCGACCAACACCGAAACCCGGCTGGAGGTGGTGGCAACCGTCACCGACTTTGACCCCAAGTCGATCCTTGGCAAAAGGATCAACCTCAAGACGCTGCAGGGCTTCAAATGCTCGGGTCTGGTGATCTCGGTCGAGGATGTCGGCCTGCGCAATGGCATCGACGTCTATGCCATCGAACTGCGGCCTTGGCTTTGGCTGTCGACGCTGGCCGAGGACAATCGGGTCTTCCAGAACATGACGGCGCTGGAGGTGATCGGCAAGGTCTTCGACAAGATGGGCATCACCGCCTTTGAAAGCAAAGTCAAAGGCACCCCCGATCAGCGCGAATATTGCGTGCAATACAACGAGACCAACTTTGCCTTTCTCAGCCGCCTGATGGAGGAAGAGGGGATCTATTATTATTTCGACTACTCCGGCCCGACCGAAAAGCTGATCCTTGCCAATGACGGCAGCGCCCATGAGGACGAGGGGGAAATTCCCTTCACCCAAGCTAACATCCTTGAAAAGGTTCGCGCCGATGCCGACACCATTTTCGAATGGTCCGAAGTGGGCAAGGTGGTGACGGGCAAGGTGTCGATCTGGGATTATGATTTCAAGCTGCCCAATGCCAGCCTTCTGGCCACCAAGGCTTCAACCAAGGTGGGCAGTCACAGCTACAATTCCATCGAGCGCTACCAGTCGGGCGCGCATTACAAGACCGCAGAGAAGGGCGAGAATTTCCACGCGGCCAATGTGGCCGAGGCACATGCCACGGGCTTTGCCCGCTCGCGCGGGTTGTGCAACACCGAAAAGGTGCGGACTGGGGTCACTTTCACCCTGAAATACCCCGACCGGCCCGAGTTCGAGGGGCGCTATCTGGTGCTGTCCTCGACCCACTACATGCGCTTTGACGACAAGCCCGAAGGCACCGAGATGCAGCGCCTGAACCGCGCGGCAGAGCGGATCGAGTTCCCCGAACTGATGGCGCTTTATGACGCCGAGTTCGAGGTGCAGCCTGCGCCCACTCCTTTCCGCCCCCACCGGGAAACCGATTGGCCCGAGGTGCCCAGCCTCTTGACCGCCATCGTCACAGGGCCCGCGGGGGACGAGATCCACACCGACGAATTCGGCCGCATCAAGGTGCAGTTCTACTGGGACCGCCTTGGCAAGGGCGATGACACCTCGTCGTGCTGGGTGCGCACGGTCATGCCGTGGACGGGCAAGGAATGGGGCTTCATGGCGGTTCCGCGCATCGGGATGGAAGTGATCATCCAGTTCGAACGTGGCAACATCGACCGGCCGATCTGCACCGGCATGGTCTATAATGGCGTCAACAAGCCGCCTTATCCCCTGCCGGACCAGATGAACAAGATGGGCTGGCGCACCAACTCCACCAAGGGGGGCGGCGGCTTTCATGAACTGACGATGGATGACACCAAGGGAAGCGAGAACATCTTCTTCCAGTCCGAAGGCGAGTTGAAGCAGATCGTCAAGAACAATGCCGAGATCACCATCGGGATGGAGAAGAAGAAAGACGGCAACCTGACCCAGACGATCTACAACAACTTCACCGAGACGGTCAAAATGGGGGACGTCACCCAGATCGTCGAGAAAGGCAACCGGATCACCAAGGTCAAGACCGACGACACCACGACCGTCGAAGGCAAGTCGGCCACCACGATCACCGGTGACACCTCGACCGAGATCAAGCAGGGCAACCTGTCCGAGAAGGTCGCCATGGGCAACATGGCCACGGAAGTGTCGATGGGCAATCACGACACTCAGGTCAAGATGGGCAACATCACCGTCAAGGCCGCCCTTGGCATGATCCAGATGGAGGCGATGCAGTCGATTGAACTGAAGGTTGGCCAAAGCTCGATCAAGATTGATCAGATGGGTGTCACGATCAATGGCGCCATGATGGTTTCAATCGAGGCCAAGTTGATGGCCGAACTTAAATCCCTGATGACCACGGTCAAGGCCGACGCCATCTTGATGGTGAACGGCAAACTTACGATGATCAATTGAGGGAGGGGATAAAATGAGCGACCGTTTCTCCGACCTCGTGAAAATCCCGCGGCAGCCGGCGGCGCGGCTTCTGGCCAATGCCAATGCCGAGTTGGAAACGGCGTTGGCCGCCCCCGCCTCGGCCTCGGTGGAAGTGGTGCTGCGCGAATTGGACCAGAAGGGCGCGCTGGTTGACATCCTGCGGCTGTTTTCGGTTGCCTTGCCGGCGCGCGAAAGGGTCTGGTGGGCCTGTTTGGCCGCGCGCGATCTTTTGCCCAGTGGCGCCAAAGTGCCGCCGCCTTTGGCCGCCTCGGAGGCTTGGGTCTTCAAGCCGACCGAAGAAAACCGCGCCACGGCGCATCACGCGCTGCAACATGCCAGCATGAAGGATGAAACCAAGCATTGCGCGATGGCCGTGCAGTTTCACGATGGAACCCTTGGTCCCGGTGATCTGGCGCAGCATGCCGCCCCGCCCGGCGGCGCCGAAGTGTCGGCCTTCGCGATGATCATCGTGGCGATTGCCAAGTCCGGCAAGTCGCTGGAGGTGGCGGCTGGCGTGATGATCGAGCGGGCGCTGGACATTGCCCGCGGCGGGTCGGGCCGGGTCGAGCCGCATCTGTCCAGGGAAGGAGCCTGATCATGCCGCCCGCCGCCCGCATCGGTGACATGCATGTCTGCCCGCTGGTCACGGTTCTGGTGCCCCATGTCGGCGGCCCCATTGCGTTGGGCTGTTTCACGGTGCTGACCGGGATGATCCCGCAGGCGCAGATCGGCAGCATGTGCGTCTGCATCGGCCCGCCGGATGCCATCGCCATGGGGTCGACCTCGGTCCTGGTGGGCGGGATGCCTGCCGCGCGGCTGGGCGATCCGACCGCGCATGGCGGTGCCGTGGTGCTGGGCCTGCCAACGGTGCTGATCGGGGGATGAGGAGGTAAGATGGCGGTGACGTTGCGGTTTCAGTCTTCGGGTGCGGTGCCGGGTGATGGCCATCCCATCGTCATGCGCGGCCCCAGCCTGACCATCGGGCGCGGGCCTGAGAACGACGTGGTCCTGCCCGATCCCGATCGCATGATCTCCAAGACGCATTGCGTGGTGGAAAATCACAACGGCAGCGTCGTGGTGGTGGATTTTTCGACCAATGGCACCTTTCTGAACTATGGCAAGATCGCCCTTGGCCGCACGGCGACACCGCTCAACGATGGCGATGTGCTGATCATGGGCGGCTATGAACTGGTGGTGCAGATCACCTCTGCCGCCAGCTATGCCGAGCCTTTGGCGCCCTTGGCCGATGACCGCGCCTCGTTCGGCAATGCGCGGGCGGCGCCGGATCCCTACAAGCTTCTGGACGATGCAGCCCCCGGGGGGGATTTTCTGGACAGTCTGCTGGGGGCGGCCAAGCCCACCGGGCCCAAGCAATTCCGCAAGCAAGAGGAGTTTGTCGAGCTGCTGCCCCCCTTGGGCGACGATGGCCCCTTGCTGGGACCTGCCCCTGAAATGCCTTCGCAGCCGGCGATGCGCAACCATTCGGCGTCTGTCACCGACAGCTTTGTGCCCGCACAGGCCAAGGTCTCCACCTCGCTGATCCCGGATGACTGGGATGATCTTCTGGCGCCCACGCCGCCCGGCCGGCCTGCGGCCGCGCAGGCCTTGCCGCAGGGGGCTGACCTTTACAGCCACGCGCCTTCGGCCAAGGCGCCTGTCCTGCCCGAGGATGATATCTTCGGCGGCCCGGTCGCTGCCCCAAGATCCGAGGCGAAATCCGCCGCGATCCCGGAAGATGATTTTCTTGCCCCGCCACCGGTGCCACCTGTGGTGCAAGCCGCGCCGGTCGAGGTGACGCCGCCACCTCCTGCGCTGCCCACCCTGCCAGACGCCGATCCTTTCGCGGAGCCTGCGGCCAAGCCCATGGCAGCGTCTGAACCCCTTGCCCCCCCGTTTGACCCGTTCTCGACCGACCCAAACCGCCCGACGCGCAGTGCGGCCGTTCCCGCGCAATCGGCGGTGGTGGAACCGGTCGAGGCGTCACCGCTCCCGCCACCCCCTTTGGTTGGCCCTGTGTCGGGTGCCGACGCCGCCCGCGCCTTTCTGCTTGCGGTCGGGGCCGAGGAGGTGCGCATCACCGACGCCGAATTGCCCGACACCATGGCCCGCCTGGGCCGGACGCTGAAGGCGATGATCACCGGCCTGCGCGAGATTCTGATGACCCGCACCTCGATCAAGTCGGAGTTCCGGATCGAGCAGACCATGGTCAACGTCGGCGGCAACAACCCGTTGAAATTTTCGGTCACCCCCGAACAGGCGATCGAGGCGATGGTGAAACCCACCGCACGCGGTTACCTGCCTGCCGAAGCCGCCGCCGCGCAGGCGCTGGAGGATATCAAGGCGCATGAGATCGCCATGATGACCGGGATGGAAGCGGCGCTGAAAGGGGTTCTGGCCAAGCTGAACCCGGCGACCCTGACCACCAGGATCGAAGCCAAGGGCGGCTTCGGCGGCTTCCTGAAAAACCGCAAGGCGCAGTACTGGGAAACCTACGAGACGATGTATGCCGAAATCAGCGATCAGGCCGAGAACGATTTCCACGAGCTGTTTGCCAAGGAATTCGCTCAAGCCTACCGGGCGCAACTTGCCCGTTTGAAAGAAGCCAAGACCCGAGGCTGAGGCCGAGGGAGCAAGGGAGACGACATTGTCCTGGGACAGCAAGGTATTGTGGACGGAGGGGCTGTTTCTGCAGCCGCACCACTTTCAGCAGGCCGACCGGTATCATGAGGCGCTGATCGCGGGCCTTGCGCGGCGGGTGTCGGCCTATGCCTGGGGGGTTTCGACGCTGGAACTGGACGACGCGGCGCTGAAGGTCGGGCAGATCGCGCTGAAGACGGTGTCGGGGCTGACGCAGGACGGCGCGGTCTTCCGGGTGCCGCAGGCCGACGAGCATCCTCCGGCGCTGGAGGTGCCGCCCAACATCAAGGACTGCGTGGTGATGCTGACCGTGCCGCAACGGCGGCAGGGCGCGCAGGAGGTGGATCTGACCGGGGCGGAACTGTCCGCCAGCCGCCTGCGGCCCGCCGAGGTCGAGGTGACAGACACCATGAGCCTTGACCGCAAGGCCGTGACCCTGGGTGTGGGAAAGATGCGCCTGCAGTTTGCGCTGGCGGTCGATGACATGGCTGACAAGCTGGCCATCCCTATCGCCCGCATCATCGAGGTGCGGCCGGACCGCGAGGTGGTCTTGGACACCGGCTTCATCCCCTCTTGCATGGATGTGCGGGCGGCCTTCCCCTTGGCCTCGTTCCTGCGGGAGCTGGAGGGGTTGCTCAGCCACCGCGTCACCGCGCTGGCTGGCCGCCTGTCGGATGGCGGGGCAACGCGGGGTGTGGCCGAGATTCAGGATTTCCTTTTGCTGATGGTCTGCAACCGCGTCCTGCCGATGATCAAGCACATGGGCACCATCGAAAACGTCCACCCGGTCGATTTCTTTGCCGAAGGCGTGAAGCTGGCCGGCGAACTCGCGACCTTCATGGCGACCGACAAGCGCGCGCCGGAGATTCCGGCCTATCGCCATGATGACCTGAAAGGCACCTTTGCCCCGCTGATCCGGGTGCTGCGGCAATACCTGTCCTCGGTGCTGGAAACCACGGCAGTCTCGATCCCGCTGGAGCCGCGCAAATACGGCATCTCGGTCGGTCTGATCGCCGACCGCAAGCTTTTGACGACGGCGGGCTTCGTGTTGGCGGTCAAGGCCGACATCCCCGACGAGACGGTGCGGCGGCATTTTGCGGGCCAGGTCAAGATCGGCCCGGTTGAAGAAATCAGGCCCCTGGTCAACTCGGCCCTGCCGGGGATTGGTCTGCGCCCCCTGCCGGTGGCGCCACGCCAGATCCCCTACCATGCCGGGGTGGTCTATTTCCAACTGGAAGAAGCCAGCCCCTATTGGGCGAAGATGACCACCTCGGGTGGAATTGCCGTGCATGTGTCGGGCGATTACCCCGGTCTGTCGATGGAACTTTGGGCCATACGCCAAGGCTAAAGCGTTCGGGAGGATGTGATGTCGAACAACGATCCCTTTGCCGAGCCCGATGACAACGAGCGCACGGTGATCCGCCCCAACCCGGGCGGCAAGCGGCCCGTGGCACCCGGTCCTGCGCCGCAGCCGAGCTTTGGCGGGGCAGGGCAGGGCTATGGGTCGCAAGCCTATGGCACGGCAACACCGGCCCCGGCGGCAGAGCCGAGTGGGGCCATGGGGGTGCCTGCTGGTGCGGGGCCGCGCGGCGGACCCGAAGGCACGGCGATTGCGATCACCGGGGTCAACCAGCTGGTGGCGATTGCCACGCCGCTGTTTTCGCTGGTCAGCCGGATCCGCAACCGCGCGCAACACATGGACCCCGAAAAGCTGCGCCAATCCGTGATGGCCGAGGTGCGCGCCTTTGAAAACGCCGCGCTGAAGGCGGGCGAGGATGCGCAAAAGGTCAAGGTTGCACGCTATGCCTTGTGTGCCACACTGGATGACGTGGTCCTGAACACGCCTTGGGGTGAGCAATCCTCGTGGGCGATGCAGTCCATGGTCGGCACCTTCCACCGCGAAACAGTGGGGGGCGACCGGTTCTTTGACCTGCTGGCCCGGCTGGAGCAGGAGCCTGCCACCAACATCGACCTGCTGGAATTCCTGTACATGTGCCTGTCGCTGGGCTTTGAGGGCCGGTTGCGGGTGGAAAACGGCGGGCAGGACCGCCATCTGCAAATCCGCAATTCCCTTGCCCGCATCATCCGCGGCCAGCGCGGAGAGTTTGAGCGGGATCTCTCGCCGCGCTGGAAAGGGGTTGTCCGCCCCTACAGGGTTTTGTCGGTCTGGAAACCGGTCTGGATCGCCGTTGGTGCCACCGCCGCGCTTCTGGCCCTGACCTTCGCGGGGTTCAGCTATCTTCTGGATCAGCGCAGCGGAGCGGTTCTGGCCGAGATTTCGGCGCTCGACACCGGTGTTGCCCCGACGCTGCTGCGCCGCGCGCCGCCACCGCCCCCCCCGCCGCCGCCGCCCAAGCAAGAGGTGGACAAGGTGGCGCAAATCTCCTCGTTCCTCGCCCCGGAAATCAAGGATGGCGTCGTGACGGTTCTGAACAAGGACAACACGATTGTAATCCGGCTGGCGGGCGTCGGCATGTTCGATTCCGGGTCTGACAAGCTGAAGGACAGCTTCCTGCCGATCATCAACCGCGTGGCGCAGGCCCTGAAGGATGAAAAAGGTCATATCGTCGTGGCTGGCCATTCCGACAGCTCTCCGGTCGGCGCGGGCCGCTTCAAGAGCAATGAGGAACTGTCGCAGGCCCGCGCCGATGCCGTGATGAAGATCATCATGCCCGTGGTCGGTGATCCCTCGCGCATCATTGCCGAGGGGCATGGCGACAAAGAACCGATTGCCGACAATGCGACCAAGGATGGCCGCGCCCAAAATCGCCGCATCGAAATTCTGGTGGTGAAGGGCGAGGGAGCATAATCATGAGATTTTTCCGGGCCCTTGGCCGTTTCCTGCTTTCGATCTGGTTCATTCTGCCGATGGTGACGCTGATCCTGTCGGTCTGCGTCTGGTACTTCTCGCCCTACATCGGCACCGACGCATTCCGGCCCTTCGATGACCCCTTCGGCCGCTGGATCTTCATTCTGGTGCTGTGGGTGATTTGCGCCATCACCCTGCTGATCGTCTGGCTGGTGCGGCGGCATGATGTGAAGGCGGTGGAAGAGGACATCGTCAAAGGGGTGGACGAAAAGACCCCCGAAAACGAAGTGGTTTCCGAAGAAATCACCGAGCTGCGCGACAAGATGCGCCGGGCGATAGCCAAGCTGAAGAAGTCCAAGGGCGGGAGGCGCAGCCTGTATGAACTGCCTTGGTATGTGATGATCGGGCCACCGGGCGCGGGAAAAACCACGGCCATCGTGAACTCTGGTCTGCAATTTCCCCTGGCGGACGAGTTTGGCAAAGAGGCCATTGGCGGCGTCGGCGGCACGCGCAACTGCGACTGGTGGTTCACTGACAGCGCGGTGCTGATCGACACCGCAGGCCGCTACACCACGCAGGAATCGGACGCCGAAGCTGACAACGCCGCCTGGCTTGGCTTTCTCAACCTGTTGAAAAAGCACAGGGTGCGCCAGCCGATCAATGGCGCCATGATTGCCATCAGCCTGTCTGACTTGTCGATGCAGGATGAAACCACGCAAAAGGCCCATGCCCGCGCCGTCAAGCGCCGCTTGGCGGAACTGCGCGAAAAGCTGGGCGTGCGGTTTCCGGTCTATGTCCTTTTCACCAAGGCCGACATGATCGCGGGCTTCACCGAATACTTCGACAACCTCGGCAAAGAAGAGCGCGAGCAGGTCTGGGGCTTCACGCTGCCCCTGCCCAAGGGCAAGTCCGAGGCCGCGCCGATGGCGGCGTTTGATCCTGAGTTTTCGGCCCTGATCACCCAGTTGAACGCGCAACTGATCGACCGGATGCAGTCCGAAACCGACCACCAGCGCCGCAGCCTGATTGCCGGTTTCCCCGCACAGGTCGCCTCGGTGCGCGGCGTCGCGCAGGCCTTTCTGGCGGAAGTGTTCACCGAAAACCGCTATGATGACCGCCAGATGCTGCGCGGGGTCTATTTCACCTCTGGCACGCAGGAAGGCACACCCATCGACCGTCTGATGATGGGCATGGCGCGCACCTTCGGCATTGGCCGCCAGGCCCTTGGCACGGGCCGGGGCACCGGGCGCAGCTTCTTCCTGACGCGCCTTTTCAACGAGGTGCTGTTTCCCGAAGCCGGGCTCGTCTCGGCCGATGACAAGGTGGAACGCCGCTACCGCTGGATGAAACGCGGGGCGATTGCCTTGACGGCGGTGGTGGCGCTGACGATGGGCGCGCTTTGGGGCCGCAGCTACATGGGCAATCTGGACCTGATGGCAGGGGCGGAAAAGTCTGTCACTGATTATCAGGCCGCCGCCGCCCAGGTGCCCGGCAACCCGATTGCCGACGCCGATGTCTCTATCACCGTGCCTGCGCTGAATATCTTGCGGGCGATGCCGGTCAACCCGATCCCGCCCTCGATTGATCCGGCCTCGGCCAGCCCCTACTCGCCCGAGTACAAGCTGACTTGGGGGCTTTACACCGGCGCCAGCCTCGCCAACCAGACGGGGATGAGCTACCGGGCGGCGCTCAACACGATCTTCTTGCCGCGTTTGCTGTTGCGGCTGGAACAGTCGATGCAAAGCAACATCAACAATCCAGAGATCCTGTATGACACGCTGAAGGTCTATCTGATGCTGGGTCTGCAAGGCCCGATGAACGCGGACGAGGTGCGCACCTTCGAGGCCGCCGACTGGCAACTGAGCTATGCCGGTGACGAGAACAAGGCCCTGCGCGATGACCTGATGTTCCACCTCAACGCACTGATCAGCCAGCCGATGCAAGAGGTTCCGCTGAACGGCCCGCTGGTGGCGCAGGTGCAGGATGTGCTGGCGCAACTGCCCATCGCGCAGCGCGTCTACAACGGCATCATCCACTCGGCCGAGGCGGATGCGCTGCCGGCTTTCCGCCTGTCGGAAATTGGCGGGCCGAACCTGGACAAGGCCTTCGTGCGCACCTCGGGCAAGAAGATGTCGGATGGGATCGAGGGCATCTTCACCTATGACGGCTTCAACAAGGTCTTCAAGGCACAAGCCCTTGGCGTTGCAGAGAATATCCAGAAAGACAGCTGGGTTCTGGGGCCCAAGGTCAAGACCGACCAGTCGCCGACGGCCTTGGTCGCCATCACCCGTGACGTGCTGGATTTGTACTACAACGACTATATCGCACGCTATGATGGGCTTTTGGGCGACATTGACGTGGTGCCATTGTCCAGCCTGAAGCAGGCGGTGGAGGTGACCAATATCCTGTCCGGCCCGACTTCTCCCATCGTCAACATCCTGAACGCGGTCGACAAGGAAACCCAGTTGACCGCGACCGCCCTGCCGATCGACACCAAGGTTCTGGCAACCCAGTCGAAAGATACGGTGGGCAAGGATGTGGTGGAGGACGCCTTCTCGGTCCGGACCCGGATGCTGCTGGAAGCCTTGCAAAGTGCCGCCAAGGCGGCAGGGCAGCCGCCGCCCAAACCGCCGGGCGCTTATGTCGAGGAACGCTTCGCCTGGCTGCACACGCTGGTCTTGCGGCCTGAAGGTGCGACCTCGCCGCTGGATGATCTGATGGCCACGCTGACGCAGGTCTATCAGGACATGAACAAGATCGCCTTCCGGGGCACCTCTGCCGATCCCAATGCCGGGGCGGCGTCGCTGCAGGCCTTGCAGGCCGCGGCAGCGCAGGTGCAGGGGCCCTTGGCGCGTTGGGCCAGCCAGATCACCACCGGCGGCGCCGGCATCACGGCCGAGGGAACGCGTGCCTCGCTCAACCAGACGTGGACGGCGGATGTGCTGCCCTTCTGCCAGCAGGCCACGGCCAAGTCCTATCCCTTCGCCAAGGGGGCGGCTGCGGATATGGGGATGGCGGATTTCACCAAGCTGTTTGGCCCGGGCGGGTTGATCGACAGCTTCATGACCACCAACCTCAAGGACATGATCGACACCTCCAAGAAGCCGTGGACCTGGAAGCAGGTCAATGGCGCGGATGTGGGCATCTCGCCGGCGGTGCTGGCCCAGTTGCAGGCCGCGACCGAGATCAAGGAGGCCTTCTTTGCGACCGGCACCGCGCCATCGGTGCCGTTCCAGATCACCCCGGTGGCGCTGGACCCCAATGCCAAGCAGGTGACGCTGACCATCGACGGGCAGAACGTGGTCTTTGCCCAGAACGCGGGCCAACCCTTGCCCACGGCGATCACCTGGCCGGGCTCGGTCGGGGTGGCGCAGATCGTCTTTGATCCGCCGGTCAACGGCGCGGAAAGCGGTGTGCGCAAGGATGGACCCTGGGGCTGGTTCCGCCTGCTGGACGGGGCCGAGGTGCGCTCGACCAACGCCCCGGACCGGCGGCGGATCATCTTCAACGTCGGAGGCCGATTGGCGATTTTCGAGATGCAGACCGGATCGGTGATCAACGCCTTTGCGCTGCCGGCGATGAAGACCTTCTCTTGCCCGCCGTCCTTCTGATGGAAGACACCGGAATGAGGGAAGGGCCGGGCTGATGGGTACATTCGGGGCCTTTGGCAAGATGCCCGCGCTAGGCGATTTCTTTCGCCTTGGGCTGGGGTCAGACATGGTGACGCCGTGGGACGGCTGGGTGCAACAGATGCTGCTGGCCGCCCGCTCCAGCTTGGGCGCGCAGTTCGAGGGCTGCTACATGTCCGCCCCGGTCTGGCGCTTTGCGCTGGCGCCGGGTGCGGCGGGCGGGCAGGGCGTGCTGGGCGTGTTGATGCCCTCGGTCGACCGTGTGGGGCGGCAGTTTCCCCTGACGCTGGCCGTGCAGACCGGCGCGCAGGAACAGGCCCCCCTGCGCAACCTGATCTGGCAGGCCGAGGTGCTGGAGGCCTTGGAGGGTCTGGCGCTGGATTGTCTGGACGACACCATGACCCGGGACGCCCTGCAGGCGCGTCTGGCCGGGCTGAGCCTGCGTCCGATGGTCGGACCCAGCAGCATCGGCACCTTCGGCTCGGCCCTCGTCCTGTCCAACACCAGCCCCGAGGCGTTTTGCGCGGATCTGGCGCTGGATTTGGCCGGGGGCGAGATGCACCGCGCCTGCGCCTGGCAGGCGGTGGTCGATGGCGCGGCGCGACTAATCCTGACCTCTGGCCTGCCGCAGGCCGATGTGGCGCATTTTCTGTTTGACCTGAACGACCCCTCCCAGCCCGGAGCCGGACGATGACCACAGACCTCATCCGTTTCAATGCCCGCACCCATGTCGGCCGCGTCCGGAAGCACAACGAAGATTCGATCCTGGTGCTGCCGGATCAGAACATCTGGGTCGTCTCGGACGGTATGGGCGGGCATGAGGGGGGCGATTTTGCCAGCCGGGTGGTGGTGGATGCGGTGGCGACGCTGCCCACCCTGCCTGCAACCGAAAAGCTGGGGGCGATCCGCAAGGCCTTGCAGCAGGCCCATGCCACGATCGTGGCCGAAGCCGAGCGGCGCCATGCCGTCATGGGTGCCACGGTGGTGGCCCTGGTGCTGGCCGATGGCCACTTTGGCGCGCTTTGGGCGGGTGACAGCCGGTTGTACAGGCTGCGCGAGGGCAAGATCGACCTTCTGACCACCGACCACTCGCTGGTCGCGGCGTTTGTGGAATCCGGCCAGATGACCTGGGACGAGGCGGGCAAGCATCCGCAGGCCAATGCCATCACCCGCGCGGTCGGTGTGGGCGAAGAACTGGAGCTGGACAAGGTGCGCGGCGACGCGGTGCCGGGGGACAGGTTCCTGCTCTGCTCGGACGGGCTGAACAAATATGCCGGCATCGCGGAACTCGGGGCGGCCTTGCAGGGCGTGCCGTTGGAGGTGGTGACCGACAATCTTGTCCAGATGGCGCTGGACCGGGGCGGGGCCGACAATGTTTCGGTCATCGTGGTGGACGTGGTCTGACGGCCCCGATCTTTCTGCAAAATCGGTACAGCAACTCTTCCGCTAAAAGTCCGGGTTTGGTCCGCGACAGACCGGCCTTGTGATCTTTCGCAGAATTATCGTGGCGCGGTGTTACTTGGCGATGCTGGTCAGGATGCGGCTGTCGATCGACAGGATGTTCAGCGTGCCGGCATCAACCTCCTTTTTCAAGGCGTCGGCAAAGCCGCCGACCGATTCCGTCGTCGGCCGCAACTCGGCGAACAAGGGCTTTTCGGAATGGATCACCACCACCTTGGACTTGCCCAAGGTTGTCGCATCCACGGTAAAGGCGATGTGCGAGGGGTCCTTGTTGTCCGACAGCGGATAGGCGATCCGCACCTTGACCGGCCCGGCTGCCCCCTTGCGCAGGGCCGCCACGGAATCTTCCTTGCGATTGAGGTTGGGCAGCAGGTGATAGACATTGCCGGACACGTCGATGATGGCAACCGAGACATAGCCGTCGGTCACCTCTGCCGGGATCACCAGATCAATGACCGGGTTCTCGCCGACGAAATAGCGGCCCGAGGGGTTGTCATCGGTGCTGTCGCCATAGCCAAAGGTGAAGGTGAAGTTGCCGGCATGGGCGGCGGGCAGGGTAGTCTCGATCTGGCAGAGCGCGGGGTTCAAAAGCTCGACCTTGATGTCCACCTTCTGGTTCGGGGCCACGGCCTTCAACGCGTCGAACAGGGCAACCTGTTGTTCGGGCTTGGCCAATCGTCCTGATACGGTGATCGTCTGGCCATTGCCGTAGCCGACCGAGGGCGGATCAACCAGCGTCAGCGGGCCGCAATCGGCCTCGGCGGTCAGGATCGGGGCCAGGGCCCCGGCGGTCAGGAATTGGGGCACCTGGGCTGCAACGTCGATCTTGGCGCTGCCTTTCAAGGTGCCGGGCAGGGTGCCGATTGCGGCCATCACCGCCGCCTGTACGGCGGGATCCTTGGTGGCGCCGGTCACTGCCGCGTCGTTGCCGGTCACCGCCACCCGCCACGAGTCCACTTTGTCGAGCGACGAGACGACCGCCAGCACGTCCGCTCCCCAGGTCGCACCGATGGCACCACTGGCCACCGTCAGATCGGTGGTACCGCCGATCTTGGCCATGGCTTGCGTCAACGCGGCAGACACCTCGGCCGAGGGCACATCGCCCACCGCCCGTGGCGCACCCGTGGCCGGACGTTCGATGATCAGGGCGAAGGGGTCGGCAACGGGCAGGCTGGTTGCCGGCAGATCGGTTGCGGGTCTGGTGGCGTTGGTCTGGTTCGACGCGGTTTGGCTGGTGCTTGTCGCCGCGGGCGAGGTCCGCCCGCCCAGAAGGCCCGCGTACCACGCGCCTGCTCCGCCGCCGATGGCCAGCAAAACGACCAGCCCGATCACCAGCCCGCGCGAAGATGACTTGGCTGGTGCCGCAGCAGGTGGTGGTGTTGCAGGCTTCGCCGCCGTCACATAGGGATTGACCGGGGCCTTTGCCCCGGCCGCACTGCCCCCCACCTGCACCCGGGGCGCCAGAACGGTGCGGTCGTCGAGGGCGGGGGCCGCTGCGGGTATGCCGTGGTCAATCGCCCGCAGCACCTCGTCCGCCGATTGGAACCGCTTGGCCGGGTCGGGGTCAGACAGCTTGTCGATCAGGCTTTTGAGCGGTTCCGGCACGCCAGAGGTGTCGAGCGGCTCCTGCTTCTTGCGCAGAACCTCCATCGGATTGGCACCCGGATCGGGCCGCTTGCCGCGAAAGGTCGATAACAGCAAGGCGCCCAAGGCATATAGATCGGACCGCGTGTCGGTATGGCCCGCCAGCTGCTCGGGGGCGGCATAGGCGTATTTTCCGGCGAATTCATTGCCGACGATGGTCTGCGCGCCCGGATTGGCATCCTTGGCGATGCCGAAATCGATGATCACCGCCTGATCGGGCAGACCCGCCTTCAGGATGATGTTGTCTGGTGACAGGTCGCGGTGGATTATCTTGCGGTCATGCGCGACCTTCAGCCCATCGGCCACCCTCCGGCAAATCCGCACCAGATCCGGCGCGGGCAAACCGCCGGCCTTCAAGAGCGAATCCAGCCCCGGCCCATCGACGTAGTCCATCACCAGATAGACCAACCCCTCGGGCGTGCGATGGTTTTCGGAATAGCGCACCACAGCGTCGTGGCGGATTTCGCGGATTTCCTCTTCCCGGCGCATCAGGGTCAGGAAGGCCTCATCCCCGGCGAATTCGGACTTCAGCACCTTGATGGCAACAAAGCGGCCCGAGATGTCGTTGCGCGCCTTGTAGACCTCGGACGTGCCGCCCCGCCCGAGGACCTTGTCGATCCGGTAAGTGTTGTTCAGAAGGTCGCCCGGCTGGAAGATATCGCCCGCTTTTGACTCCGCCATGCCGCCCTCTGCCTTGCCGCATTGTCACGACCCGGATGGGCCTAGCTGCCCACCTGGAACTCGACCCGACGGTTCACGTCGGCCTTGGGATCGGCCCCGTTGACTGGAAAGCCTTCGCCCACGCCGATGGCGACCAGCTTTTCAGCCGGAACCCCACAGTCATCGACCAGATGGCGTTTCACCTCTTCGGCGCGCAGGGTGGACAGGTTCTGGTTGTACCCTGCGCTGCCCGAACTGTCGGTGTGGCCGATGATCTTGAAGCTTGGGATGTCCGAGGCTTTGATCACGTCGCACAGGGTCGACAACTTGCTCATCTCGCCCGCACCGATCGCGGCGCTGTCAAAGTCGAACTTGATCTGAATGTTGACCTGCGCCGAAGGGTCCATCGCGACATAGGTCGTATCGGCGGGCGGTTTGGCGTTGGGGTCCGTCGCTGCGGCTGTCCCGTCCGTGGGGGCAATCACCAGACCGCGCGTCATCTGCGCCTGAAACTTGGCGGCGAGTTGTTCAGCGGTCAGTGTGCTGTCATCCTGAGCAAAGCCTGCGCCAGCACTCAGACCCCAGAGCATCAGCGCGGCCGCGCCCGCAAGGCTTAGACCGTGTTTCATGGCATCCCTTTCGCAATTCGAAATGATTGCAATCTGGCAACTTTAGTGCAGCTTGCCGCAAGTCACAACGTCTTTGGCGGGGTGCCGGCCAACCTTTGCGGGCCGTGATCGCGCCATTGTGAATGTGGTGCGCGAAGGTGGCTTGCCAGCCGCCCCTCTTGCGGGATTAACTGGATTGCCCGGCAAGGTCCGGGGGACGTCCCGCGAACCTCAGGTGATCCTTGCGTCTCTTGCCCGCCATCCTCTTGTCCGTTTCGGTTTTGATCGCGGCCCTGATCGTGGTGTCGATTCCCCTGTTCTTCCCGGCGGGCGGCCACAGCGGCAACGGCTCGGTCGACAATCAGGCCCGCATCGACATCGAGCTTTTGCACGGCGATCTGGACAGCCTGAAAGAGGTGGTCAACCAGTTGCGCGATCAGGTTGATTCGCTGGAAGACCGCGTCAACAAGATCGAGGTCGGCACGGCCCCGGTGGATGCCTCGGGCAATGCGTTGCAGATCGTGACGCCGGACGGCCAGAACTCGATCTCGGGCAATTATGCGCAAGTGGTGCTGGTGGCCGACCGACGCAACCTGAACAAGGGCCTGACGGTGCCGACCCCGTCGTTCATGATCGGCAAATTCGGCCCGCCGCGCGACGATCTGTCTGCCGATTGCCAGCCGATGACCAACCCGCGCCTGTCTGCGTTGCTGGAGGATCAGACCGTGGGCCCGGTGCAGGTCAAGATGCTCAAACCCGCCATCGAGTCGCTGCAGACCGTGTTTGACAACATCAAGCGCGCTGACCCTGACCTTTACGCCCGCATCAACACCTCGGGCTCGCTGTGTGTGCGCTATATCCGGGGCTCGACAACCGATGTGTCCAACCATTCCTTCGGCACGGCGGTCGATCTCAACATCGACGGCGTGCTGGACACGCTGGGCGATGGCCGCACCCAGCTGGGGCTGACGATCATGTCCGATTTCTTCAACGCCGAGGGTTGGGTCTGGGGCGCCGCTTACGGCCGCGAGGATTCCATGCACTTCGAGGTCAGCGAAGAAAAGATCAACGAGTGGATTGCCGCCGGCAAGATCTGACGGCAGAACGGCAGTCTCGCAGGGCAGCCCAGAGGTTTCGGCATGGATGACATCAGATTTCGCCGGATGGACGGCAACACGGATCTGCCCTTGCCGGCCTATGCCACTCCAGGTGCGGCCGGCATGGACCTGCGCGCCTTTCTGCCTGACGGTCCGGTGACCTTCGCCCAAGGCCAGATGCGGCTGATCTCAACCGGATTTTCCGTCGAACTGCCCAAGGGCACCGAAATGCAGATCCGTCCCCGCTCGGGTCTGGCGCTGAAACACGGGCTGATCATCCCCAACAGCCCGGGCACGGTGGACGAGGATTACCGCGGCGTGATCATGATCGGACTGTATCTGCTGGGCGCCAACCCCGTCACCCTCACCCATGGCGACCGCATCGCCCAAGCCGTGATCGCCGACGTCCGCCGTGTCCGTCCGGTCGAGGTCGATACCCTGTCAGACACCGCCCGCGGCGCAGGCGGCTTCGGCTCCACCGGACTGGCGTGACCTGCCACTAAACCATAACCCTGCGCACCCGAAATTATCTGGGTCCGTAACTGCAAAAAGCCCGCCGCAGCGGGCGTTTCAGCAGGGATATGAAAAGCAGTCACGGAAGGTTAGTTTGCTGAACTGCTGCCAGCACGCCTGGCCGGTGAATTCGATTGTCCGCAACGCGAGCCCACCGATCATGACCGTTGGTTGGACAAGCGTCTTGAAACTGAAGAGGATTCTACCTGGCTGGCACATCATGGCCTCTATGCCGCAACGGCCTTTTGGAGGCTTCTTGGCATGAAGTTGATCCGCCTTCAGCGGGCTCAAGCACACGATGAGGTTTCGACCATGCGCTCAGCGCAGCAAGCTGGATTTGCCGTGGCAAGCCAGGGAGAAGCGGCAATCTCTGCGGCGTTTCAAGCGCTCGCCGACGCTGCTGATGGTCCGTGGCTGGAACCGCAAGCGGCTTTCGGGGGCCTATTCACAAAATTGCGGCAGGATTACCGCAATGATCCGGCATTCGAACCGTTCCGCAGCCTGCTTCGTGTTTGCCTTCTCTCTGTCTGGCCCGTGGCGGCTGGCAAGACCGTGCTGGGTGAAGTCCAGCAGCATCGCCGGCTGCATTCCCTTTACAGCGCAGCGGCAGAGATCGGGACGACCGAGGAACGGCTGGAACCTTTCCTGATTGAAGCCGGCGCGTTGGTCTCGGGTGATACGCGTTTTTCCAACCGGCGCGTCGTCAGTGCCGTGGACCATGCCGCACTCCTTGCTGAAGTGCCGACGCTTGTCAGTCAGAAAACCTTGATGCGGGAAATTGGGGCCAGCCGGACCGAACTGGCGACCCTGGTTGCAGAGGGCATGCTGATCCCGAGGTACCCGTCCGAAACCGTCAGGCTGCGGTGGAGTATTGTGGAAGCAAGGAGTCTTCTGGATCGGCTGACAGTCGGTGCGACCCGGTTGGCTGGCGAAGACCCCGATTTGGTAAGCCTGCTAATAGCTCGGGCCATGACAGGCCGCTCGCTTCGGCTGTTGATTGATGGTGCGGGGAAGGGGGTTCTGACGCTCGCCGTCTTGCCTGAAGGCCGGTTCAGGGGCCTGCGGGTTCGGCTGGAAGATTTGGAACCGCTGGCACCCATACCTGACCCGCAAAAAGTGAGTCTGATCCTCGCAACAGCCTTTGGCCTGTCCGTCGAAATCCGGGACAAGGGCCGCTTCCGGGCTCTGATCCTTGCGGGGCATACACCAGCAACTTGGGTCAGACCGGGAAAGACCCGGGTCGAAACAGCCTATATGTCTCCTGATGATGTCACAGCATTCCACCGACGATTTGTGACAATCAGGACGTTGGCCGAGGAAACGGGCCGAACGATTCCCGACCTGACGGCAGTTCAGGCCCGGGCAAAGGTAGCTGTGCTCTCCCCCAAAGGCGCGGATTTTGGGAGGCTCTACCTGCGTGATGCGGTCAAAACGTTGATTTCCCGCAAAACCAGATCCGGAGTTTGCACTGTCTGACGGAGAAGGGAACCGTGTGGCATGTCTATATTTAACCTTTGAATAACAAATGCTTGAAAGATAAATGCGACCCCGCACTGAAAAGACGTGACAGGGGTGAGCACGAAAACCGTCAAACCGAGCACGGTTATGGTTTATCCACAACAAATAGAACAATTTGGTAGGCCCGGAGGGCTTGATAATCCGCTAGGAAATCAAGCTGTTACGATGACGAACTCCCAAAAAGGCCCTTTTGAAATCATTAAACAAAATGGGCGCTTGGCGAACCATTCAGACTCCGCAAATGAAAACCCCGGCGCGCTGGCGGGCGCAACCGGGGCTGATCTGCATACGACGAACATCGATCCAACAAACTACCGCAAGCGGGCGGAATCCGCAACAACCTTGTGTCTGGCAATCGCAAACTGCGACCCGCAAGACGCCTGCGAAATCATGGAAGCAGCGCTGATTGACCTCGGCACAGGTCAACCGCGTGTCCCGCTTTTCAGCCTCATGGAAGCGGCAACCGACTGGGCCGACTTCGCGGTCAAGGCCGAGATCAAGGCCTATGCGCTGGCCTGCTTCAACCGCATGTCACCCGCCGAACGCACGGCCTTCCTGGCCTATGTCGGGAGGTGTGCATGATGGCGGATGGCGCATTTGACTACCTCGGCAAGGCTGACCCGATGACCTCGGCCAATGAAGATTGGCCGGTGGGCAAGGAATTTGAAGTCGAAAGCAACGTTTTCCGGGTGGGTGACAAGGTTTGGCACCACAACCGCAAGGAACTGTTGGAAGTGCTGCGCGGCCTGCAACCCGCAAAGTGGGATAAGCACAAAGAGAAATATGTGGCCTGCTCTGCGCAACAGGCAGACTTGGGTGTCGATATGGTGAAGGCTGGCTGATGGCAAACCGCCGCGCCACATTCACACAGTCAGACGTGACCAAGCTGCTGAAGGCTTGGCGCGATGCAGGGTTTTCCGCCCCGACTATCGTGATTGAGCCGGAGCGTATCACCGCCCGACCGACCGAGGCAAAAGCTGATCTCGACGCGAATCCGTGGGACGCGAAATGAAGTACAAGCGCCAATTTCCCGGAGCATCGCCCTACACCGACCGCCACGGCGTTCGCCGCTTTCGCTACCGCAAGGGCCAGGGTTTCAGCCGGGAACTCGGCACCGACTACGGCAGCGAGGACTTCACGCGGCGCTATGAGGCTGCGGTGGCAGAGTATCGCACCGGCGTCAAAGCCGGGGCAGGGGTCGCTAAGACCATTCCGGGATCGGTGAATGATCTTGTCGCGGCTTGGTATCTGTTGCCTGAATGGAAATCATTGGCCGAATTGACAAAGAAGACCTATCGCGGCGTGATCGAACCGTTTCGCGTAAAGCACGGTGACAAGCCGGTGAACCGGCTTGAGCGGCGTCACGTCATGGGCTTTCTGGCCGAGAAGTCGGAAACCCCGTCTGCGGCGAACAACTTGCGCAAGCGCCTGGCGCAGCTTCTGGACCATGCTATCGCGCTGGACTGGATCAAGTCGAACCCGGCGCGCTTGACCAAGGCTTACAAGGTGGCCGAGAGCGGGTTCCATGCTTGGGATGAAGGCGAGATTGCCAGATTCTTTGACATGTACGAACCCGGCACGATGGCGCACCGGGCCGTAACGCTGATGCTCTACACCGGGGCCGCAAGAGTAGATGCGGTGAGCCTCGGTCCGATGAGCCTGAAAGGCGACCGGCTGGAATATCGCCGCAAGAAGACTATGCGCACGAATGGCATTCTAGTGAGCATCCCGATTCACCCTGACCTTGCGGCCGTCTTGGCAGAACTGCCGAACGACCGCCCGTTTCTGGCGACCGCCTACGGCAAGGGCCGTTCTCCAGATGGGCTTGGCAATCTGATGCGCGAGTGGTGCGACAAAGTCGGATTGCCGGAGTGTTCGGCGCATGGCCTACGCAAGGCTTGTGCCCGCCGCTTGGCTGAGGCCGGGGCAACGGCGCATGAGATCATGGCAGTCACTGGCCATAAAACTTTGGCTGAGGTCGAACGCTACACCGCGACTGCATTGCGCGAAGGGATGGCGGATTCCGCCTTTTCCAAGCTGCTTTCCCGCCCGAATCAGGAACAAACCGTGGTGAACATTCCCTATAGGTTCGCCAAAAATTCCCCTAACATCTTGAAAAATAAGGAGAAATAGATGGCGTTTGGTAGGCCCGGAGGGACTCGAACCCCCAACCAAGGCGTTATGAGCGCCCTGCTCTAACCATTGAGCTACAGGCCCACCGATCCGAAAACCTGAAACCCGGCCCCCGTGCGGCCTGATTAGGCCAAGCGGGCCCCGGCGGTCAAGGCGGGATGGTCAAGCGCGGTTGCGGGGGGGGCGGGCTTCGGATAAAGGGGCGGCAAATCCGAATTTGCGGGGGCTGCCATGACGGTGAAGACGACGGCTGGACACAATGGTCTGACCTATGCGGACGCGGGTGTCGACATCGACGCGGGCAATGCGCTGGTCGAGCGGATCAAGCCTGCCGCCAAGCGAACCAACCGCGCGGGCACCATGGGCGGCCTCGGCGGTTTTGGCGCGCTGTTTGACCTGAAAGCCGCCGGCTACAAGGATCCGATTCTGGTCGCCGCCACGGACGGCGTCGGCACCAAGCTGCGGATTGCGATCGACACCGGTAACGTCTCGACTATCGGCATCGACCTTGTCGCCATGTGCGTCAACGATCTGGTCTGCCAGGGGGCTGAACCGCTGTTGTTCCTCGACTACTTCGCCACGGGCAAACTGGATGTGACCCAAGCCACCTCGATCATCGAAGGCATCGCTTTGGGGTGTGAGAAATCCGGCTGCGCTTTGGTCGGCGGGGAAACCGCCGAGATGCCCGGCATGTATCACGGCGGCGACTTCGACCTCGCCGGTTTCGCCGTTGGCGCCATGGAGCGTGACACCGACCTGCCGCGCGGCGTGGCGGAAGGCGATATCCTGATCGGCCTCGCTTCGGATGGCGTCCATTCCAACGGTTATTCCTTCGTGCGCAAGGTCGTGGAACTGTCCGGCCTCGGCTGGGACGCGCCGTCGCCCTTCAGCGCGGGCACTCTGGGCGCGGCCCTGCTGACCCCAACCCGGCTTTACGTCAAGCAGGCGCTGGCCGCGATCCGCGCGGGCGGCGTGCACGGTTTGGCCCATATCACCGGCGGTGGCCTGACCGAAAACCCGCCCCGCGTCCTGCCCGAAGGGCTCGCCTGCGAGATCGACCTGACCGCCTGGACGTTGCCCCCGGTGTTCCGCTGGCTCGCCACGACGGCGAACATGGCGCAATCCGAACTGCTCAAGACCTTCAATTGCGGCATCGGACTGATCCTTGTCGTGGACCCCAGCCGGGCCGCGGCCGTCAGCCAGCTTCTGGCCGACCACGGCGAGACTGTCGTCCAGCTTGGCAAGATCGTCCCGGGCGAAGGCGTGATCTACCAAGGCAAGCTGCTGTGACCCAAGCCGAAGGCGGCTTCGCCTTCAAACGCGTCGCCATCCTCATCTCCGGGGGTGGCTCCAACATGCGGGCACTGGTCGCGTCGATGACGGGCGACCACCCGGCCCGGCCCGTCCTGATCGCCTCCAACGACCCGGCAGCATCGGGGCTTGCTTGGGCGGCAGGGCAGGGCCTGCCCGCCGCTGCCATCGATCATCGCCCCTTCGGCAAGGACCGCGCAGCATTTGAGGCCGCGCTCCTCGCTCCGATCCTTGATGCCAATCCCGACATCCTCTGCCTTGCCGGCTTCATGCGCATCCTGACTCCCGGCTTCATCAAGCGCTTTGAAGGCCGGATGCTCAACATCCACCCCTCGCTCCTGCCGAAATACCCCGGCCTGCACACCCACCAGCGCGCCCTTGACGCGGGCGACACCGAAGCCGGCTGCACGGTCCACGAGGTGACCGCCGACCTCGATGCCGGCCCGATCCTCGGCCAGTCCCGCGTCCCCGTCCTGCCTGGCGATACCGATGCCACCCTCGCCGCCCGCGTCCTGATCCAGGAACACCGCCTTTTCCCGGCCGTGCTGCGCCGATTTGCCTTGGGCGATCGCAGCCGCCTCAACCTGCACTAACGCCCCCGCCCCCCCCCATTTGCTCCTTTGGAAATGACGCGTTTCAGAAGGTTTGATAGTGGCGCGAAATAAACTCGAACGAAATCAATGACTTGCATGACCTCAGTTTCATTGGGTTTGATAGTATTTGCGCGAAAAGTGGCTGATTTGCGCGTGTGCAGGTTTTGCTGTCAAGAAACTATGTAATGAAATCAATGGGCGGTCGTGCCGAGAATACAAAAGTTGTGCGCGATTTTGCGCACGACGCACGACGCACGAGCCAAAGTCACAGTTTCAGACCGGGATATCCGGCGATATCGTCGGCCAGGTGCTTGGCCAACCGCCCGCCGCTCGCATCGCTCCGAAGCCGCAGACGCCATCTGTGCGTAGCTCGGCCTGCCGATGGGATCACTGAGCAACTGAAGATCACGCGGGGGCGCTTCGAGCCCGCTCCGGCATGACGGACGTGCCGGGTTGGGACCTGGTGTGAAGAGGCTTCCGGCTGCATTCCTCTCCTGGTTGGCAGTCGGGGGCTTCCCCCGAACTTGAAAGGACGCTGCACCGTGACGGAAACCAGCAAGACCGAAGTTGCCCGCCCCATGCCTGGCCCAACCGCCCAGGTCGCACCTTACGTGGAGGTTCTCGGCGCAGAGCTGGCCGTCATCTTCCTGATGACCTATGGTGGTGCAGAACTTTCCCTTGCCGCCGATCCGAAGGGCCGCGCCAGCCACGAGGCGCTTCTGGGCTATGACAAGGCCAAAGCCCTTGCAGGGTATCCGCGCCTGCAACGCCGCATACCTCTGGCGAAGCGCTGGCTGACGGCCATGCTGCATTGGCAGGGCAACTCTTCCGCCGCCATCGCCCGCCAGATCCGCGTCACGGAGGTATCCGAGCGCCCCTGGCTGAAGAAGGGGAAGGAATGATCGAAGTCACGCTCAATACTGACGAGATAACGCGGGTCTTGGCTCAAGCGATGCAGACCCTTTCCGATGGGGGAATGCGCGACATCATGTCAGATATTGGCGAGCAACTTTTGCCCTCCACTCAAGACAGGATTTATCGTGGCGGACCGGCGCCCGATGCCACGCCTTGGGCACCGAAGAAGGAGTCGACCTATCAGCGCTATGGTGCCTCCGGCGAGGGGGTGGATCGCCGCCCGCTGATCCATTTGGGCGCGCTGGTCGGGCAGGGTCCGCACTTTTCCTTTGGGGCCAATTTTGCCGAATTGGGCGTGAGTCCATTCTACGCGATCTTCATGCAGACCGACGTGAAGAAGGGCGCTTTTGGGGCCTATTCGGGGACCGACAAGAACGGTCGGAAATACTCTGGCGTTGCCCCTTGGGGCGACATTTCGGCAAGGCCCTTCGTCGGTATCTCGCAACAGGATGAGACAGACATTCTCGACATTATCTCCGGTGCTCTGCGCGGGGCGTTCCAGTGAAGACGGCGCGGGCGCCTAGCAGAATGACGGAGGGCCGGGCGTCCCCTCATGCGTGGCACCTTTCGGTGACGTCACGGACCCCGAATTGCCGTGGTCGTCATTTCTGGCAGGCGGCGGGGCCCCCCAACCCAGTTGCCCGGAAACCCCGCATGGCGCTCCGGTCGAGGGACCGTGCCACGGCCGGGAGAATGTTACCGTGTCACGCCTGCCAGAAGGGACAATAACCAGTGACAACCGATTCCCGCAATGCGGATCTGACTGCCCGCGCCATCGCCGCCAGTGATCACCTGGGCGAGGCCCTGGCAGAGCTGACCGCCATCGCGGCCGCCATCCACGACAGCCTTTCAACGCCTGTTAAAGCCCCGTTCGAACCGCCTTCAAACCCGCTTCAAACGCGTGTGGAAATCTTCGCCGCACACCGTCGCGCCCATCGCAGCGGACGGCTCGGCAAGATCGAAGGCAACCCGGAACTTGAGGCTTTCATCCTGAAGCGAATAGGCCTGCATACCTATGCCGAGATCATCGGCGAGGTGAAAACGCACTTCTCGCCCGACCGCCAAACCAGTGCCTCCGCCGTGCAACGATGGTGGCGCAATCGGCACGACGGCGCCAAGGCCCAGTGACGCTTTCAGCAAATCCTACGTGCTACCGGCAAATCCTAGATATCGGTGGCTACTGTCAGACTTAAGGAAACTGTACGTCAGATGTTTTGAATACAGACAGGAAATACTCCGGGGTCCGGGGCTGGCCCCTGGGGCCGCCATAGGGGCATTCCTTTGACGCCTTGCCTGATTCCGACGCTTTCAACGCCGATTTCGCCAGCCGAGCGGCCCGCTGCCGCATCACATGCTCGTTTTCTGCACTGCAGCGCGAAATTTTGCTCAATTAAGGGGCAAAAGCCCGCTTCCCCTCGCGTCAATGGCCCTCCGACTTTCGTGCGCATTGCGCGGATCGGCGGGATATCGCCACCTGTCCTAGCTCGGGGAGACCTTCGAGAGGGAATTGTGCGGTGGCGACACGTGTTGGAAGCCGATCACCACCGCACGGGTGCAACCAAAAGCTGCCAGCTCAGTATGAGCGGTTCGTTCCCGTTTGGGAAGGGCTCAAGGCAGCGCTGACAGGGGACTTGAACCATGAAACTGACACGTCGCTCGCTGCTTGCCGGGGGTGTCGCCGCCTTCGCCGCTCCGCTGATGACCACCCGCGTCTTTGCCGCCGATGACACGATCAAGATCGGCATCCTGCACTCGCTGTCAGGCACGATGGCGATTTCGGAAACCACGCTGAAGGACACCATGCTGATGCTGATCGACGCGCAAAACGCCAAGGGCGGCGTGTTGGGCAAGAAGCTGGAAGCTGTCGTGGTCGACCCCGCCTCCGACTGGCCGCTCTTTGCCGAAAAGGCGCGTGAGCTGCTGACGGTTGACAAGGTCGCGGCGATCTTCGGCTGCTGGACTTCGGTGTCGCGCAAATCCGTGCTGCCGGTTCTGGAAGAGCTGAACGGCCTGATGTTCTACCCCGTCCAGTATGAGGGCGAGGAATCCTCCAAGAACGTCATCTACACCGGTGCCGCCCCGAACCAGCAGGCAATTCCTGCGACCGACTATTACCTGAAGGAACTGGGCATCCAGAAATTCGCGCTTCTGGGCACCGACTATGTCTACCCGCGCACCACCAACAAGATCCTTGAGGCCTACCTGATCTCCAAGGGCATCCCGAAAGAAGACATCTTCGTCAACTACACGCCCTTCGGCCAGTCCGACTGGGCCAAGATCGTGTCCGACGTCGTGGCGCTTGGCGCCGATGGCAAGAAGGTCGGCGTGCTGTCCACCATCAATGGCGACGCCAACATCGGCTTCTACAAGGAACTCGCTGCTGCCGGCATCAAGGCTGACAAGCTGCCCGTCTGCGCCTTCTCGGTCGGCGAAGAGGAACTGTCGGGTCTGGACACCACCAACCTTGTCGGCCATCTCGCCGCTTGGAACTATTTCGAAAGTGCGGACACCCCGGCCAACGCGGCCTGGATCAAAGAATGGCACGCCTACACCAAGAACGACAAGCGCACCACCAATGACCCGATGGAAGCCCATTACATCGGCTTCAACATGTGGGTGAATGCGGTCACCCAAGCCGGTACCGTCGACGTCGATCCGGTGCTTGACGCCTTGATCGGCCAGAAGTTCCCCAACCTGACCGGCGGCACGGCTGAACTCTTGCCAAACCACCACCTGACCAAGCCGGTTCTGATCGGCGAGATCAAGGCCGACGGCCAGTTCGACATCATCAGCCAGACCGACCCGGTCCCCGGCGACGCCTGGACCGACTACCTGCCGGAATCGGCCGTGCTGGAATCGGATTGGAAGACCTTGAAGTGCGGCATGTACAACAAGAACACCAAGACCTGTGTGCAACTGAAGTCCAACTACTAAGCGGATCGGAGGGGCCAACCCGGCCCCTCCACCCCCCAGAACCCGGTTCCCCCCATGCGCGCTTTCCTTCTGGGTCTTGCTATGGCCTGCCTGTGCTTGCCTGCCGCTGCTGATACGGTGGCGCAGATCGTCACGGCCCATGCCGCCGATATCGAGAAACCATCGCGCACCACCATCGGTCCGGTGATCGCCGAATTGGCCGCCTCGGGTGACCCGATGGCCGCCAAGCTGCTGGAGGCCTGGGGCAACAAGGCCTTGGGCGAACGCAAGTCCGACAAGGCCTTCTTCTTCCTTTCCCCCGATCCCGCAGGCTACGCCTTGACGGATCTGACCGGCGCCGCCGCCGGCACCGCCGCCAAGGAAGACGTCACCGAGCTGAAACCCAACGCCGGTGTGCGTGGCCTGATCTCCTCGGCGCTGGTGCAGTTCACCCTCTCCGACCCCGACCCCGCCAAGCGCACAGCCGCCCTGACGTCGATCGCACAAGACCCCAACGCTGAAAGCCTGGCCCCCCTGCGCGCCGCAATCGACAGCGAAACCGACCCGACGCTCAAGGCGCAAAAGGAACGGCTCGAACGCCTGCTGACCCTGCGCTTCGATGCCGACACCGCCGCCCGCGTCAAGGCGATGGAAAGCTTCGGCGCCGACACCGGCCTTGATCTGCGCGCCGCGCTGACGCCGCTGCTGGCCACCACCCGGCTTGCCGCCTCTGGCGCTGTCGAGGGCAAGAACATCGCCCGCGAAATCAAACCCGGCCGCGATCTGACCGCCGTCGAAGCCTATGACCTTCTGGTCGCAGACGGCTCTGCCCCCGCCCGCATCACCCATGACGATCAGGAAAAGGCCCTCGCGGCCCATATCGAGAACGGCACGGTCGCTGGCATCCCCGTTGCCCAGCTCTCTGACCAGACGATGCGCGACCGCGCCTACACTGTGCTGGAAACCGCCGGAAAAGTTCCCCCCGCTGCGACCGACGATGAAGTGGCCGCCGCCATCACCGCCCACCGCTTCTACGATGTCTATACCGAGGCTGATCCCGCGATCACCAGCGCGGCCCAAGCCGCCCTCGACAGGATTTCCCTGAAAGTGGGAGCCATGCAGGTCGCCGACCTCGGGCTCGACGGCCTGTCGCTCGCCGCCATCTACTTCCTCGCCGCCATTGGCCTTGCCATCACCTTCGGCGTGATGGGCGTGATCAACATGGCCCATGGCGAGTTCATCACGATGGGCGCCTATACCGGTTATGTCGTCCAGCAAATCGTCCCCGGCTACACGGCTTCGCTGGTCGTGGCCTTCCCCCTCGCCTTTGCCGTGACCTTCGCGGCCGGTGTCGCGATGGAACGGCTGGTGATCCGCCACCTCTACAAACGCCCACTGGAAACCCTGCTCGCCACCTTCGGGATATCCATCGCCCTGCAGCAGCTTTTCAAGAACATCTTCGGCACCCAAGCCCGCCCGCTGACCTCGCCCGATTGGCTTGGCGGGGCGCTGACCTTCAACGACGTGGTCTCGATCAGCTACATTCGGCTTGCCATCATCGCGCTGGCCGCGCTGTTCCTCGCCTTCTTCCTCTACATGATGAAGCGCACGCGGCTTGGCTTGGAAGTCCGCGCCGTCACGCAGAACCCGGCGATGGCCGCTTCCATGGGCATCAACCCCGACCGGATCAACATGCTGACCTTCGGCTTGGGCTCCGGCATCGCTGGTATCGCCGGGGTTGCCATCGGCCTCTTTGCCAAGGTCACCTCCGAACTCGGCACCGACTACATCGTGCAGTCGTTCATGACGGTCGTCGTCGGCGGCGTCGGCAACATCTGGGGCGCCTTGGCCGGGGCCACCATGATCGGCGGCCTGCAAAAAGCGATCGAGTGGCTGAACCCCTCCAACACGCTGGCCGCCCAAACCTATATGATCCTCTTCATCATCCTTTTCATCCAATTCCGCCCGCGCGGCATCATCGCCCTCAAGGGCCGGGCAGCAGGGGACTGACATGACCGAAACCACGCCCTCTGTTTCCCATTCATCCAGGTCCAAATATCCCGGGGGTGCGGGGGCTGGCCCCCGCGCGTCGGCCACCTTCACGCCGAGGGGCTTTCTGGCCCGCAACCCGTCCGTGCTGTGGTTCCTTCTCGCCCTCATCGTCCTGAGCGTCGCCGTCACCGCCCTCAGCCCCGCTTTCGGCATGGGCGCGATGTCGACCTCCTTCGTGAAAACGCTTGGCAAAACCCTCTGCCTCTGCCTTGCGGCCCTCGCGATGGACATCGTCTGGGGCTACACCGGCATCCTGTCGCTTGGCCACATGGCGTTCTTCGCCTTGGGGGGCTACATGATCGGCCAGTGGCTCATGTATGCCCGGACCGAGGACATCGTCGTCCAGTCTCTTGCCTCCGGCCCGATCCCCGCCACGGCGGAAGAGATTGCCAAGGGCGTCGGCACCCAGATTTTCGGCGTGGTCGGCGGGTCGGATATTCCGGTGATCTGGAGTTTTGCGCATTCGCTCCCCGCGCAACTGGCCCTCGTTGTGCTGGTCCCCGGCGTCCTCGCCTATGTGTTCGGTTGGCTGGCCTTCCGCAGCCGCGTCACGGGCGTCTACCTCTCGATCCTGACCCAAGCCATGACCCTCGCCCTGTCGCTGTACCTGTTCCAGAACGACAGCGGCCTGCGCGGCAACAATGGCCTCTCTGGCCTGCAAAACCTGCCGGGCCTTGCCGCGACCTCGCAAGACCTGCTGTCGATCTGGTTCTTCTGGGCTTCCGCCGTCGCGTTGGCCCTCGCCTACATCCTCCTAAGCTGGGTCGTCTCCGGTAAATTCGGGTCCGTCATCCGCGCCATCCGCGATGACGAGGCGCGGGTTCGCTTCCTTGGCTACCCGGTCGAGGGTTACAAGCTGTTCGTCTTCACCATCACCGCCGTGATCTGCGGCCTCGCCGGAGCGCTGTATTACCCGCAAGCCGGCATCATCAACCCCGCCGAACTGGCCCCAATCGCGTCGATCTACCTTGCCGTCTGGGTCGCCATCGGGGGCAGGGGGCGACTTTACGGCTCGGTTATCGGTGCCGCTTTCGTATCCCTGCTCTCAAGCTGGTTCACCGGGGGCCGCGCGCCTTCCATCCCATTGGGCTTTTACACCATCGACTGGGTTGATTGGTGGCAGGTGCTTCTGGGTCTGTCTTTCGTCGGCGTAACCCTCTGGGCCCCCAAGGGCATTGGCGGCCTGTTTGACCGCGTTCAGGGTCTGCACACACCCGACCGCAAGGGAGCGCCCCTTGGCCCCGATGACGGCAGCCTGCAGGAACAGGAGGCCGTGGAATGAGCGCGCTTCTCGAAGTCTCCGGCGTTTCGGTCAGCTTTGACGGCTTCAAGGCGATCAACAACCTGTCGTTCAGTATCGGCCCGGCCGAGTTGCGTGCCATCATCGGCCCGAATGGCGCGGGCAAGACCACCTTCATGGACATCGTCACCGGCAAGACCAAACCCAACGCCGGCACCGTCACCTTCGGTGAAAAGGGGCAATCGCTCTTGAAACTGTCCGAGGCCGCTATCGCCCGCGCCGGCGTCGGCCGCAAGTTCCAGCGCCCGACGGTGTTTGAAGACCAGTCGGTTGCCGAAAACCTCGTCCTCGCGCTGAAATCCCCGCGCAGCCCCTTCGCCGCCCTGCGGTTCGCCCTGACCGGCGAAGGCCGCAAACGGGTGGAGGCTTTGGCCGCACAGGTCGGCCTGACGGATGCCTTGCCGCGCAAGGCGGGCGAACTGTCTCATGGTCAGAAACAATGGCTGGAAATCGCCATGCTGCTGGCGCAGGAACCCCGCCTGCTGCTGGTGGATGAACCCGCCGCCGGCATGACGCTGGCCGAGCGCGAACTGACCACGGCCATGCTGGTCGAGATCGCGAAGTCCCGAGCTGTCGTGGTTGTCGAACACGACATGGACTTTGTCCGCCGCCTCGACTGCCGGGTGACGGTTCTGCACGAAGGTTCGGTTCTGGCCGAAGGCACGCTGGACCATGTGACCAAGAATCCTGCCGTCATCGAAGTTTATCTGGGCCGCGGCTGAAGGATTGCGCCAATGATCGAAACCAAAGCTCTGACCCTGCATTACGGCGGAAGCCAGATCCTGCATGGCATTGATTTTACCGCCAAAGTCGGAGAGGTGACCTGCATCATGGGCACCAACGGGGTGGGCAAGACCTCGTTCCTCAAGGCGCTGGCGGGCACGCACATGCGCTCGGGTGGCGAGGTCATCCTGAACGGCGAGACCCTTGGCCGCCTGCGCCCGCAGGACATGGCCAGCCGAGGGGTTTCGGTCGTCCCGCAGGGCCGGATGATCTTCCCGCTGCTGACGGTGAGGGAAAATCTGGAGACCGCCTACGCCGTCCTGCCCAAGGCAGATCACAAGGTGCCGGACGAAATCTACGACCTGTTCCCGGTCCTGAAAGACATGACCCGCCGTCGCGGCGGCGACCTTTCGGGCGGTCAGCAACAGCAGCTTGCCATTGCCCGCGCCATGATCATGCGGCCACGCGTCCTGTTGCTGGATGAGCCGACCGAGGGCATCCAGCCCAACATCATCCAGCAGATCGGCCGCGTCATCACTTACCTGAAATCCAAGGGCGACATCGCCATCATCCTGGTCGAGCAGTATTTCGACTTCGCCTATGGCCTTGCCGATCAGTTCTACGTTCTGCGCCGGGGCGCGGTGGCCCTGCAGGGCAGCCGTGCCCAGATCACGCAAGACGTGCTCAGGGCCGAGGTTTCGGTCTGATCGTTTTGGATGGCATGCGGACTGGCTCTGTGATCTAGTTCGGCCATGCTGGTTTGCATTGGAGCGGCGGAATGCCTTCGCCCTATGACAATTTGCCCGACTCCGCCTTCTGGCGCAGCGCCGTGGGCGAAAGGTCGCCCCTTGATCCGGGCGCGCTTTACAAGGCGAAATTCCAGATCCGCAAACGGGCTGTGATCGTGACGGCGGGTTCCTGCTTTGCCCAGCACATCGGGCGCAGCCTGCGCGCGGCAGGGTGCAACGTGCTGGATGCAGAACCCGGACCCGCAGGCGTCCCAGACGATCTTTTGACGCGCTTTGGCTATGGCCTCTATTCCGCCCGCTACGGCAACATCTACACCGCCCGCCAACTTGTGCAGCTTTGGGATGAAGCGACCGGCGAGGTGGTGCCCGCTGCGCCGATCTGGCAGAAGGATGGGCGCTTTCATGATGCATTCCGCCCCAATGTCGAACCGGATGGCCTGCCCTCGGCCGATCTGGTGCGCCAGCACCGGGACCAGCATCTTGACGCCGTGCGCCGGGCCTTTGGCGCTGCAGATGTCTTTGTCTTCACCTTCGGCCTGACCGAGGCTTGGGTTCACAAGGCCACCGGTACCGTCTATCCCACCGCCCCCGGCACGCTGGCAGGCGATTACGATCCACAGGTCTTTCAGTTCAGGAACTATACGTTCAACGAGATCCTGAATGACTTCAAAGCCTTTCGCCGCAAGATGATGGCGCTGAAACCCTCGGGCATGCGCTTTGTCGTGACCGTCTCGCCGGTTCCGCTGACGGCCACCGCCTCTGGCAAACATGTCGAGGTGGCAACGGCGCAGTCCAAGGCCGTTCTGCGGGCCGTCTGCGGGGAATTGGCCGATACCTTCCCGAACGTGGATTACTTCCCGTCCTACGAAATCATCACCTCAGCCAACAACCGCGGCGTGTATTTCGAGACGAACAAACGGTCGGTCACAAAACAGGGTGTCGCCGCCGCCATGTCGATGTTCCTGCATGCCCATGGGTTTGACACAGCCTTGCAAACGCCAGCCCCGCCCGGCGCGGCAGACGCCGAAGCCGCACTCGCCTGCGAAGAGGCCTTGCTTGAGGGGCTGCAAAGATGAGGCGGCTGCTGATCACCGGCAACTCGCATGCTGGGGCGATGCGGGTGGCGTGGAATGGCATGACGGACCGGCCCTTGGGACTTGAGGTCGATTTCCTGAACATCGCCGCCGACTACTTCCCACATTTCCTGACCGCCTCTGACGGGCGTTTTGGCCTGTTGGACGAAAGCCTAGTGCCGGCCAAGATGATCCCGATGACGCGTGAGATCAACGGTGCCACCGTGCGCAACCTGTCCGATTACAGCCATGTGCTGATTGCAGGTTGCCTGCGGACCCATGACATCCTGCGTCTTTTGGCAGCACACAGGATCGACGATATCCGCGAGGCGCCGCTGGATCGTCCCCGCATGTCCCAGGCCGCCTATCTGGCGTTTTCGCACGCCATCGGCCTAAGCCATCTGCCCACCGGGCGGATCAAGGACCTGTCGCCCTGGTGCAAGGTTGGGCTCTGTCTCGCCCCTCGGTTGAGCGAAACTGCCGTCGTGACGCGGACGAAAGACCCGTTCTTCAAGGCTTTGGGCGAAGATACCACCGGCCTGCGTGCCGCCCTGGCCCTGACCGACGCAGCCCTTGGTTGCAGCGTCGCCGGACTGGGTGGCACCTTGTTGGGCGTGCCGGATGCCAGCCTCGCGGCATCCGGCCTGACCAAGGACGCCTATTCGCAGGCCCCGATCCTGATCACCGAAGGGGTGAAGCCGCAAAACGGCCATATGAATGCCGATTACGGCGCCCTGTGTCTGGCGCAGATCTTCGATTGGTTGGCCGCCTAATACCGCGCATCCGGCAGCCCGCAGAAGGCATCGACCGGGCTGTTGGGGTTCCACGCGGCACGGCCCAGCAGACATTCCACCACCGCCTGCTGCATCGACGGCATCGTGGCATAGGCGTTCACATAAGCCGGCGCGCGCGGCGCATCGTAGAGGTAATAGGGATAGCCGAACGACACCATCAGCGTCGGAATCTCGTGCCAATGCCGCGCCATCGCCGCGCCGAAATGGCCGGTGATCTTCAGCCAGTCCAGGAAGATGCGGCCGCGCGTCAGCAGGGTTTCCTCGCCGAACAGATACAGCATCAGGTCATAGTCCTCGGCCTTCGGGACCATCCCGGGCGTGTGCAGCGTCACCTCAAAGCCTTCCGCCTTCAGCATGTCGGGCAAATCAAAGGGGATCGGCTGCGGAAAGAACGGCACCACGATGCCCGAGGTGACCACCAGCACCCGCTTGTGCCGGGCAGGCGACAGCGGCAGCAGTCCCTGCACATCCTTGACCAGCGTCGGCGCGCGCTGCGTCACCGCCAGCGCGGCCTGCCGGTTCTCCGCCCGCGCCAAAGCGGCCCGGTTGACCTTGCCGGCCCCCTTGTGCAGCCCCGCCCAAGCCTTCAGCCCCAGAACCCGCGTCAGGGCTTCATCCAGCCGCGCCGCGCTGATCCGTCCATCCGCCACCGCCGCCGTGATCAGCGCCACATCCGCCTCGGCATCGCGAGAGAACAGGATGATGTCACAGCCGTTCTCAATCACCTCGGGCAGCATTTCGCTGCGCGGGGCCCAGGCGCCGAAGCCCGCCATCGGCGTGGCATCCGACACGATCAGGCCGTTGAAACCCAGTTCGCCGCGCAACAGGTCAAGGTTCAGCGCCTTGGACACGGCAGCGGGCCGATAGGCCTCGACCCCGGCCTCGGGGTTTTGCGCCAGAATATACGAGGGCAGGGCGATATGCGCCGACATCACCGACATCACACCCTTGGCAATCGCCGCCCGGTACAGGCGGCCAAAGCTCGCCTCCCATGCGTCTTTCGACAGCGGGTTGATCGTGGTCACCAGATGCTGGTCGCGGTCGTCGTAGCCCTCGCCGGGCCAGTGCTTGACCGTCGCCGCCACCCCCGCCGCCTGAAATGCCGCAATCTGCACCAAGGCCTGCTGCTCGATCACCTCAACCGAGGAGCCAAAGCCGCGGGTTGCCACGATGGCGCTGCGGAAGGCTTGGTTGATGTCGATGACCGGGGTGAAAGACCAGTTGATGCCGATCGCCCGCGCCTCTTCGGCCATGATGGTGGAGATGGTGGTCGAAGCCGCCAGATCATTCACCGCCGCCAAGGCCAGCGGGTTGGGCACCTCTGTCCCCACCGCAAGCGACATCCGGCTGCCCTCCAGATCGGCCGAGACGAACAGCGGCACAGACGCCGCCGCCTGTGCCGCGTCGATGAACCCGGCCTCATACTCCAGATCGGACGAGAAGTTCCGCGTGATCCCGGCAGGCTTCAACCGGGCCAAAGCCGCCAACTCCCCTGGATCCTGGCCCATCGAGTGGAACACGAACAACTGCCCGACCTTTTCCGCATCGGTCAACGCGGCCTTGGTGGCCGTGACCCAGTCAATCGCCGCCTGATCCAGCGAAAACGGGGCGTGGCGTAGCAGTTCGGTGGAATCCATGGCGTCCTCGGGAATCGCTGCGATGAAGGCCCAGTAGACCCGCATCCCGGGCATTTGCAAAGGGCAGGGCTTGCCCCCGGCAGACCGCAGTCCCATGGTGCGCGCGCAAATCCGGGGGGACCATGGCGATCCACGAAGCAATTCTGCTGTTTTTCGGCGGCCTTCTGGCCGGTGTGATCAATGTCATCGCCGGAGGCGCCGGGTTCATGACCTTCCCCCTGCTGTTGGCGGCGGGGATGACAGAGGTCGAGGCCAACGCCTCCAACTTCGTAGCCGTGCTGCCCGCCAACATCGTCGGCACCTGGGTTTACCGCAAGGAACTCGCCACGATGAAGAAAAACCTCGGCCTCAGGCTGGCCTTGTCGGCCTTTGGCGGGCTGATCGGGTCCGAGATCCTGACCCACACCGGGCAGGCGTCGTTTCAGTCGGCGATACCTTGGCTTCTCTTGTTCGCCACCACCTCTTTCGCCATCGGCCCCCGGATCAAGGCCGCCGTCGAATCCCATCCCACCTTCAACCGCGACCACTGGACCTGGCTACAACTGACGCTTGAATTCTGCGTCTATGTCTACGCCGGCTATTTCGGCCTTGGCATGGGGATCATCCTGTTCGCCATTTACGGCGTCTTTTCCACCATGACGATCCATCAGGGCAATTCGGTGCGCAACATCACCACCGCCGTGTCCAGCCTTGTGGCCATCGCGATCTTCATCGGGTCCGGCATCATCCGCTGGGGACCCTCGCTGATCATGATGTGCGGCGCGATTGCCGGCGGCTATATCGCCGTCCGTGTCGCCAAACGCCTGCCCGCCACCTGGGTGCGGGGGGTCATCCTGACCTGGGCTGTCTGCCTGACCGCCTTGGCGTTTCACAAATATCTCTAGGGGATGGGTGGAGGCGAGTACCGGAATCGAACCGGTCTACACGGATTTGCAATCCGGTACGTAACCTCTCCGCCAACTCGCCGCCGTCAAGGTTCGGGTGTCATAGCGCCCCTTTCGGGCCAAGGCAAGACCTCAGCCTCACGCCTTGGCGAACTCTGTCCACGGCGCGTTCAGTCCACCGCGAACTCTGGCCCGGCGATATGCACTGCCAAAAGGCAGCCATGCGGGGTGTAGGAATTGTGTTCGGACCCGTCCCGGTAGAACACCAGATCGCCCGCCTTCAGGATCGTGCCATCGGGCTCGTGCAGCTCGCCCTCCAGAATCAGGAACTGTTCGTGGCCGTTGTGGCGGTGGCCGCGCGTCGTCATGCCGGCAGGCATGCGGTAGACGTGAAAGCCGGTGCCCAAGGCTTCGTCAGGGTTCAATTGCAGAACAGCATCGCCCAAGGCCTCGCCGTCGGGATAGACGAAGGGCACGAAGGGGGCCGTGTGGATATTGGCGACCTTGCGGTCCTCGGCAGTGATGTCGCGCATCGGGGTTCCTTCAGGCTTGATGGACGGTTTGGCCCATGAACAGCATTTCACAGACCTGGGTTTCAGCAATCGCATAAGGATCGCAGGAGAAGATGTCGCGGTCCAGCACGATCAGATCGGCAGAGAAGCCGGACGACAGCTGGCCGGTAAAATGCCCGCGCCAGCAGGCCGCGGCGGCGTTGCGCGTATAGCCCAGCACGGCCTCGGCCACGCGCATCCGCTGTTCGGGGTAGAACGGCGCGGCCCTGCCCCGGGCGCGGGGCGGTTCACGGGTGACGGCGGTGCCGATGATGGCGAAGGGGTTCAGCGTCGTCACCGCCCAGTCCGAGGTGATGCAGAACGGGGCCCCCGCGTCGATCAGGCTGCGGAACGGGTAGGTGAAGGGGCCTCTGCCCTCGCCGATCATCGCCATCGTGTCATCGGGGATCACCGGGTCATGGCTTGCCCAATAGGGCTGCAGGTTGGCCATCACCCCCAAGGCGGCAAACCGCGGCAGATCGGCAGGGTCCACCACCTCGACATGGGCGATCTGGTGCAGGCTGGGCCAGACGCCATTGGCCTGACGCGCCGCCTCAAACCCGTCGAGTGCGGCGCGGGTGGCGGCGTCGCCGATGCAGTGCACATGGATTTGAAAGCGCAGCGCATCCAGCGCGGTGAACAGCGCCGCGATCTGCTCTGGCGCGAACATCAGGGGCGCGTTGCCGCCTTTGGCATCGGCGTAGGGGGCCAGCATCGCCGCCGTGCGATTCTCCAGCCCGCCATCCAGAAAGAACTTGGCCGCGTTGAGGTGGAACAGCGGCCCCGGATGCGCGCCCCGCAGCGCCACAAGGCGTGAGGTGGCGGTGGCAACGCTATCCGCCTTGGTCACCAGCATGGCACCGGCCACCCGCAGCGTCAGCTCCCCCGCCGTCGCGGCCGCCGCATAGATGCGGGCGTGGTGCGACAGGATCCACGGGTCGATCACGCCGGTGATGCCATGCCGGTTGGCCAGCGCCTGACCGGCGCGCAGGCCCGCCCGCAAGGTGTCATCGCTGCTGCGCGGCAGGCGCCGGGTAGCCCAGTTGATCGCCTCTTCGTGCAGCATGCCCGTGGCCCTGCCATCTCGCCGCACGATATGGCCGTTGGGCGGGTCCGGCGTGTCATCACCGACACCCACGCGCGCCAAAGCCACGGAATTCAGGCAGGCGTTGTGGAAGTTGCCATCGTAGATCAGGCAGGGCCGGTCAGGCACCACCGCGTCCAGCACCGCCGCCGTCAGGGAGGTGTCGCCAAAAAAGCCACATTGCCAGCCTGCGCCCCAGACCATCTCACCGGTCCAAGCCGCCGCATGTTTGCCCAAGGCGGCCTGCAAGTCCGGGATCGTTGTGGCGTCGTACAGCTGTGCGGTCTCGACCTGATCGGTGCCGCCGTTCAGCAGGTGGATATGCGCGTCCTGAAACCCCGGCAGCACCAGCCGCCCGCCCAGATCCTCGCCCCGAAGACCCGAGGCTTTCGCATCCTCTCCCAGCGCGGCCACCTTGCCCGCGCGCAGCAAGATCGCATCCGTTCGGGGCAGGGCGGGGTCCATCGTGCGGATATCGCCGTTGATCAACAGCCGGTCAGCGGTCATTCTGGCCCCACCCCATGGGAGAAAGACAATGTGGCCTGATGGCATGACCTGGCTGAACCCGCCGCCCTTCGTGACCCGCGATGCAAGCACGCTGAACCTTGTGACCGGCGATCAGGGCGATTTCTGGCGCGACACCTACTATGGCTTTCGCCATGACAATGGCCACGCCTATCTTGCCCCGACCCCGCCGGACTTTTCGGTCGAGGTCTGTTTTGCCGCCGAGTATCAGGCGCAATATGATCAGGCTGGCCTGATGCTCCGCGCCGATGCGGCACATTGGATCAAGGCCGGCATCGAATATGTCGGCGGCAGGCCCTATCTCGCGACCGTGGTCACCAACGAAAAATCCGATTGGTCGCAGATGCCCCTGCCGGGCTTCTCGGGCTATCTGGGCCTGCGTCTGACGCGGGTCGGAGATGCGATCTGGGTGCAATACCGCTTGCGCGAGGATTGGATGATGTTCCGCCTTGCGTATTTCCCGCCGGATCTGACCGTCACCGCCGGCCCCGCCGCCTGTTCGCCCAGCCGCGCCGGGCTGGCGGTGGAGTTTCGCGAGTTCTCGCTCGGCCCGCCCCGCTCGCGCCAAGCCTATTGACCTAGCCAAGGCGCAAAGCTTCCAATTCCGCCCAATCGTCGGCGGGGATCACAATGGCGATTTCCCGCACATCCGCCGTCCAGCCAAACAGGGCGAGGAAAGGCACCGGGCCGACCTTGGTCATGTGGACCCGAAAGGGGTCGTTCCAGACCGGGACATGGGCTTGCTTCACCGTCAGCGCGGTACCGGGGCCGAAACGCCAGCCATGGGGGCCGGTGAGGGGGGCGTAAAGCTCTGGCGCGGCGTGGTGGTGGTCGCGGTATAGAAGGTGGGGCGCGATCAGGAAGATGCCAAGGTCGTACTCCTTGGCCGGAATGGTGGCGTCTTCCCCGATCAGCGAGGCATAGGCTTGGCCGTTCGCAAAAGCCTCGCCAATCATCTCCACCGGGTAGGAGTCATAGGGGTGCCATGTCAGGTAGGGTGCCGCCGCCGCAATGGCCTGCGCCAAGGCCAGATGGGTCTTGGCAACCTCGGCCAAGGCGTCGCCCAGATGGGCGGCAATCACCGGATGCGGCGTGGGGCGCAGAATGACCAGACCGCCGCGCCAGCGGTTGAGGCCAGCCCGCACCTCGGCCACGCCGGGGCCGGGCAGGCTCGCCAGATAGCGGTCGGCTTCCTCGATCAGACGGCGGAAGATTTCCTCGGGCGAGGCCGCAGCCTCCACCGCCGCAAGCCCCAGTTCGGCCAGCATCGGCTCGGGGTCCTGCCCATCCAAAGCCGAGGCTATGCGATAGATTTCAAGCACCTGCGGGCTGATCTTGCCACTTTGGTACAACTCCATCGCCGCCGCATAGCGGGCACGACCGGACCCCTTGGCACCAAGGGGAAGGGATATATCGCTCATTCGTTCGCCCTGTAAGCCAGCCGCCGGTCCCGTTCGCGCTTGATCTCGGCCCGGTTCATCAAGACCCCTGCCGTCAACACGCAAAGCCCGACGGCCAGCACGATCAGCGTGGCCAGCGCATTGATATCGGGGGTGACGCCCAACTTGACCTTGGACCAGATCATGATCGGCAGCGTCGTTGTCCCCGGCCCGGTGGTGAAGTTGGTGATCACCACATCGTCCATCGAAATCGTGAAGGCCAAGAGCCAACCTGACAGGATCGCCGGGGAAATCACCGGCAAGGTCACGTCCTTCATCACCTGCCATGGGCGACTGCCCAGATCCATCGCCGCCTCTTCGATCGCGCGGTCGGCTGACAGCATGCGGGACTGCACGATGGTGGTCACGAACACCATCGAGAAGGTGATATGCGCCAGCGTCACCGTGGTGAACCCGCGCGAGGCTGGCCAGCCGATATACTGGGCCATCAGGATGAAGAAGATCAGGGATGAAATCCCGGTGATCACCTCTGGCATGATCAAGGGCGCCGTCACCAGCCCGGAAAACAGCGTCCGGCCCCGGAACTTGGAAAACCGCGCCAAGGCAATTCCGGCCATGGTTCCCAGGATCGTCGCACAGGTCGAGGAAATGATGGCGATTTCCAGCGACAGCCGCAGCGCCTGCCCGACCTGCGCGTTCGACAGCAGGGTGCCGTACCACTTGGTCGAGAAGCCTCCCCACACTGTCGCAAGGCGCGAGGCGTTGAAGGAATAGACGATCATCGACAGGATCGGGATGTAGAAGAAGGCAAAGCCGAAGCCCAGCATGGTGAACAGGAACGGGCTGCGGCGCTTCATTCGGATTTCTCCTTGGTCTGCGCGCGGGCCTCGAAATGGCTGTAGATCATCATGGGGCCAACCATCAGGATCAACAAAGCCACCGCCACCGAAGAGGCCATCGGCCAATCGCGGGCCGAGGAGAATTCATCCGAAATCACCCGCCCGATCATCGGCGAAGAGGCATCGCCCACCAGCGTCGGGATCACCAGCTCGCCCGCCGCCGGGATGAACACCAGCATGCCGCCCGCGATGATCCCGGGAATCGATTGCGGCAGGGTCACATCACGGAACACCGCGAAGGGGCGACTGCCCAAGTCCATCGCCGCCTCGTCCAGCGTCGGGTCCAGCCGTTCCAGATTGGCGTACAAGGGCAGGATCATGAAGGGCAGATAGGTGTAGACCATGACCAGCACGACCGCGAAATTGGTGTGCATCAGGGGAACCGAAGTCACCGCCCAATCCAGCGGCACCAGCCAGTTCCAGCCTTCGGTCAAGAGCCGGTTGAACCAGGAATTGGCCCCCATAAGCCCCATCCACGCATAGACCCTGAGCAGGAACGAGGTCCAGAACGGCAAGATCACCAGCATCAGCAGGATGTTCCGCCACCCCTTCTCGACCCGCGTCAGGCCAAGCGCCATCGGATAGCCCACCGCCAGACACAGCACCATCGCCACCGCCGCATTGACCAGCGAGGTCACGAAGGCGCGCACATAAAGATCGTCGGTGAACAGCCGCGCGTAGCCCGTCAGGTTGAAGATCGGGTTGTCCCCGCCAAAGCCAAAGGGAGGTGCTGTCGAGGTGCGGGTGGCAAAGCTCATCGCGACGACGATCAGGAACGGGATCAGGAAGAAGATCAAAAGCCAGACATATGGCAGCCCGATCACCATATCCGACCAGCCGCGACGGTTGAACCAGCGGGACAACATCGCCTACTCCACCAGAAGGATGGCAGAGGCGGGGGCAAAGGTCAGCCAGACCTTGTCATACCAATCCGCCAGCCGCTCCTCCTCGCCGCCGCGATTGGCGTTGACGGCGTGCACCGACACCAGCTGCCCCGAAGGCAGGGCGATGCGGTACAGGCTGTCCTTGCCAAAATAGGCCAGATCCTTGACCTCGCCGGCGATCACGTTCAGCCCCTCGACCGGGCTGCGGTGGATGGTGATCTTCTCGGGCCGCAGCGCCAGCGACAGGGTCTGTCCCACCGCCAGCCCCGGAACCGCCCGCGCCTGCACCTGATGCCCGAGGGCGGGCACATCGACGGTGATCACATCACCAATTGCTAAGACCTCGGCCGTCCAGGCGTTGATCGACCCAAGGAAATTCGCCACGAATTTCGAATTGGGGAATTCATAGACAAGTCCCGGCTTGCCCACCTGTTTGACCACGCCATGATCCATCACGGCGATGCGGTCCGACAGGGTCATCGCCTCTTCCTGATCATGGGTGACCACGATGAAGGTAACGCCGGTGCGTTCTTGAATCGACATCAGCTCGAACTGCGTATGTTCACGCAGTTTCTTATCAAGTGCTGCCAAAGGTTCGTCCAGCAACAACAATTTCGGTTGCCGGGCCAGGGCCCGCGCCAAGGCCACCCGCTGCCGCTGCCCGCCAGAGATCTGGTGCGGCTTGCGTGTTGCGAACTGGGTCAGCTGCACCAGATCCAGCATCTCGCGCACCCGGGCCTGCCGTTCGGCCGCCGTCATGTTTTCATGCTTCAGCCCGTAGCCCACGTTCTTTTCCACCGACATGTGGGGAAACAGGGCGTAGTTTTGGAACATCATGTGCACCGGGCGTTCCCATGGCGGCACGGCCCCCATATCGACCCCGTCGATGAAGATCTTGCCAGAGGTTGGCGCTTCAAACCCCGCCAGCATCCGCAACAACGTGGTCTTGCCGCAGCCCGAGCCGCCCAGCAGCGAGAAGATCTCGCCCTTGGCCACCTCCAGCGAGACATTCTTCACCGCCTGGAACGTGCCGAATGACTTCGACACGCCCTCGATCCGCACCAGAGTTTCGGCCACCTCAACCTGCCTTGATCTCTGCCCAAGCCCGGGTCAGGTCGCGTTCCTGCTCTTCGGTCTGGGGTTTGGGCGTGTACATCCGCTTGAGGGTCTCGGCATCGGGATAGATCGCCGGGTCAGAGGTGATTGCCTTGTCGACCAGTGCCGTTGCCGCCTTGTTGGCATTGGCATAGCCGGTGAAATCGGTGCATTTGGCGATCACCTCGGGCCGCATCATGTAGTCCAGGAAGGTATAGGCGTTGTCGACGTTCTTGGCGTCTGTCGGCAGGCACCACAGGTCGATCCAGGCCGGCACCCCGGATTTGGGCACGAAATACTGCAGGTCCAGCGTCACGCCGGCATCCTTGGCCCGTGATTTGGCCACCGAATAATCGCCCGACCAGGTGTTGGCCACACAGAGTTCCTTGTTGGGCAACGAGGTCAGGTAGTTGGAATTGTCGAAGGTCGAGATGTATTTGCGGATCGGTTTGAACGCCGCCACCATCTTGGCATAGTCATCCGGCCCGGCATTGGACGGATCGATCCCCAGCCAAGACAGCACCATGAAACCGATGTCGGTGGGGCTATCCAGCAGCGAAATGCCGCAATCGGCCAGCTTTGCGGCATTCTCGGGTTTGAAGATCACCGACATGTCGGACAGATCCACCCCGGGCAGACGCTGCTTGACCATGTCCATGTTGAAGGTGAACCCGACCGAGCCCCACATATAGGGCACGCCATATTGGTTGCCGGGGTCAAAGCCATTGACGATCGACATGATCGCCGGGTCCATGTTGCCGAAATTCTTCAGTTTGGTCTTGTCGAGCTTCTGGTAGATGTTGGCCTTGATGAACTGCGGCAGCGCCATGCCGGAATGGATCACCACGTCGTATCCGGTCGATCCGGCCAGCATCTTGGCCTGCATCTCTTCGGCCGAGGCGTACAGGTCATAGACCACGTTGATCCCGGTTTCGGACTGGAAGTCATTGATTGTCGTCTCGCCGATGTAATCGGACCAGTTGTAGATGTTCAGGCTGCCCGATCCGGCAAAGGATGGGCGCACCCAAGGGGCGGCCAAGCCGGCCCCTGCTCCCGCCAGCAGGCGGCGACGCGTTAGTTTCATGACACTCTCCCGGTTGTCGTGGCCTTTGGCCTGTTTTGTCTAAGCCTGCGTCATGGCAGCACGTCTGCCAAGCATTTCCTGATTGATCACGGCGATTTGCTTCTCCTCCGGGGCTTCGGGCAGGGTCATGACCGGCAGAAGGCTGCGCAGGCCGTCGTGATGGCGGCGCACGCCGTATTCCAGGTCAGACAGATGGAAGCCTTCGAAGGCGGACGATTTCATCGACTCGTTGGACCAGATCGACAGTTGCTGATCTTCCTCCGATGTCGCGCGGTCGATGCGGTAGGCCAGATAGCGCGCCAGCTTTTGGGCGCGCGTCTCGTTCGGGCGACGGTACAGCCGCCCGGTGACACGGGTCAGACCGGGGCTGATCGGGATTTCCTGATAGAACTGAACGGACTCCGGGGTGAAGGAAAACACCGCATTCGGCCACAGACCGTAATAGCTCCACGCCTTTTGCAGATGCTTGGGCAGCGCAGGCGCCTCGGGTGCCAGCTTCACGTAATGGCGCACCGACCACAGCCGCCCGGGCACATCGCCGAAATAGCCCAAGGAGACCGAAAGCCCGCCGTCCAGCGTGTGGTCGCGGTAGGTGCGGCCATAAAGGTCCTGCAAGCCGGGGTGCGCCATGGCGACGTGATAGCCCTCGTTGTCCACATCGCGCACCGATTTCCAGTTCACCGGCAGGTCGGTGGCCCAATCCGGCGTTGGCACCGGCAGCACGTTTTCCAGATCATAGGCGGCGAAATCGGCGTCGTAGGGCGCCAACAGTTCGGCCACCGCGGGCTGCGGGCCGGGGTGGAAGCGCAGGAAGATGAAGCCGTGGAAGATCTCGACCTCCATCGGTTTCAGGCCGAACTTGGTTCGATCAAAGGCCCCGAAGCTGGTGGGCACCGCAGCGCCCCGCAGCGTGCCGTCGGTGTTGTAGACCCAACCGTGGAAGGGGCAGACCATCGCACCCTTGCAATGGCCCTGCGCCCCATCAACCACCCGCGCGCCGCGATGGCGACACAGGTTGTGGAAGGCGCGCACGATGCCGTCCTGCCCCCGCATCACCAGCCCACGCTCGCCCAACATATCAAACGACAGCCAGTCGCCCGGTGCCGGAATGTCTGAAGTATGGCCCACAACCTGCCATGTTTTCAGGAAAATCTCTTCCCGTTCCAAGGCTAACATCGCGTCGGAGTGGTAGGTCCAGGCCGGCAACCCGCCCCTGTCCCATTCATTGGGCACCGGAATGGTGCGAAACGGCAGATCGTTCATTTGTCCTCCATCTGGGCCAGAACCCATTGGTGAAAACGGTGGATTTCATATTCCTGCGGCATCAGCCGACCAGCCTGGAACGCCGGAGAGGCAAAGCCGCGCTGGTTCATCTCGGCCGCATCGCCGTCTTGATCCAGCACCAGTTGGGCAAAGCTGGCCACGGCGGCAGGGTCAAAGCCGGGTTGGGCAAGGGTTTGCGGGCTGAAATGCCATTCAGCCACCAGCCGGGTTTGCGCCGGGCTGACCGGCTCCAGCCGCACCGAACGGACATAGTCGACATGGGCCACGATATATCCGGTCGGCCAAAGGGTGACGAAATTCGCACCAACCAGCTTTTGCCGCTCGGTCAGGTTGGGGAACACTGGCCCGCAGGGCGCGCCCGAGGCTGTCCAGGTCGTGGCACCGTCCCGCAGCCGCGTGCCGCTTTCCGTTGGTGCAGGAACTTCCTCCAACGCCATGATTCCATTGGCATAAACCGGAACCATCTCACGTAGTTCCGGATGGATGCCGGGGCAGTGCAGACATTCGGAGTAATTTTCCCAGAAGACCTTCCAGTTACAGTTGAGCAGCCTTTCGCTGCGGTGGCCCGTGACAAGCTGGTCCATCGGCCAGCTGTCCAGCGCCTGCAGGCCCACATCGGGCTGCAAAGGGCCATCACCGGCCAGGCCAACAAACACAAACCCGTTCCAGATCAGATGAGGAACCGGAAGCAAGCCATTCTGTTCCTTTGCAAAATCTGCCGTCGGTGTGGCATGGGCGACAGAGACCAGCCGTCCGTCCGTGGCATAGGCCCAGGCGTGATAGGGGCAGGTGATCAGCCGCGCCATGTCGCGCTCGCCTTTGCACAGTTCTGCCCCGCGATGGCGGCAGACGTTGTGGAACGCCGTCACCGCGCCCGCGCCATCGCGGCAGATCAGCACCGGCGCGCCCGCCACCGTCACCGCGCGCATCCGCCCCTTGGGCAGATCCGCGATGCGCCCGACCAGCACCCAGTTGCCTGCCCAGACCGTCGCCAGTTCCCGTGCATACCAATCGGGTGACAGATAAGCCTCGCGCGGCAGGCTTTCGGGGCAATGGTCCATGAGGGGCGACGTCAGCATCAGAACCTCTCCGGGGGTGTGGCGCGCTTGCGGGCCGGGTTGAAGAAGGGCCGTTCGACCACGGTCACCGGCAGCATCAGTTTGGCATACTGCAATTCCCGCTCCGCATAGATTTCCACCCAGACATCATGGCCCCGCGCATGGCTCGCCTCAACCTCCGCCAAAGCGATCGAGCGTTTGGTGATCGGCGACCACGCCGCCGAGGTGACATGGCCCACCTCATGCTTCTGCCGATGGTACAACAGCGCCCCTTCTGCCGCCACATTGCCCGGAATGTCCAAGCCCACGCGCGCCCACCGCGAGCCGGTTTCGCGTTCCGTCACCAGCGCCCGCCGCCCGGTAAACGGCCCCTTGTCGAAATCCACCATCCAGCCGAAGCCCAGTTCAAACGGCGACCGCGCCCGATCTTCGCGCAGCGCATGATGCGCCGGAATGAAATCCATCGTGGCGATCAGAAACCCCGCCTCGATGCGGGCGATGTTCAACGCATCGCTGCCGGCCGGGCGCAGGCCATAGGGCGCACCCGCCTCCATCAGCCGGTCCCACAGGGTCATCGCCAGATCGGGCGTCACCCACAGTTCATAGCCCAGATCGCCGGTGAACCCGGTGCGCGAGATCATCACCTGACCGGTGCCCATTGGCAGTTGGATCAGCCGGAAGGGCTTCAGGCTGGCGACCGCAAGCCCCGCCTTGGCCAAAATGGTCGCAGATAATGGCCCCTGCAGCGAAAGGCCGGCCAGTTCGGGGGTCTGATCCTGCACCCGGACAGCAAAGCCTTGCGCCGAATCCAGCAGCCAGGGCAGATGGCGTTCCTGACAGAACAGCAGGAACTCCTGCGGCCCAAGCCGGAACAGGGTGCCATCGTCCAGCACCTTGCCCGCATCATCGCACCAAATCGAGTATTGCACCCCGCCAACCGAATGTTTCCTGACATTCCGCAGCATAAGACGCTGAAGATAATCCTCCGCCTCAACTCCACTGATCCGGTATTTCGTCATCGG